>NZ_JAYWDT010000188.1:0-15601 GCF_043779715.1 Flavobacterium sp.
AATTTATAAAACTTTCCATTTTATCACAACGCTAAACAATAATGATTTTAAAATTGAAAGTGATTTCAAATTACTATCAATAAAATCAAATTTTTATAGCTTTAAAGGAGATATAAATAAAATAGCTTTAACTATCCATAAACCGCCTTGTTAATTAATTGTTTTTATAGAATATTAGGAATCAGTCTGATATAGTTATTCTTTTTATAATTATATCGAACTGGTATTACAAAACAATTAATTAAATTAAGATGAAAAAAATATTATCTATTATAGCCCTTTCGGCTACTATGGCTGGGTTTTCACAAACAGATACCACAACAGCTAACCAACTTGGAGTAGTAAAAATAGAATCGCAACGTTATACAAAATCAAAGAAAAATAACTCTCAAGCAATAGAGTCTATTACTCAAAAAGATATCGAATTTGGAAATTACCAAAATACTGCTGACATGCTTTCTAATTCAGGAAAACTATTCGTTCAAAAATCACAACAAGGTGGTGGAAGTCCTGTAATTAGAGGTTTAGAATCAAGTCGTATATTATTGCTTGTTGATGGAGTAAGAATGAACAACCTTATTTTTCGTGGAGGTCACCTACAAAATGTACTTTCGGTTGATGAAAATATGTTAGAAAGTACTGACATTCTTTTTGGTTCATCTTCAACTCAATTTGGAAGTGACGCATTAGGTGGAGCTATCAATTTAATTACCAAAAGACCTTTATTACTTTCTCAAAATAACGGTAAAGCATTTTCTGGAAGCTTAAATACAAGATATTCTACTGCAAATGAAGAAAAATCAGGTTATGGAGATTTCAGATTTTCTGGCAACAAATGGGCGACATTAACTGCTATATCATACAACGATTTTGGCGATGTGAAAATGGGAAGCAAGAAAAATGGTCATAACGACTTTTTTGGTGCAAGACCATATTATATAGAAACTGTAAATGGAGTAGATAACATTGTAAAAAATGATGATCCTTTAATACAAAAATTTTCTGGTTATAAACAATACAATGCAATGCAAAAAGTATTGTTCAAACCAAATGAATCGACTGAACACAATCTTAACTTACAATTCTCAACTACAACAGACATCCCTAGATATGATAGATTGACTGATTTAAAAGGTAATGGTAATTTAAAAACGTCTACTTGGAATTATGGCCCACAGAAAAGAATTTTAGCTGGTTATAAATTCAGTAAACAAAAAGCGATTTTAAATAGTGATTTAACAATTGGTACTAGCTACCAAAATATTGAAGAAAGTAGAATAAATCGTAATCACGGAAAAACTGGTGAAGAATCGAGAGTTGAAAAAGTAAGCGTATATTCTATCAACGCTGATTTAAAAGCAAAAATTGGTCAAGGTGAGTTATTATACGGAGTTGAAGGTTTTTACGACGATTTAAAATCGACAGCTAGTATTACGGATATTAAAACAGGAGTTGTAACACCAACAAACACAAGATATCCTGACGGTAAAAACTTTACATTAAAAACTGATGCTTTTGCTACTTACTTTTCTAAACTTACCAAAAACACTACCTATAATTTAGGAGCCAGGGTAGGTTATGCAAAATTACATAGCGAATTTAAGGATAAAACTTACTTCCCATTCCCTTTCTCTGATATTGATCAAACAAATATTACTTATAGTGGTGCAGCTGGTATTACCAACAATTCTACTAAAAATGTAAGAGTAAGTTTTAACGTAGCAACTGGTTTTAGAACACCAAATGTTGATGATTTAGCAAAAATTTTCGAATCTGCTAAAGGTGTTTCGTTAGTTGTTCCTAACCCTGACATCAAACCTGAGAAAAATGTAACTGGAGATTTCAACATTACGCTTTATACCGACAAAATTTTCGAATTTGAAAATACCGTTTTCTACACACAATTATTTGACGCTATTGTAACTGATAAATTTAATTTTAACGGAGAAAATACAGTTATTTATAATGGAGTAGCAACACCTGTTGTTGCAAATCAAAATTTAGGAAAAGCTGAAATTTTTGGTTACTCAACCTCTCTTAAAATAAACATTTTAGAAAATTTGAAATTCTACGGAAACTTCAATTACACATATGGAAGAGTTAAATCTGAAAATAACAATACTTCAAAACCATTAGATCACATCCCTCCTATTTACGGGAAAACTGGTTTCAATTTCGAGAATAAATGGTTAAATCTTGATTTAAACATGTTATACAACGGCAAGAAACATTTAGAAGATTACTCAACAAGTGGAGAAGATAATTTAGTTTACGCTCCTGCAAAAGGAATGCCAGCTTGGCAAACTTATAACTTCAAAGTGGCTGTGAAACCGTTTAATTCTTTAACGGTTTATTCTGGTGTTGAAAATATTTTAGACATTCAATACAGAAATTTTGCTTCTGGTATAAATGCTGCTGGTAGAAATATTTACTTAGGAGGAAAATATAATTTCTAATTTTTTTATTTATTGCTAAAGATTTTATTTAAAACTTAGGCAACGTTTTTACATACAATTCTTCTACTTTTTTTCTTGCCCAATCGGTTTTACGCAAAAAAGTTAAACTAGATTTTAATGTGGGATTCTCTCTAAAACATTTTATATTTATTAGCTCTCCCAAAGTATCAAAACCATAAAAAACAATTAGTTTTTCTAAAATTTGCTGTAATGTAATTCCGTGTAAAGGATCTTTAGATTTATTCATTTCCATAAAACAAAAATAGTATTAAAAAATTCAATAAAAAAACCATCAAAGTTTCCTCTGATGGTTTGCATTTTAAAACTTAGCTTATATTATTATTGAACTGCTAATGAAGCATCTAACATTCCATATCCATATTCTGCATTTTTATTAGGATATAAATGCGAAGATTGACGCATTTTTGTTAAAACTTGGTCACGAGTCCATGTTGGATGCTTAGACCAAACCAATGCTCCTATTCCTGCTGCTGTCGCTGTCGCTACCGATGAGCCACCTACATAATCTCCTTGTCCTTCATTATAACTGTTTACAGGCACTGTATTTCCTGTACCAGCTCTTTGCATCATTATTGTAAAATCTATTTTACTTCCTGTATGACAAACATCACATGCTTGATAAGTAGAAGTCTCTTTTATCCCTGTTACTGCAACAGTTTCTGCCATCCAAGCTGGAAAAATCACACCCACAAAAGTTGTAAAATCTGTTGAAGTCCCTCCAGCACAAAAAATTAATTTTCCTTTACTATAGGCATATTTTATTCCGTCTTCGATTTTCCCTACAGAGAAAACATGTCCCATAGACATCGAAATTATTTTTACATTCGTATTATTTGCTAATCCTGTAAAAGCATTTTTAACACCATTTTGTTCATGATAACCATCTAGGACAACATTTGATGCAGCTCTATAAGTAATAAGATTAGAATTATATGCCACACCAACTGGCTGGCCATTGTCATTTCGAGGTGCTGCTGCAACAGACGACATGCTTGTACCATGACCACATTTGTCATTTGCACCATCAGTTGTTGTGCTCCATGGCCAAATAGAATCTACATAAACACCAAACTTTTGAACGGTTCTACCTGACGAATAACCATCATTAAAACTTGAGTTAAATAGTGTATTTACTGTTGAAGCTCCCGTATCTACTACTCCAATAGTAACTCCTGCTCCTGTGCTATAACTCCATGCACTTGTAATATTGTGTTTATAAAAGGTCCAAGGCGCTAATGCATTAGGAGTTATCGTAGTATAATCTAATGAACTTATAGTTGATGATTCTAATCCGCACCCTGAGGAAGATGCGCTTTTAGAATACTGATTTTTTACCTCAAAATATTTATATCCAGAAGGTTCTAAATATCTTAAATAATTACTGTTTCTTAAAGCTATTACTGTTTCTTGTTTTTCGATAATTACATCTAATAGATTTAAGTAGTTATCGGAAGATATTAATATTTTATCTAGTTCTTTTCCTTCATGTTTTTTAATAATTGCGAGTAAGTCATTTTGAATTTTCTGATTATTTGATGTCATACTTCTATCAAAATTTGATGCTGAATTCCCGAAACCTATTGTTGCAATATTTTGCCCTTGAGCCATAGCGCTCCACAATAAATGATTCGAAGCTTCCTTCCAATTAAATAAACCTTTTGTGTTTATAGATTCATCAATTTTTGCATTAATTTGTTGAGGAGATAAAGGATCTTTTTGTGAAGCTTCAATTACTATAGAATCATCAAAGGAATCTTCTTTTGTACATGATGAAAAAACAAATAACGATAAAACGAATAATTTTAAGATTTTTTTTGTCATTTTGATTGGTTTTTTTGGTTATATCACGAATATATTAATCATTATACATAAATAACAACAAAATCGTTTAACAGTAATAAAAAAACGCTGTACAACATTTAAATACAATTTAACTAATTAAAAATCAATAATATATTTATTATTTTTAATTAAAAATGTAGAATTCTAATAGATAATTGTTCAGTTTCAATTTTGTTGTTACATTTGCAATCCTATGCTAAAAACAGTTAACATACTAAACAAAAGAGCCAAATTCGAATACGAAATCATCGATCGATATACTGCTGGAATGGTCTTAACTGGTACCGAAATAAAATCGATAAGATTAGGTAAAGCTAATATTGCCGAAAGTTTTTGTGAGTTTCAAAACGAAGAACTTTTTGTTATTAATTCTAATATCGAAGAATATCATTTTGGTCATCAATACAACCACAAACCAAAAAGCGAACGCAAACTACTTTTGAACAAACGAGAATTAAAAGGATTGCTAAAAGACGTTCAAAATAAAGGACTAACCATTATTCCTTTGCGATTGTTTACAAATGAAAAAGGTATGGCAAAACTAGACATTGCACTTTGCAAAGGAAAGAAAACTTTCGACAAGCGTGAAACCATCAAAGACCGCGATAATAAACGCGATTTAGACAGAATAAAAAAAGAATTTTAAATACTTTTTTTATTCTTTTTCTTGAAATAAAAAATCCTAAATTAAAACTTAATTTTTATCCTCCAATAAAGGAACGAACTTGAAATCCCCAAACTCATGTTTCTCGAATTGGGTTTCGTCTTTTCTAATAATGAGTGTCATTACTTGGATCTTTTCGCCAACAGGAATTACGAGTTTCCCTCCTATTTTTAGTTGTGACATTAATGCTTTTGGGATTTCTGGTGCGCCCGCAGTTACTATAATGCTATCAAAAGGTGCGTGATTTGGTAATCCTTTATAACCGTCTCCAAAAGACAAATGTTTAGCTCTAATTCCTAACTTTGGTAGTAATAATGAGGTTTTTTTAAATAATTCATTCTGACGCTCTACACTATATACGACTGCACCAACAGTACACAAAACTGCTGTTTGGTAACCCGAACCTGTTCCTATTTCTAGTACTTTATCACCTTTTTTAACTTCTAATAATTCTGTTTGAAAAGCCACCGTATAAGGTTGCGAAATAGTTTGACCTGCTCCTATCGGGAAAGCTTTGTCTTGGTAAGCATAATCTTCAAAACTAGAATTCAAAAAAAGATGCCTCGGAATTTTACTGATAGCTTCCAAAACACTTTTGTTAGTAATCCCTTTTTGCTGTAAAACGTTTACTAACTGATTACGAAGTCCTTGATGTTTCGATGTATCTTTCAATTTTAGGGGTATTAATTTTTGTAAATTTAGAAAACAAATTGTCAATTATCAATAAGCAATTATCAATTAATTCCTATTTTTGTTCAAAATACATTTTTATGCTAAAAGTTGGCGTTTTAGGTGCTGGTCATCTCGGAAAAATACATTTACGATTGCTACAACAATCTGAAAAATACGAATTAGTAGGTTTTTATGACGAAAATCAGGAAAATGGGGCTAAAATAGCAGCCGAATTTGGTTACAAACAATTTGAAACTATTGCAAAATTAATTCATGCTGTCGATGTAATTGATATTGTCACTCCAACACTTTCTCATTACAAATGTGCCAAAGTTTCTATAAAATCCGGTAAGCATGTTTTTATAGAAAAACCCATTTCAACCACTGTCGAAGAAGCCGAAGAAATTATAGCTTTAGCCAAAGAATATAATGTAAAAGGGCAAGTGGGTCACGTCGAAAGATTTAATCCAGCATTTAAAGCGGTTAAAAGCCAAATAAAAAATCCAATGTTTATCGAAACCCATCGTTTGGCCGAATTTAATCCTCGTGGCACCGACGTTCCCGTAGTTTTAGATTTAATGATTCACGATATTGATGCTATTTTGAGTGTGGTAAACTCGAAAGTAAAGAATATCTCAGCAAGCGGCGTTTCGGTAATTAGTGATTCTCCAGATATTGCAAATGCAAGAATTGAATTCGAAAGTGGCTGTGTTGCCAACATTACTGCGAGTAGAATTTCGATGAAAAACATGCGTAAATCTCGATTTTTTCAGAAGGATGCTTATATCTCAGTCGATTTTCTTGATAAAATTTGCGAAGTAGTAAAAATGAAAGACGCTCCTGAAACTCCTGGTGATTTCGATATGATTTTGCAAAATGCCGAAGGTGTAAAAAAGCAAATTTATTATGAAAATCCATCGGTAGAACCTAATAATGCTATTTTAGATGAATTAGAATCTTTTGCAGATGCCATCAATAATAATACAACTCCAGTAGTTACTTTAGAACAAGCAACTGACGCTTTACGAGTGGCTTATCAGATAATAAATTGCATGGAGAAATAATCTTTCAATTCTTAAATTTTTAAATCTTTTTAATATTAAATAATGAAAAACATAGCAGTAATTGGAGCAGGAACAATGGGTAATGGAATTGCACATACTTTTGCACAATCAGGATTTACAGTAAAACTAATAGATATTTCGGAAAAATCGCTCGAAAAAGGTATTGCAACTATTGCAGCAAACTTGGATCGAATGGTAACTAAAGGAACAATTACTGAAGAAGACAAACACAAAACCATTGGAAATATCATCACTTATACTGATATAAAAGATGGTGTAACTGGTTGCGATTTAGTCGTTGAAGCGGCTACTGAAAATCTAACTTTAAAACTGAACATTTTCAAACAATTAAGCGAAGTTTGCGATCACAATACGATTTTAGCAACCAACACTTCTTCAATTTCAATTACACAAATAGCAGCTTCGGTGTTGCATCCAGAAAGAGTAATTGGTATGCATTTTATGAATCCTGTACCAATTATGAAATTAGTCGAAATCATTCGGGGTTACAACACAACCAACGAAGTGACTAAAACCATCATGGATTTATCTGTAAAATTAGGAAAAATACCTACCGAAGTAAATGATTATCCAGGATTTGTAGCCAATAGAATTTTGATGCCAATGATAAACGAAGCCATCGAAACATTATACAACAAAGTAGCTGGTGTTCAAGAAATTGATACCGTAATGAAACTAGGAATGGGTCATCCCATGGGACCATTACAATTAGCTGATTTTATTGGTCTTGACGTTTGTTTGGCAATCCTAAACGTCATGTACGACGGTTTCAAAAACCCTAAATATGCACCTTGCCCATTATTAGTAAATATGGTAATGGCTGGAAAATTAGGAACAAAATCTGGCGAAGGTTTTTATGATTATGCCGAAAGCAAAAAAGCAGAAAAAGTTTCTAAACAATTCTCATAATTAACAATGGATAATTATCAATTGAATTAATGGCAAAAATAATTCCATTCAAAGCCGTTCGACCTGCTGCCGACAAAGTAGGATTGGTAACTTGTAGAACTTACGACGATTATAATTCGGCAGAGCTAGCTGCTTGGCTAAGTTATAATCCGTACTCGTTTTTGCATGTTATACATCCCGCATTTGCCAATGCTCAGAGAATTACCATTGACAAGCGTTTTAAAAGTGTGGCACATAAATACCAAGATTTTAAAGACGAACAAATATTAATTAAGGAAGAAACTCCAGTTTTTTATTTATACGAAATTCAAACAAAATCGAATCTTTTTTCAGGAATTATCGCAGCAACTTCGGTAGATGATTACAAAAATAATGTGATTAAAAAACATGAAGATACTTTACAGTTTCGAGTAGAACTGATAAAGGATTACATGAAATACACCGATTTTAATGCCGAACCAGTATTAATAACCTATCCAGATAGTGTCGAAATAAACACTTATATTTCTTTGCGAAAAAAAAGCAAACCTCTTTACGAATTTGCCACTACAACAAAGGAAAAACATACACTTTGGAAAATTGATACGCAAAGCGAAATAGATTGGTTACAAAATCATTTCGAAAATATTCCAAATTTATATATTGCTGACGGACACCATCGTTCCTCAGCAGCCGAATTATTATTAGACGAAAACAAGGACACGAAAAATGAAAATCTCAAGTATTTTATGAGTTTTCTTATTGCGGAAAGCAATGTCAAAATATACGAGTTTAACAGGATTGTTAGAGATTTGAATGGTTTTACTAAAGACAATTTCATTTTGAGAATTTCTCAGCATTTCAACATCGAAAACAAAAATCAAGAATTGTGGAAACCGCAAAACAAATACGAATTCGGAATGTATCTCGATGGTAGTTTTTATGCTTTGTTTTACAAACAAGAAAACATTCACAAATCAGAACACTTCGGAATCGAAAACTTAGACTCACAAATTTTGTACGATACCATTTTGCATCCACTTTTGGGTTTAGAAGATTTGAGAAATGACGAACGTATCGATTATGTTTCAGGAAAACAATCTATTTCTATTATCAAAGATTTAATAGACGAAGGAGAATTTGAAATTGGATTTATGTTGTATCCTTCGGATATTTCCGAAATAAAAGCTCTAGCAGACCATAACCTAATCATGCCACCCAAAAGTACTTACATCGAACCGAAATTTAGAAGTGGTTTGGTGGTTTATGAACTTTAGATTTAAAAGATTAAAGAATTGTAAGATTGAAAAATTCACGTCATCTTGTCATTCCGAGGAACGAGGAATCTCATCAAATATAGAAATTATGAAAGTGGAATTACACCAAAAGAAGAGAAACTTAATCATGTTAATTCCTGCATTTTGGGCAGCTCTTTTTGATATTTCAATAACCATAATTTATCAACCCAAAGAGTATTGGAATGGTAATTTAAATATTGCCAACGAGGCAAATCCAATTGGTGCATTTGCGATGCAAAATCATGTTTCGGGAATATTTATAATATCTAGCTTATGGTTAATATTAATTGGCTTAATCGGCATATTTCTTACAAGAAAGCAAGTTCAGTATTTTAGTTTATTTGTTATGCTTTGTCATACTTGGGGAGGTTCTTCGTGGATAATGAATCATTTTGGATTTCCTTTTGTAATATTATATATTGCTATAAACACTACCCTTTTTCTAAAAATACAAGAAAAAATTGAAAAATGTCAATAACTCAGAACCTAAATAAAATAAAAACTTCACTTCCTGAAAACGTTACACTTGTTGCGGTTTCTAAAACCAAGCCAATTCCTGATTTGATGGAAGCTTACGAAGCAGGTCAACGCATTTTTGGAGAAAACAAAATCCAAGAAATGACCGAGAAGTGGGAAGCGATGCCAAAAGATATCGAGTGGCACATGATAGGTCATGTCCAGAGTAATAAAGTGAAATTTATGGCAGAATATGTGAGTTTAATTCATGGAGTTGATAGCTTAAAATTACTAGATGAAATAAACAAAAAAGCCAAGAAACACAATCGAATTATCGACTGTTTACTACAAATATACATTGCTGAAGAAGAAACAAAATTTGGTTTAGACGAAAATGAACTGAACGAATTATTAGCTTCAAACGAATTCAAATCATTGCAAAATATCCGAATTGTAGGGCTAATGGGCATGGCAACATTTACCGAAAATCAGAATCAAATAAAAAAAGAGTTCACACATTTGAAATCGATTTTTGATAGTTCTAACTCATTATCAATTGTCAATTGTCAATTATCAATTCTTTCTATGGGAATGTCTGGCGACTACAAACTCGCAATCGAATGCGGAAGTACGATGGTTCGAATAGGAAGTAGTATCTTTGGCGGAAGAAATTAAAAAATTTAATAATTGAATGATTGAAAAATTATCTTTGTAAAAATCTTTAAATTTCAAAATCTTTAAATTTTCAAATCACATTTGTACGCAATACTAGACATAGAAACCACTGGAGGACAGTATAACGAAGAAGGAATTACGGAAATCGCCATCTATAAATTTGACGGTCACCAAATCGTAGACCAATTCATCAGTTTAGTGAATCCAGAAATTCCAATTCAGCCGTTTGTAGTAAAACTTACGGGGATAAATAACGCTATGTTGGTTTCCGCACCCAAGTTTCACGAAGTGGCCAAACGCATTGTCGAAATCACGCAAGACTGTGTCATTGTTGCCCACAACACCGTTTTCGATTATCGAATCCTTCGCACCGAATTTCGCCGTCTAGGTTATGATTTTCAAGCAAAAACACTTTGCACGGTCGAGCTGGCCAAAATTCTAATCCCAGAACAACCTTCTTATAGTTTAGGGAAATTAGTTCGAGCCTTAGGAATCCCGATGACAGACAGACATCGTGCCGAAGGAGATGCGCTGGCAACAGTAAAATTATTTAAAATGTTGTTAGACAAAGATTTGGAGAAAGTGATTGTCAAAGACAATATCAAAACCGAAATTATCAAAGGTATTCCGCCTAAACTATTCAATATTATTGAATCATTACCCAACAAAACGGGAGTTTATTACATTCACAAAGAAAACGGAAACATCATTTTCATTGGTAAAAGTAGAAGCATCAAAAAAAGAGTCAATCAGCATTTTACAGGAATTACAAAAAGTGCGATAAAAATACAGCAAGAAGTTTTTACAGTTACTTATGAAGAAACTGGAAGCGAACTTGTTGCACTGCTCAAAGAAACCGAAGAAATAAAAATAAACCGACCTATTTACAACAGAATGTCGCCTAAAACTCATTTCCCTGTAGCCATTTATTCCGAAGTAGATCAAAATGGTTATCTGAATCTGAAATTGCAAAAAGCTGATGGTCGCAAAAAGGAAGTTACAGCCTACACAAGCCTCCAGGAAGGAAAAAATATATTATTCAGAATCAGTTCTCATTATAATTTGTGTCAAAAACTAACAGGTTTATACGAAACAAAAGCCGAATGTTTTCAGCACAAAATAAACGAATGTGATGGCGCATGTATTGGCAAAATTACGCCCGAAGAATACAACAAACGTGTACAGGAATTTATCACAAAAAGTAGCTTCGAACACCAAAACATGGTCATTGTCGACAAAGGTCGAACTATCAGCGAGCGCAGTGCTGTTCTCATAGAAAATGGCGTTTATAAAGGCTATGCTTTCTACGATTTAAACTATCAAATAAACAATATCCAAATCCTGAAAAACCTTATAATTCCTATGCCTAACAACCGCGATACCAGAAATATTATACAAGGTTATTTGCGAAAAAATAAAGTGATGAAAATCGTAAAATTTTAATTTTTTCAAGAGCTATTCCCGCTATTCGTTGCAATCTTTTCCTTGCTAAAGGAGCAAGAAAAAGGATTTTTACTACTATCGGGGCTAGTAGATTTATGATTGATGATTAACGATTTTTGACTGCAGATTTTAAAAAAAATGAACTATTTAATAACCATAATCGGACCAACAGCCATAGGAAAAACTGCCTTAAGCATCGCTTTGGCAAAACAATATGGTTGTGACATTATTTCCTGCGATAGCCGTCAATTTTTCAAAGAAATGCGAATAGGAACTGCAGTTCCGAGCGATGAAGAATTAAGTCAAGCCACACATCATTTTATCCAAAATAAATCCATTTTTCAAGAGTATACAGTCGGTGATTTCGAAAAAGAATCCATAACAAAACTATACGAGTTATTTAGTAAAAATAATATTCAAATCATGGTTGGCGGTTCAGGATTATATGTAGATGCCGTCTTAAAAGGTTTTGATGCTTTCCCAAACATCGAGCCTTCTATTCGTGAAGAAATTCAAAAAAAACATGACGAAAATGGAATCGAATATTTACAACAAAAACTCCAAGAATTAGATATAAATTATTATACTAAAATCCTTTCCGAAAACCCGCAAACCTTACAAAACCCACAACGTATGATGCGTTTTGTAGAAGTTTGCATAGGAACGGGAAAGCCCTATTCTTCGTTTCTAAACAAAGACAAAAGCGCCAGAAACTTCACTCCTATTATCATTGGTTTAGAGGCTGACCGAGAAATTATGTACAATCGCATCAATCAGCGAGTTGATATTATGATAAACGAAGGTTTGCTTGCTGAAGCCGAAGAATTATATCCAAATAGAGATTTAAATGCTTTGCAAACTGTTGGTTACAGGGAATTATTTAGTTTTTTTGATGGTGATTTTACTTTAGCTTTTGCTATAGAAGAAATTAAAAAAAATACCCGACGATTTTCTAAACGACAACTCACTTGGTTCAAACGTACTGAAAACACCATTTGGTTCGATTATAAAACAGATATTTCAAAAACAATTGATGTTATCAACTCCAAAATTGAATAAAAAAACACTCCAATAAACACACTTCACTACCACAAATAGAATATTCGTTTTACCAAATAAATCTTATATTTGTCCTTCATTAAAAAAAATATTATGCAACATATTATCGACCGTTTTATAAGCTACGTAACTATAGATACCGAATCTGATCCTAACTCAGAAGCGACACCAAGTACTGCAAAACAATGGGATTTGGCCAACAAATTAGTCGAAGAACTAAAAGCGATTGGTATGCAAGATGTAACTATCGATGACAAAGCTTATATCATGGCGACTTTGCCGAGTAATGTTTCGCACGAAGTTCCTACCATTGGTTTTGTATCTCATTTTGATACCACTCCGGATTTTACAGGGAAAGACGTAAAACCACAAATTATAAAAAATTATGATGGTAACGATATTGTATTAAATGCAGAAAAAAATATCGTGCTTTCGCCAAAATATTTCAAAGATTTATTACTCTACAAAGGACAAACACTAATCACTACCGATGGTACAACGCTACTTGGTGCCGATGATAAAGCTGGAATTACCGAAATTGTTTCGGCAATGGAATTCCTTATCCAAAATCCAGAAATTAAACACGGGAAAATCCGTGTAGGTTTCACACCAGACGAAGAAATAGGTCGTGGTGCACACCATTTTGATGTAGAAAAATTTGCTTGCGATTGGGCTTACACTATGGACGGAAGTCAGATTGGTGAATTAGAATATGAAAATTTTAATGCTGCTGGAGCCAAAATAACTTTCAAAGGAAAAAGTGTACATCCAGGTTATGCCAAAGGGAAAATGATAAATTCGATGCTATTGGCAAACGAATTTATTAATGAATTACCAAAAGACGAAATTCCGCAAGAAACAAAAGGTTACGAAGGATTTTTTCATGTAACACAACTTTCTGGAAGTATCGAAGAAACGCATCTGGAACTTATTATTCGTGATCATGATGCTAGAAAATTCAAAAAACGTAAAGAACTTATTCATACCATTACCAAAAAAATGAATAAGAAATATGCCAAACAATTTGGCGAAGATATTGTAATTACTGTCGTAAAAGACCAATATTACAATATGAAAGAAAAAGTTGTTCCAGTATTTCATATCATTGATATTGCCGAAAAAGCGATGAAAAATCTAGGAATCAAACCACTTATAAAACCTATTCGTGGTGGAACCGATGGTTGTCAGCTTTCTTACAAAGGTTTGCCATGTCCGAATATTTTTGCTGGCGGACACAATTTTCACGGAAAATACGAATACGTTCCTGTAGAAAGCATTCAAAAAGCAATTGATGTCATTGTGCAAATTGCTCAAATTACTGCTTCGGGGGATTATAAAAAGACTGAAAAAAAATAATTTTTTAGACTAATGGCTACAAAAGTTTGAGATAAAGAAAATCAATAGAGTGAGGAAATTGAACTTCTAAAGTCTATTATGAATAAAACAAACCTTGTAGAAACCACTAAATGGGGCGGAATTGTTTACACCTACAATGATAAAAATGTTTGGGGATTGGCGGTTTCAAATCTTATGTTGGTCTTTGGTTTTTTTAATGGTGTTTACTTAAAAGACGAAGCAAATGTTTTAATTAATGCACAAGAAGGTGTTACAAAAGCATTGCGGCAATGGCGTTTTGCTTCAAAAAGTGAAATCAAAGAAGAATTAATCTTAGCTTATATTGCAGAAGCAATTCAAATTGAAAAATAGGTAAAATCAAACAAACCTGAGAAAAAAGAAGTCATTATTTCTGATTTTTTTCAGAGTTTTATTCATGAAAAACCTTAATATTTCTAAAGCTTTCGAGTTATTTTCTCCTTACAAACAAAAAGAATTTATCGAATATATTGATACTGCAAAGCAAGAAAAAACCAAACTCGACCGGCTAGAAAAAATAAAACCCATGATTCTTGATGGTAAAGGATTAAACGATAAGTAGAGATAACAAAAAACCACGAAATCGGATTTCGTGGTTTTTTTTATATAAGTTCTGAAAAACTATTTCTTGTTTAAAGCTTCGTTCATTTCGTTAGAAATTGCTGAACGTTCCATTTTAAGTTTTCCTGACATTGTTTCTATAACAACTGTAGTTTCTGCAAGTTCAGCTACTTTACCGTGCAAACCGCTTTTTGTAACTATTTTGTCACCAACTTTTAGGGATGCTTCAAAGCTTTTTTCTTTTTTTACTTTGTCGTTTTGTGGTTTTATCATAAAAAAATAAAACACAAATGGTATTAAAATATAAGGTAAATATTGTACAATCTGTCCCATAATAATTATTTAGTATTTGCAGGATTTCCTTCTGCTTTTGGATTAATATTTGCTTTAAAATGAATTAGTTCGCTTCCAACTTCTGTATTTGTTCTTAGTGTTACTGTTTTTTCTTGATTTCCCATTTTTCCTTCAGAGTTAAAAATGATATTTACTTCACCCATTTCTCCAGACTTTATAGGTGTTTTTGTCCATTCAGGAACGGTGCAACCACAACTAGCATGAGCATCTAAAATTACTAAATCACTTTTTCCTGTATTTTTAAACTTAAATACATGCGACACTTTATCTCCTTGTGTAATATCTCCAAAATCGAAATCAGAATTTTCAATTTCAATTTTTGGATATTCTCCGGGTTTCATTTTTTTCTTTGGAGCAATAACCACTTGATTCGATGCATATTGTGGCGCTGCAATCATATTATTTTCATCTAAAACAATTGAGCTATTTTCGTCTTTCTTTTTGCAAGACACAGTCGATAATAATGATACAACTGCAATAAAAGTCATTATATTCTTAATCATAAATTTACTTTTTACATTAAACCTCGCCCAGTTTTCTTTAACTTATCATTAACTTCAAATTCTTTCACTAAATTATCTAAAATACCGTTTATAAAAACACTACTTTTTGGTGTCGAATATTCTTTAGCTAATTCAAGATACTCATTAATTGTAACTTTTACAGGAATAGATGGAAATTTTAAAAATTCACAAATTGCCATTTTCAAAATTATGGTATCAATTTCAGCAATTCGTTCTGTATCCCAGTTTG
>NZ_JAYWDT010000189.1:0-3127 GCF_043779715.1 Flavobacterium sp.
GGATTTTGCCTAAATTATCAGAAACATAATTTACAATTTCATCTATTATAATCGCTTTTTGTATGCCGTTTAGCTTAGTGTCATATAAATTTGTTTGCACTTCTATGTTGTCGTTCTTAAAACTTTCGTAGCTGTTATTTTTTTCAATTGCTAATTGAATTTGAGAACTATTTTCATTACTAAAACTGATTGTCTTCGTTGCATGAGATTCAACTTGAGTAATTAAATCTAAATTACAAGTTAACTGATAATTTTTAGGAATTACAAAATCGATATTTATTTTTGTATAAGTTGCATTTGCAATGTCTTCAAGATTTTCATTACTATAATAGATAAAATGCCCGTCATTAGATAATCGAGCCAATGATAAAAAGGGGTTATTCAATAAATATTTGCCATAGTCGTAACCAAAACGAGTAAATTTTGAATTAGGAATTCTTAGATTATATTCAATATTAATCGTGATAGATTTTGATGGTTCAAGGTTGTTTTTTAAAGCTATTTCTATAATATCAAGATGATTTTCGGCACGATTCCAGTCTGTAAGGGAATCATTTACAAGCATTTTAGTTATTGTTGTACTTCCTCTGTCTAAATCAGGAGCCAAATGAAAATTTCTAACATATTCGTCCGAAAACCGTTTTCCTAAAGGAGAGTATTTATTAGAATATGCGTGATTCCAATCATTAAGAACCAATTTTGAGAGTGGTTTGTCCGAATTATTTGTAAATTGTATAGTTTGCTTAACAATTAGACTGCGAGAAAAGTCATCTAATACAACAGTCATTTTAGTTTGCTGTTGCCCATAATTTCTTGTCATTAGAAGCAAAAAAGCAAATAAAAAGATAGTTTTAGTAGAAAATTTCCAGCTTCTAATCAATGGTATAAATTTAAACTGCAATGTAGTATAATAATACTTTTTTTAGAGAATTTTGAATCTTAATTTTAACATTAAATTTTAATAAAGTTCAATAAAAAAAGATAACTTTATCATTTACAAGTTATTATATCATAGATTGATAAAGGTGATAAAGGTTGCGTGTTGAAAATGTTTTTATATTAAATGTATTTTGGTACTTAAATTTTAATACATTGCAATCCCAAATTTATATAAAATGATTAGAAAAATACTTTTTTTCCTACTTATTAGTAATCTAGGATTTTCGCAAGTTGTAATTAATGAATTAGATCCAGATACTAACAGTACAGATGTTTTAGAGTTTATAGAGTTAAAATCTGTCACTCCAAACCTGCCGCTAGATGGCTATGTTTTGGTTTTTTATAATGCAAGTAGTACAAGTCCATACTCAGCAACACTTAGTTATTATACTATCGATTTAGATGGATATTCGACAGACGTAAATGGCATTATTCACTTTGGAAACCCTCAGGTTACGCCAACTCCAGCATTTCTTGTTCCAGTTGCAACGATTCAAAACGGACCAGATGCTGTAGGTCTTTATCTAGGAAATGCAGCAGATTTTCCAATAAATACAACAGCACATGCAAGTGGTTTGATAGACGCATTGGCTTATTCTAATAATGCATCGACACAACCAACGGCATTGATGGGGATTTTAGGGTTAGTTACTTGTATTAATGAAAATCAGAATTCTTTAGCTACCTCACAATCTATTCAAAGAAAAAATGACGGTACTTATGAAGTAAAAGCACCAACTCCAGGGAGAAATAATGATGGTTCTGGAATTGTATTAACTTATTTGAGATTAACAACCAGTGGATCTACACTAACAGAAGGGCAATCACTTACAATTACTTTTACATCAACAAGCGTAGTTACAGGAAGTGATTTGGTTATCAATTTTACTTTAAATAATGGCACTTTTACGGCTGCTGATTATTCAGGAACTACATCGGTAACAATACCAGTTGGCGGAACAACCGGAAGTACAATAATAACAGTTCCGAATGACGGAACGAATGACGGTGACGAAGACATGAAAATTGTTGTAGGTGCTGTAGATTCGGGCTATAGTTTGTATAATAATAATATGATTATTAGGGTAAATGATATTAATTTTGTGACTTTGCCTTTCGGAACACCAATAAATCCTACTCATGGATTATGTCCTAGTACAAGCCCAGCAGGTTATTATAACTCATTAGAAGGTTTGTCGGGAACAGCTTTAAAACAGGCCATTCAGGATATTATTGCTGGTCCAACGGTAAGAGCTCAAAATTATGGAGATGTATATGAAATGCTAAAAGACGCAGATTCAAATCCTGAAAACAACAATCAAGTTTGGTTGATGTATGTAGAACGTCCAAGTTCAAAATTAAATCAACAAACAGGTACAAGTGGAGCTGTTGGTTTTTGGAATCGTGAACACATTTATTGTCAATCACGCGGTGGTTTTACCGATGGAACTTCTAATTCAGCTGATGGAATAGATGTTTGGTTACCTACAAATGCTAATGATATTTTAGCAGGACATGCCGATGGACATCATATTAGAGCCGAAGACAGCCCAGAAAATAGTTTAAGAAGCGAAAGAAATTATGGTGTAGATTATGATGGTCCAGTAGGAAGTCAAGGTAGTTGGCATGGTGATGTTGCTAGAGCAGTATTTTATATGGCTGTGCGATATAATGGTCTAAACGTTATTAATGGCAATCCTGCACAAAATCCAGATGGATTTATAGGAGATTTAGCCACTTTATTAACTTGGAATATGACGGATTCTTCCGATGATTTCGAGATGAACCACAATAATGTAATATATACTTGGCAACAAAACCGTAATCCATTTGTTGATCACCCAGATTTAGCAGATCATATTTGGGGAACTAAAGTTGGTTTGCCATGGTCTGCTACTTTATCAAGACCAGATTTTAATAAATTGCAAATAGCAATGTATCCAAATCCTGCAAAAGATGTTATTACAATTTCGGGATTAACAAACGAAGCTAAAATTGAAATTTTTTCTATGACAGGTTTAAGTGTTTATCAGGGAAATTATAAAAACAACGAGAAACTGAGCTTAAATTTAGCTTCAGGAGTATATATGGTTAAGGTTGTTGAGGATAATAAAACAGTAATTAAGAAGTTAATTATTAAATAATAATTTATAGTATATAAAAAAAGAAGCTTTTCATTTGAAAAGCT
>NZ_JAYWDT010000190.1:0-3121 GCF_043779715.1 Flavobacterium sp.
AAGAAAAAAATGAATAAAATAGTTTTTGATGAATAAAATAGCATTTCTTATATTAGTATCATTATTAGTAAGTTGCGGGGTTTCTAAACCCAAAGTGCAGCCTAAAAAACCAGTGCGTACAACTCAAAAAACTATTGTCAAACAAAAGATTGAAACTCCAATAGAGAAGGTCGCAACAAAAACACCTGAAAAAGAAAATACACCACCACCCAAAACGGAGATTTTAGAAGCTACTCAAAGAGTGAGAGTTACTGCCGAAATGGTTTTGGCATACATCTCCCAATTTAAAGAAATTGCAAAAGAAAACATGATTCGAGATGGTATTCCTGCAAGTATTACACTCGCACAAGGTATTTTAGAATCTGGAGCTGGAACAGGTGATTTGAGTGTTCAGGCAAATAATCATTTTGGTATAAAATGCCACAAAGAATGGACAGGGAAAAGTATAAAGCATGATGACGATACGGCACAAGAATGTTTCAGAAAATACGAGTATGCAGAAGAATCCTATCGAGATCATTCTTATTTTTTGACTAGTAGAGCTTGGTACAAACCATTATTTTCATTACAAAAAAATGATTACAAAGCTTGGGCACGAGGGCTTAAAAAATCGGGATACGCAACCGATGTGAAATACCCAGATAAACTAATTGGAATCATAGAAAGATACCAGTTGCAACAATATGATGCTGAAGTTTTAGGACTAGATTTTCAAGTAAAACTATCGGATAAAAAAGAAAGAATTCTCTATAATGAATACCAATATATAGTGGTAAAAGGAGATACATTGTATTCTATTTCAAAAAAGTTTAATATTACTATCGACGAACTAAAAAAGAAAAATAATATTTTAGATAACGCACTTTCGTTAGGACAAATTATTATTATAAAATAATTCACAATTCACATTTTTTTATGTTATACCAAAGAAGTAGTCAGTTGTTTGCAGAAGCTGAAAAAGTAATACCAGGCGGAGTAAATTCGCCAGTAAGAGCATTCAAATCGGTAGGAGGAACTCCGATATTTGCAAAAAGTGCAAAAGGAGCTTACGTTTACGACGAAGACGGAAACCGATTTATCGATTACATCAACTCATGGGGGCCTATGGTCTTAGGTCATGCTTACGAACCTGTTGTAAACGCTGTGATTGAAAAAGCAAAATTAGGAACTTCTTTTGGTATGCCAACAGAATTAGAAACTGACATTGCAAAGCTAGCCGTTTCGATGGTGTCAAATATAGATAAAATTAGATTCGTAAACTCGGGAACCGAGGCTTGTATGAGTGCCATAAGATTGGCTCGTGGATTTACAAAAAGAGATAAAATAATCAAATTTGCAGGTTGCTATCACGGACATTCGGATTCTTTTTTGATACAAGCAGGAAGCGGAGCAATAACATTTGGTTCGCCAAATAGTCCAGGAGTAACCTCAGGAACAGCAAAAGACACTTTGTTGGCAAATTACAATGACATTCAAAATGTAAAAAATTTGTTTGATGCTAATAAAAACGAAATTGCAGCCATAATTATAGAGCCAGTTGCAGGAAATATGGGTTGTATTCCGCCACAGAAAGGTTTTTTAGAAGCTTTGCGCCAACTTTGCGACGATAACGGTGCGTTATTGATTTTTGATGAAGTTATGACGGGATTTCGTCTTGCAAAAGGTGGAACTCAAGAATTATATAGCATAAAAGCAGATATAGTTTGTTTTGGGAAAGTAATAGGTGGCGGATTGCCGGTTGGTGCATTTGCTTCACGCAATGAAATAATGAATTATTTAGCACCACTTGGGCCAGTTTATCAAGCGGGAACTTTATCTGGAAATCCTTTGGCAATGGCGGCTGGATTGGCTATGTTGAAAGCTTTAAATGAAGATCAAGAAGTTTTTACAAGATTAGAAGAGAAAACAGCGTATTTAGAAAAAGGAATCGCCAGAGTGCTTGCTTCAAATAAAGTGGTAAATACTATAAACAGAGTAGGTTCGATGATTTCTGTTCATTTCGATGCTAACCCAGTTTTTGATTTTGAAACTGCCAAAAATGGTGATAATGATACTTTCAAAAAATTCTTCCATGGATTACTTGCAGAAGGTGTCTATATTGCGCCATCGGCTTATGAAACTTGGTTTATTTCCGATGCTTTAACTTATGAAGATTTAGATTTTACAATTCGAGCGATAGATAAAGTTTCGAAAGATTTGTAAATAAAAAAAACCACTTTTAGTGGTTTTTTTTTATTTACAATCAATCTATATTTTATTTATAAATTAACTTGTCGTATAAGCCTGTAACGGCTTGTAGTCTTTTAATGTCTTCAGCAGGAAGAGCTGCTTTTAGATTGGTATCAACATTTTCAGAAAATCCTTTAGACTCTTCTTGGGTTAATTTTGAATTTGCATTTAGTATATCGTATTTTTTTAAAAATATGATATACAGATTTCGTTTCATATCTTCTCCCAAATTAATTACTTTAGATGTTTTTAATACATCACTTTTGGCCAATGTTTCTGAATTTTGGCGTTTGCTTTCTGTTTGTGCACTAGCAGAAAATGTAAAAGCAAAAAATATAGCTAATATTGATAATATTTTTTTCATGAATTTAGGTAGCATTAGTTTTTATATACAGAAAAAATTAATTAATTAGTTTTTTATAAACTCCTTTAGTCTCAAGTTTTTGAATAGATTCGTAATTTAGAGTTGCTCTTAATTTGGCATCAATTTGATTTGAAACTTCTTTTTTCTCAGCCTCTGTAATACCTTCTCTTGAAAGTATCTTGTGTTTCGTCACAAATAGTTGCGTAAGAGCACTATCCATCGCTGAGTTCTCAAGAGCTATTACAGATGTTAGTTCTGTAAAGTTCATTTTCGCTTTTTCTTCAATAGATTGTTCTTTTTTTTCAATAGATAATCCCTTTTTTTCAGTTTGGGCACTAGCACTAAATGAGAATATAAAAAACAGAGCGAATATTAACAGTATCTTCTTCATAATTTGATAATTAAATTAGGTTATAATTACCAAATCTAAACTTTTTTTCTGAACTACCAAAAATTATTTAGAAACTTCCCCTTTGGTTTTGTTTCTCTGTTGCTTTTTTATTTTGTGCATTTGATTTTTTCTTTCCC
>NZ_JAYWDT010000191.1:0-3120 GCF_043779715.1 Flavobacterium sp.
GACTTGGCAAAGGATTATTAGCTGCATCAAAATAATTAACTATCATTCCTGTTTGACCTCCTAAAATCGTATTTTGAAAAGTCAATGTATCAAAAGAATACAAACCATTTTGATTAATAGGATTCACTTCATCATCACAAACGGTGGTTAATGTCGTTGCAATAGGAAAAGCTTCTGGAAAATCATCAACCACAAACTGAATTGTCGTTTGATAATTACAAGCTTTTGCAGTATTGTTGGTAACCATCACCTTTATGGTTTGTGAAGCCGTTACAAAAGGATTAGCTAACGGACTTGGTAACGAATTATTATTTTGGTCAAAATAAGTAACAGTAACATTTGTTAAACCATTTAACAATGTGGTTTGTAGGTTAGTCGTATCAAAACCATACAATCCATCTTGGTCATCATCGCAATGATTTCTGACAATTGGATTCACAATGGGTATTCTTTCTACGTTTAGTGTGATGAAGCTTTTTAGCAGCAAACAATCGTTGTTTAAATCACTATCTACTCTGGTGTATATGTTTTGTGTGTTTGGGTAACCAATGTTTCTATAGTTTGAAATATTGGTTATAGCGTTAATTTCTACCAAAGCATCGGCTAGATTACGATAGTAAGTAATGGTTAATGATTGATTTACTGGGAAAAGAGCTCTAACTTCGGTATCTACACTTGCAAAATTAAAAGCTGAAACACCATCAGTATTTGTTCCTGAAATAGCATCATCACATTGGGTAAAAGTTCTCGTAAAAGCAACAGGCACTTGGGTAGTTGAAACAATCAAATTGAGTTGTGCTACACGAAAACAGCCATTGGTATTTGAAACTCGAACATAAATCACATCATTACTTACTATTTGATTGGTGTAAGTGGTAAAATTTGGAATGGGAGATATATTATTTTGAGCCTCATTAGCCGTTTCAAAATAAGCAAAAGTTTCGTTTGCAAAATTGGTTGAAATTTTAGCATTGGCTTCCGTTAGATTGAAAACACTAAATCCGTCTGTATCATCGTCACATTGTTTTAAACTTGTTGTTGTAGTTACTGGTAACGAATATACTTGCAAATTAAATGATGTAGTTGCAACACAATTTATATTGTCATTGTTTGCTACTTTTACATAAATAGTCTCTGATGGATTAGTATTTTGATAACTCGTAGGAGTTAGTATTTGATTTGTTAGTGCTGCATCACGATAATATGTTATCGTAAATTGAGTGGATGATTGACCGTTTAAAATGGCGGTAGCTCTTTGTGCTAAATTAAAAATAACTTTTCCATCTGTATCCGTTCCTACTGTTGTGTTATCGCAGGAAGAGAGATTTGAAATATTAACAGGAAGATTAGGGAGTGGCGTATCAAAAACATCAATGTTAAAATTAGTGGTTACTTTACAATCACTATTAGCATTGTTAGACACTTCTGCTATAATAGTTTGCTGTTGGTAAACCGTAGCATTTTGGTAACTGCTTGGTGTTCCAATGGCTATATTGTTTGTATAATCTGTTGCATTGGCAAAATATTTTACGGTATATAAACTAGCATTTTGACCATTTAATATAGCTGCATTCCGAGTAGTTAAATCAAAATTATAAAACCCGTTGTTATTGTTGTCGCATTGCAACATGTTTTGTGGTTGGGTTGCAGTTGGTAGTGCCGAAATGACGATGGTTTTGGTTTTAGTAACACTACCGCCAATCCCCATTACAGTAACTGTAACAGTATAAGTTCCTGCTACAGTATAAGTATGATTGGAAATTGGACTATTGCTAGTTGGGGTACTATCCCCAAAATCCCACACAACGCTAGTGAAGATTTGGTTAGTAGTTAATGATAATTCAGTACTTTGCCCTACACAGCCATTGTTTAATTGTATTTCGTAAGGTAAAAAAAATGAAGTAACAAATGGGGGTAAGCCTAAATCACATCTTCTTCCTGCCAAGTCTATAGCATTCATTTGAAGATTACAGCCAGAACCAATAATATTTGGATTATTGATTACTCCTAACTTTGCCACGTTAAATTCTGCAATATAAATTTTATTATCAGGACCTAATTGAAGTGCTGCTGGAGTAATCAAGCTAGAATTATAAACGTCTTGTCGTGTACTAGGAATTGCAATTGATGTTAAGTCAAACTGCATAACTTTATAGGGAGATGGATCAGATGAAGACAAATATAATATCTTACTGTTTGGAGAAAATTCAACACCATATGTAAACCCACTATATAATACTTGAGGATTTGAAATTACACCTGTAGTTGTATCAAAATCCAGTAGTTCACAATCTGTTAGGCTGTTACTAATTGCTAACTTACTACCATTTGGAGCAATTTTCATATAACCCCAAGCATTTTCAGTCGATCCAGTTACAACCAATCCAGCATTTGAAATTATAGGTGTACTATTTAAGCCTGAAGAAGTTAAGAGATGACCATAAAAAGCATTACTATTCCAACCATGAGTAACTACCCAAAAGTCATTATTATTAGCATGTTTTACAATCGCTAATTTTTCACAAGACGGCGCGTAAACAGGCACGTTTTTTTGAGCCGTAACACCTCCTAAGCCACCATCTAAATTAATATCTATTTCCGAATATCTAAATCCTCGTACCCCTACAAAAGAATCTAGGGTAAAAATATAAAATAAATTTGTGGAACCTGGTTTAGGCACTATGGTAGCTGATTGAGTAGATGAGCCATCTCCCATTAAGCCTGTTCCGTTTAGCATAACACCATGATTTTTATTATATACAGTAACACCGTCTGTATAAAATAAAAGCTGTCCTGCATTGTTAGATAATGTAGCACAACCTTCATAAGTATTTAATTGCCCATCTGTTAATGCGGTTACCGTACCATTTGCATTAAACTTTATACCCGCATTTAGACCAAAATACCAAACACTAGCTTCTTGTTGAGAAAAAGCGAATGACGAAATAAAACAAAAAATTAAGGCTAATATTATTCTCATTTTTAACATATAATTAATTCTGCAAACAGATACTTTCTACTTATAAAAAAAATTCATTATTTTTAATTTGTTTGTTGGCTAGCGCTAGGAGCTTAAGCTGACGGAGAATTTTATATCTTAAAAATTTTCTTTCTACATTT
>NZ_JAYWDT010000192.1:0-15434 GCF_043779715.1 Flavobacterium sp.
GTAAATACTATATTGCATTGCATAGGCGAATGGTATTGTAAAAAATAAACCAATACACAACGCAATTATTCCAATTGCAGAAAATATTCCGGCTACAATCATTAATAATAAAACAATAAAAAAGTTGTTTAAAATTTTGGAGCAACTTTGCTTAACTGCATCGATAAAATTTAAATTTTTAAAAATGACCAATGGTATTGCTATAAATGTAAGTATCGATATGGTGTAAGAAATTATAAATCCTAGAATATCTCCAGAAGTATTTGGTAAAGCATTTTTTAACAAAATATTCAATCCTACTGAAAATAAGGAAATTGTAGTTGTAGCTAATATAATATCTAAAAATTGCGGGCTGTTTACATAATAATATATCGAAGAAAAGGTAACTTCTTGATCATTATCCGCATCATGAGCCATTTTTAGCATTCCAGCCACAAAGGGACTTATAAGTACTGTAAAACCTATAACAATAGCAAAATAAATTAGCAATCCGTTGGTTGATAACGTTTCTGGATTAAAATTTTTCATCAGTTCAGGAAGTTCTTCTTTGTTAAAAAAATAGCCAACTCCCACCATTGAAAGCATTGTTAGGATAAGCATTAGAAATATAAAAGCCAATCCGCCCATAAGTGCCGTTTTTTTCCAGATTTCAAAAGCTTCGTTGATTGTTTCACCTAAATCTAAAGATTTTTTAATGTCATTCATTTCTTCCATTTTTGTTTAATTTAAAGCCAGTTTAGTATTCGTTTTATAATATTTACTTTGTTTTTGTAAGGAGCATATCGCAAAGGTAAGTCTAACCAATTTCCTTTTCTAACAATGGCTTTTTTATGCGAAAAAGTATCGAAACTTAGTTTGCCGTGATAAGCACCAATTCCGCTATGACCAACACCACCAAAAGGCAAACGACTATTTGAAAAATGGATGATAGTATCATTTACACAACCGCCACCAAAAGAATATTTATTTAGAACTTCTTTAATAAACGACTTGTTTTCTGAGAAAATAAATAGAGATAATGGTTTTTCGTATTTAGAAATAATTCTTTCAATATCTGCCTTCGATTCATAAGAAAGTATGGGTAAAATAGGACCAAAAATTTCTTCTTTCATTACAGGACTGTCTAAACTAGGTTCGTCGAGTAGTGTAGGAGCAAGGTAAAAATCATTTCTATTAGATTCTCCACCAAAAAGAATGGTCTGATTTTCGATTAAAAATAATTGTCTTTCCCAGTTTTTGAGGTTTATAATTCTAGCAAAATCTTCAGATTCTTGTGGGTTTTCACCCAAAGCATTTTTTATTTCTTCGATAATATATTTGATCAATTTGGATTTCATTTTATGATGAACCAATATATAATCGGGCGCAATGCAGGTTTGTCCGGCATTTAAGATTTTACCCCAAACAATACGTTTTGCAGCAAGTGGAAGATTTGCAGTTTCATCAACAATACAAGGGTTTTTTCCGCCTAACTCGAGTGTTACGGGTGTTAGGTTTTCGGCAGCAGCTTTTGCTACAATTTTTCCAACAGCAACACTTCCTGTAAAGAAAATATAATCCCACCGTTTTTTTAGTAAATCCTGAGCAATAGTATAATCGCCGGTTACGACCACAACATGTTTTACTTCAAACGATTCTCTAATTATTTTTGAAATTATTGCTGATGTGTAAGGCGTGAGTTCCGACGGTTTTAGTGTTACTTTATTTCCTGCTGCAACCGCTGCAATTAGCGGACTTATTGCTAATTGAAAAGGATAATTCCAAGGAGAAATAAGCAGCACTTTTCCGTAAGGTTCGCTGTATATATAATCCGAAGAAGGAAAATTTAGAAGTGATGGAAATACCCATTTAGGCTTGCTCCAAGAATCTATTTTATTAATAGTGTTTTTTAGTTCCGAAATGATATATGATGTTTCGGTAACAATTCCTTCAAATCTTGGTTTTTTAAAATCTTTATATAAAGCTTCCAGAATTTCTTCTTCGTGAATGATAATATTTTTTAAGAGCTTTTTTAATGCTTCTTTTCTTTGTGAAACAGAGGGTAAATTATTCATCGAAAATATTTTTTAGCTAATATAATAAATTAAATGGCTCGCCAAATCACATCATCAGGAACAGGTGCGATAATTTGTATATTTTCTTTAGTAACAGGATGTGTGAAAACTAATTTTCTGGCATGAAGATGTATTCCACCGTCAGGATTGCTTCTGTCGAAACCATATTTTAAATCTCCTTTTATAGGTGAACCAATGGCAGAAAGTTGGGCTCTAATTTGGTGATGACGACCTGTGTGAAGATTAATTTCTAAAGCAAAATAGTTGTTTAATTCCTTGATTATTTTATAATCTAAAGAAGCCAATTTGCTTTCAGGAACTTCTTTGATATGCGCTTTTGAAGTGTTGTTTTTTTCATTTCTTTTTAGATAATGAACTAATTTATCTTCACTTTTTGGAGGCTTGTTTTTTACGACTGCCCAATAGGTTTTTTGAGTTTCTCGGTTACTAAACATTTCGTTTAGTCGAGTTAAAGCCTTACTGGTTCTTGCAAAAACTACAATTCCCGTTGTTGGTCTGTCTAATCTGTGTACAACGCCTAAAAAAACTTCACCTGGTTTATTGTATTTGTCTTTTATATATTCTTTGACAACTTCCGATAACGGTTTGTCTCCTGTTTTGTCTCCTTGCACAATATCTCCCACACGCTTATTTACCACAATAATGTGATTGTCTTCGTGAAGGACTTGTAAATTATTTTTGTTTGAGAGAGTTTTCATTTAGACTTCTTAGATTTTTAGACTTACTTAGATTTTTAGACTTACTTAGATTTTTAGACAAGAACTATAATAAAGTGGCTCTAAATCTAGAAGTCATTTTGATGATTTCTTCTAAAGTGTTCGTTAAATCAATAATATTCTCATGATTAATAAAGCCTAAATCGGACGAAATTAGAAGTTGTGTTTCTACTTCGTATGCAGAACCAATAGCAATTTCTAAAAATCTTGCAAAATCTTTATTTGAATTTCTTGATGAACCTTCAGCAATATTTGATGGAATTGAAACAGATGCTCTTCTTAATTGATTTGTAAGTCCAAATTTTTCTTCAGCAGGAAAAGATGAAGTTGCAGTGTAAATTTTATGACAAAATTCTCTGCTTTTTTTCCAAATTAATAATTCTTTAAATTGATGCATTTTTCTAAGAAGTCTAAGTCAGTCTAAAAATCTAAACAGTCTAAATTAATATTGCTCACCAGCATTAGGAAAATCTTTACTTTTCACATCAGCAACATAATTGCCTATGGCTTTTGTCATTTGGTCGTATAAATCTAAGTATCTCCTTAAGAATCTTGGACTAAATTCGTTGTTCATACCTAACATATCGTGAATAACTAAAACTTGTCCGTCGACTCCGCCACCAGCGCCAATTCCTATTACAGGAATAGAAATACTTTGGGCAACTTTTTCGGCTAAATGTGCTGGAATTTTTTCTAAAACCAAAGCAAAACAACCTAATTTTTCTAATAATTTAGCATCTTCAAGTAATTTTTCCGCTTCTTCTTCTTCTTTGGCACGAACAGTATAAGTCCCAAACTTGTATATAGATTGCGGTGTAAGTCCCAAATGTCCCATAACTGGAATCCCTGCATTTAGAATTTTCTTGATAGAATCTTTTATTTCCCTTCCACCTTCAAGTTTTACAGCATGTCCGCCACTTTCTTTCATAATTCTAATAGACGAACGAAGTGCTTCTTTTGAATCCGATTGGTAGCTTCCAAAAGGTAAATCGACTACAACCAAAGCTCTTTCAATTGCACGAACTACGCCAGATGCGTGATAAATCATTTGGTCTAAAGTAATAGGTAAAGTTGTTTCGTGTCCAGCCATCACATTACTGGCAGAATCTCCAACTAAAATAACATCGACTCCTGCAGTATCTACAATTTTTGCCATCGTATAATCGTAGGCTGTGAGCATAGAAATTTTTTCGCCATTGGCTTTCATTTCTATCAATGATTTGGTGGTAATTCGTTTGTAATCTTTTTTAGCTACTGACATAATGGTAAATTTTGAAGTGTAAAAGTACTACAAATTCTATAAAAGTGTAACAATTATTCGTTTTTTGATACAAATAAAATAACCTTTAAAAATATGAAATATGAAATATTTTGCTGCTCTATTTATCTTTTGTTTTGCTTTAAATGCGAATGCACAAAAGTCTGAAATTGAAAATACAGTTAAAACTTTTTTTGATGGCTTTCATACAAAAGATACCCTAAAAATCAAATCTGTTTGCCACGATAAAATGATTTTACAATCGATCATAGAAGGACAAAAAGGAACCAAATTGGTTGATGAAAAAACAACAGAATTTTACAAATCATTCTCGACTTTTCCAGCGGATATGAAATTTGAAGAAAAGATTTTGAGTTATAATATTCAAGTTGATGGAGCAATGGCAGATGCTTGGACACCTTACGAATTTTATATCAATGGAAAACTAAGTCATTCTGGTGTGAACGCTTTTACATTTTTCAAAGAAAATAATCTATGGAAAATCATTCATATTATTGATACTAGAAGAAAATAATTTAACATCGATAACTTTTTTGTTTTCAAAGTTTCAACTTTCGATTTGATATTCCTGTATAAATAGAATACAAAAGTAAAAATGGAAAAGTAACCAAAAGTAAAATTGAATATATAGCTCCATAAAAAACGAATAAGGTGAATAAAATCACATCAGTTAAATTTGGAGCTATATTTTTTGGATTATGGTTTAGATTTAAAATTTCACGCAATTCGAAAATTTTCATATCTAGAGCAGTTTCGTTAGAAAAGATATCGTGATACAAGTTTTTTGTCCTTCTTCCTCGTGCGAATGCTTTCAAAACTCGTGAAAAACTGAAAGGTAAGCCAACCATTACACCACTAGTATCAATTAAAAAAGCAGCCCAATATTTTTTACATCCTGAGGCAATTTCCCAAGTACTAATTTCACTTTCGCCAATAATTGTGGTATCATATCCTGTCAATAAATGATGAATATCGTGTTTGATTACTGCTTCTCTGCGGGCATCAAAATTGGGAAAATAGAAATTAAATTTTGGAGTCAATTCAATTCTTACACTAGAGCTTTTTTGACCACCATCTAACCCTAAATTATTATCAATGTAAAATTGTTGAAGTAATTCTCTAGGTGTTTGTTGTTCAATATTCATTTTGATATTTATTCAAATTAGACTAACAATCAGACATATTTACAGCAATTGCTAATCCTCCTTCAGAAGTTTCTTTGTATTTGTTATTCATGTCTTTAGCAGTTTGCCACATCGTATTTACTACTTTGTCTAATGGAACTTTGGCATTTTTAGGATCGGTTTCTAGTGCTAATTCGGCAGCATTTATAGCTTTTATGGCTCCCATTGTATTTCTTTCGATGCACGGAATTTGAACCAAACCACCAATCGGGTCGCAGGTTAATCCCAAATGATGTTCCATAGCAATTTCAGCCGCCATTAAAACTTGTTCTGGAGTTCCGCCCATGAGTTCGCATAGTGCAGCCGCAGCCATAGCTGATGATACGCCAATTTCGGCTTGACAACCGCCCATTGCAGCGGATATTGTTGCACCTTTTTTGAAAATACTTCCTATTTCGCCAGCAACCATCAAGAATTGTTTAATTTCTTTTTCGCCAGCTTCATGGTTTTCGATACATAAATAATACATCAAAACAGCAGGAATTACACCAGCACTTCCGTTGGTTGGTGCTGTTACTACTCGTCCTAGCGAAGCATTCACTTCATTTACCGCAAGGGCAAAACAAGAAACCCATTTTAGAATTTGACGAAATTTGACTTCGGTTTTTCTAATACATTCTAGCCATTCTTGAGGGTTCGAATAATTGGCCAATCCAATTAGGTTTTGATGCATATCGAATGCACGTCTTCTTACATTCAATCCGCCCGGTAAAATCCCTTCAGAATGACAACCAATGTACATACACTCTAGCATGGTTTCCCAAATTCTCATTAACTCATGATGAATTTGTTCTTCGGAACGCATCGATTTTTCGTTTTCGTACACGATTTCAGATATTTTTTTATTTTCCGAAATACAATATTGCAATAATTCTGCTGCTAGATTTATTGGAAAAGGAAAAGCATGTTTTATTTCAGTTTTTTTCTTGGCACTTGTTCGTTCTTCTTTAACCACAAATCCGCCACCAATAGAGTAGAAGGTCGATTGGTATTCTTTTTCATCGGAAGTAAATGCTGTAAATGTTAAGCCATTGGCATGAAAAGGAAGAAAGTTTTTATTGAAAACAATGTCTTGTAAAAAATAAAACGGAATAAGTTGTTTGTTACCCAAGTTTATTTCTTTTTTGTCTTCAATATTTTTTATAATTCCAGAAATGTTTTGCACAGGAATATATTCTGGATCTTGTCCGCTAAGTCCTAACATGATTGCTAAATCGGTTGCATGACCAGTTCCTGTTAGCGAAAGAGAACCATACAAATCGACTTTAACTCGAATTGTTTTGTCTAATATTTTTCTTTCAGTTAATTCGGCTAAAAATCTTTCGGCAGCACGCCAAGGTCCAAGCGTGTGTGAGCTAGATGGACCAACGCCAATTTTTAACATATCAAATACTGAAATACACTCTTCCATAAAACGGCTTCTTTAGTATTACAAATATATGTTTTGTTTGATAAAGTTAGAATAATAATTATGTATTAAAATTCTTCCATTGCGATTATATTTTTCTATTTTTACAAGTACTTTTTAATTACAATTTTCATGTCTAAATTTTTCAGATTTCAAGAATATAAAGTCTTGTTTTATAGAGTGTTATTGGCTTTTTTGTTTTATTCGATTGCCAGATTGGGTTTCTTTTTATATAATTATAAATTACTAAAAGTAGATTCTGTTTCCGAATATATATCGTTAGCCTATCATGGTTTGGTCTTTGATACGACTGCGATTTTGTATGTAAATGGATTGTTTATTTTACTTTCGATACTTCCATTTTGGATAAATACTTCAAAAAAATATCAGATTTTTCTATTCTGGGTCTATTTTATTTCTAATGCTATCGCGTATGCAACGAATTTTATAGATTATATTTATTACCGATTTACTTATGCCAGAACTACAATTGCAATTCTAGATATTGCTAAAAATGAGACAAATAAAGGTAGTTTGTTTTCTCGTTTTATTGTTGATTATTGGCATGTTTATGCATTGTTTTTTATATTATTATTCTTTTGGATTTATTTGTATAAAAAGGTAAAAGTTGCTCAAACACAAATTACAATTGGTAAAATTAAATATTTCGCCTACTCGATAATTGGATTGTTAGTTATAGCAACTATGACTATTGGTGGGATTCGTGGAGATTTTAAGAAAAGTACCAGACCAATTAATATGATTGATGCAAACAGATATGTTACAAAACCACAACATGCAGATATTGTGCTAAATACGCCTTTTGCATTAATCAGAACAATGAAAACTAATAGTTTCAAAAAAATAAATTTAGTATCAGAAGAACAAATAAAAAACTCAATTCAACCTATAAAACAGTACAAAAATAATCCGCTTACAAAACCCAATATTGTAGTCATTATTACCGAAAGTATGGGAAGAGAATATTTGGGATCATTTAATAAAAATTATGCGATTCCAGATTACAAAAGTTACACACCATTTATAGATTCGCTAGCGCAACACAGTTTAATTTTTACTAATGCTTTTGCAAACGGAAGTAAATCGATACACGGAATGTCGTCAGTAATTGCTGGTGTTCCGTCGTTTAGAGATGCATTTACATCATCACCATATCCGAAGCAAAAAATACAATCGTTGGTTTCTACGCTTCAGGAATTGGGTTATGATACGTCATTTTTTCATGGTGCGGCTAATGGTTCGATGGGATTTTTAGGTTTCGGAAATATTTTAGGTTTCGACCATTATTACGGACGAACAGAGTTTAACAATGACAAAGAATTTGATGGCTCTTGGGGAATTTGGGACGAGCCGTTTATGCAATTTATGAAACAAGAATTAGACAAAAAGAAAACGCCTTTTTTTAGTACCATATTTACAGTTTCGTCGCACGAACCGTTTATTCCGCCAGCAAAATATAAAGATACTTTTCCAAAAGGAACAATTCCTATGCATACAGTTGTAGGTTATACCGATTATGCTTTCAAAAAATTCTTCGAATCGGCTAGCAAACAACCTTGGTTTAACAATACTATTTTTATAATTACAGCAGATCATTGTAATCAGACATATTATCCTTTTTACAATCAAATAGTTAACCGTTCGGCAGTTCCTGTTTTAATTTACAAACCCAATAGCAATCTAAAAGGTGTTAATACCGATTTTGCCCAACAAATAGATATTTATCCGACGATATTAGATATGATAGGTTATCAGAAACCTTTTAGAAGCTGGGGCAGAAGCTTGGTTGGAGACAAAAAGATATCACCATTTGTTTGTAATTTTAATGGTGGACAATACCAGTTTATGCAAGGAAATTATATTTGTACTTTCGATGGAAAAGAAATTGTAGGAATTTATAATAAAACAGATTTGGGTTTAGAAAATAACTTGATGGGAAAAGTAAAAAATCAAGAAGTTGAGAAGCTCGAAATATCAGCAAAAGCATTTATTCAGGATTATATGAGAAGAATTATGGATAAAAAATTGACAGCAAATTAGTTAACATAATTTTATCTTCCATTTTTAAATTTTGCTATACATTTGCAAGAAAACAACAATATTTTATATGAGTTCTAAAGTAAAAAAAATAGTCATAACGTTAAGTATCATCATACTTCTATTTGTTGGAAAGTATGTGTATGATATGAATATCAATCATAATTTCGAAACGATAACTGAAGGGAAAGTATATAAATCGGGCGTTATTCCGCCAGACGAAATAGCAAGTTATGTTAAGAAATATAATATAAAATCTATTGTCGATTTGCGTTTCCCAGGAACTACCGATTTAGTGAATAATCCAGAAATCCCTACTGAATTAACTGCCGAAAAAGAAGCCGTTTCAAAAATAAAAGGAGTAAACTATTTTAACAATGGTTCAGATCAGGTTCCTACACAAGAAAATGTAAATTCATTTTTAAAAATTATGGATAACAAAGCCAATTATCCAGTCCTAATTCATTGCTATCACGGTGTTGGTCGTGCCGAAATGTATTCTGCAATTTACCGAATTGAATACGAAAATTTCACCAACAAAGAAGCCAGAAATAATGTGCGAGCACTAATAAAGTTTAGTTCTTTTGATGATGGCAAGCCAAAAGGAGAATATTTGATGCATTACAAACCGAGAAAAGATTCATTGAAATAAAAGGTTAATGAGAACTAGACAAATTAATGAGTTAGTGGATAGTTAAGCGCAAAAAAACGCACAAAATGAATATAGATAATCAAAAAGAATATTGGGACGAAGTTGCAGAAATAAAAACTTTTACACATCCAATAGATTTAGAATTAATAAATACTTTTTTAAAAAAACAAAGTAGCATTGTTGACTTTGGATGTGGTTATGGAAGAATTGTGAAACAATTAATCGATTTAGGATTTGAAAATGTTTGTGGATTTGACACTTCTAAAGAATTAATCGCAAGAGGAATATCAGAAAACAATTTAGCACTTTATCATATTAATAATCCAACAGAATTAAATCTAGAAGACAATTCTATAGATTGCATTATCCTTTTTGCTGTTTTAACTTGTATTCCTTCCAATGAAGGACAGAATAGTTTAATAAGTTTACTTCTATCTAAACTTAAAAAAGGCGGAATTATATAAGCGATTACTACTTACAAGAAAATTCAGTTGAAGTTGAACGATATGAATATTTAAACGGAGACAAAGATAATTTTGGTGTTTTCAAACTACCTGAAGGAGCTATTTTTCGTCATCATACAAAAGTGTGGATTAAAACTTTGACAAAAGATTTGGATATTTTAATAGAAAATCCATTAGTTGTAAAAACAATGAATGGAAACATTGCAAATGGATTTCAAATAATAGCGAAAAAATAACCAACCACTAACAAAGATTTTACAAGATTGCTAGGCTTAATTTACTTTCTTGAATGTGTTAAATTTAAAAACAAAAAAGGGAGAAACCTAAATTTCTCCCTTTTTGCTTTTATAACAAACTCTTTTTTTATACAAATACTGTCGTAATATAATATACAATGGCTGCGATTGCTGCCGAAACTGGTATCGTTAGCACCCAAGCCCATAATAAACTTATTGTAACTCCCCAACGCACAGCACTAAGTCGTTTTGTGGCACCAACACCAATTATTGAACCTGTAATGGTATGTGTGGTAGAAACAGGAATTCCCATATTAGAAACCGTAAATAAGGTTAATGCTCCTGCGGTTTCTGCACAAACACCTTCTAGTGGCGTTACTTTTGTGATTTTGGTTCCCATTGTTTTCACAATTTTCCAACCTCCCATTAATGTTCCTAAACCAATCATAAAATAACAACCAAATGCGATCCACCAAGGCATCGAGTCCGAATGTACTTTGGTTTTTACTTTATATCCTTCTTTTAGTTTTCCATCAACTATATAATCTGCAAATTGAGCTGATTCTGGATAAGTTGCATTTAGCTTTTTGTCTTCAAAAATAACTTGATTCGTTGTTGCATCTAGGATATCTTTTCCTTTTGTGTAAACAAATATTTTATCTCCGTTTGTATGTTCGGGTTTAAATTTTTCTATTTTACCTTCGGCAGATTCATATTCAATTTGCATTAATTCGGTAACCTGAAGGTTTTTATCAATAGTATTTTCGATACCTTTTTCTCTAGCAATGTTGGCATAAACCATACAAGCTGCACAAATAATTCCCATTACTTTTTGAGAATCGGCACCACCGTGACCTAAAGAAAACGCTGCTGATGATAGTAATTGCAATTTTTTGTACATGTTCGATTCTTTCAAAACCGTTTGGCTTTTTCCGTGAACCACATAATACCAAATATAAAACAGAATCATTGTACCTAACATTGCACCTACAATCCACATCATGATTGGTTTAACATCCATATAATTTACCATATGATTCATTAGGTACATAATACCTAAAGAAAGTACTGTAAATGAACCAATTTTTTTATAAGGATTTCTTTGTATTGTTATAATGGTAATGATGTACGCAATGACTCCTCCAATAACTGGTGCCAAGAAAATAAATGCCACCACTTTAAGTATTTCTGTCGAATTTACAACACTAAAACCTGCATGAGCAATTGCTGCTCCAGCAAACCCTCCAATAAGTGTATGTGATGATGATGATGGAATTCCTAACTTCCAAGTTAATAAATTCCAAATTGTTGCAGCAATTAGTCCGGCGAGAATCACCCAAAGATTTATAGCGCCATTGTCTACAGTTTTTGCAACTGTATTTCCAACACTCATATCAAATATCCAGAAGGCAAGTACATTAAAAAATGCTGCCCAAACAACAGCTTGTCCAGGAGTTAAAACTTTTGTAGAAACAACTGTAGCGATAGAATTTGCTGCATCATGAAAACCGTTGACCAAATCAAATAATAATGCAATAACAATGATTACAATAAGTAACGTTAATTCCATTTGAAGAATTTTAATAAATTAGTTAAGCGTGTTTTACCGAAATTGCTTCAAGTGTTCTGGCAACATTTCTACATTTATCAGTAGCATTATGCAATGCTGATAAAACTTCTTTGTATTTAATTATGTTAATGACATCAGTCTCATTTTCAAACAAATCAGCAACTGCTTTGTCAAAAATAACATCGGCTTTACTTTCTAATTTATATATTTTTTTTACACTGTCATTTATCTTATCAAGATTTTTTAAATCTTTTAATTCAATGACTGCATTATTTATAGAGTTGCAAGATTCAACATTAATTTCTGTTAATTTTCTTATTGATTTATTAATCTTCCCAACATTATACAATCTCATTCTGTTTGAAGCCGAATAAATATTATTTGCCACTTCGTTTATCGATGTAATTAATGAATGAATGTCTTCTCTGTCAAATGGAGTAATAAAGTTTTTACTCAATTCTAAATTCATTTTATGAGTAGTTTCTTCGATACTTATAACTAGTACTTCAACTTGTTTGTAATAATCAATACGGTCCTTTTTTTCGTCTTTACTAATATTTACAGCTTCATGTAGGTTTTCTGACAAAGCAAATAATTCATTAGAAGCTTTTATAAATAAGGGGAAAAAAGTTTTGTCTTTTGGTACAAAAAATTGGAATAAATCTTTTAAAGCCATCTTGCTATTTTTTTAATTTGAATGCAAATGTAGTAATGTAATGTTAAGTTAACATTAAATATTTAAAATAAATCTTTAATTTGAACAGAAAATCAATGATTAAAATCACAATTGATTTTGTATTTTAGCCACATAAAATTATTATTTCTTTTTCAAATTATATTCTATAAAAATGGACATTAACTTCAACAAAAACGAAGACCACAATAAGCTTTTATTATCAGATTTAAGACAACGTTTTGCCAAAGTAAAATTAGGTGGAGGCGAAAAACGAATCCAAAAATTACACAACGAAGGCAAAATGACTGCCAGGGAACGTATTGATTATCTGCTTGATAATAATGAAAACAACATCGAAATTGGTGCTTTTGTTGGTGAAGGAATGTATGCCGAACATGGTGGTTGTCCGTCTGGTGGAGTAGTGGTGAAAATGGGATATATTTCAGGAAAACAATGTATTGTTGTTGCTAATGATGCTACTGTAAAAGCGGGAGCTTGGTTTCCAATAACAGCAAAAAAGAACCTTCGTGCGCAAGAAATTGCTATGGAAAATCGTTTGCCAATTATATACTTAGTCGATTCGGCAGGAGTTTATTTACCTATGCAAGACGAAATTTTTCCTGATAAAGAACATTTCGGACGTATTTTTAGAAACAATGCCATTATGAGCAGTATGGGAATTACCCAAATTGCAGCTGTTATGGGAAGTTGCGTTGCGGGAGGCGCATATCTTCCAATTATGAGCGACGAAGCCATGATTGTAGATAAAACAGGAAGTATTTTCTTGGCAGGAAGCTATTTAGTAAAAGCTGCTATTGGAGAAACTATCGATAATGAAACATTGGGCGGAGCAACCACACATTGCGAAATTTCGGGTGTGACGGATTATAAAGCCAAAGATGACAAAGACGCTTTAGATCGAATAAAAAGTATCGTGGGGAAAATTGGTGATTTCGATAAAGCAGGTTATAACCGAGTTAAATCTCAAAAGCCAGTTCTTGATGAAAAAGAAATATTTGGAATTATTCCAAAATCACGTGCAGATCAATATGATATGTATGAGATTATAAAGCGCATGGTCGATAATTCTGAATTTGATGAATACAAAGGCGATTACGGAAAAACATTAATCACAGCTTATGCCAGAATTGATGGTTGGGCAGTAGGAATTGTGGCGAATCAGCGTAAAGTGGTAAAAAATGCCAAAGGCGAAATGCAATTTGGTGGCGCAATTTATTCTGATTCTGCCGATAAAGCGACCCGTTTTATTGCCAATTGTAATCAGAAGAAAATTCCATTAGTTTTTGTGCAAGACGTTACAGGATTTATGGTTGGAAGCAAATCAGAACATGGCGGAATCATAAAAGATGGTGCCAAAATGGTGAATGCCGTTTCTAATTCGGTAGTACCAAAGTTTACTGTAATCGTAGGAAATTCTTATGGAGCAGGAAATTATGCCATGTGTGGAAAAGCCTATGATCCAAGATTAATATTTGCTTGGCCAAGTGCTGAACTCGCTGTTATGGGCGGAACACAAGCTGCAAAAGTATTGGCGCAAATTGAAGCTTCTTCGCTAAAAGCGAAAGGAGAAGTAATTGATGAAGCCAAAGAAAAAGAACTTTTTGATAAAATAAAAGCACGTTACGACGAGCAAGTTTCCCCATATTATGCGGCTTCTCGCTTGTGGACAGATGCAATAATAGATCCTTTAGAAACCAGAACTTGGATTTCGATGGGGATTGAAGCTGCAAATCATGCACCAATTGAAAAGCAGTTTAATTTGGGAGTAATTCAGGTTTAGAAATTTAACCCATAATTAAATCAATTATTAAGTAGAATATATGAAAAAAGCACTTCTTCTAATCTCAATATTATTTTTTTCAAGTTGTTCATCAGTAAAAAAGCATAATGAACATCTAAACGATTTAATTTCTGAACAAGATTTAAAATCCGATACCGATTTTATTTATAAAAAACTACAAGATTTACACCCAAAATTATATTGGTATATCGCAAAGGAAAATGAAATGGTTACCATAACGTTATACTAAAATATACCCTCTTTCCTTCGCAACACATCATTTCGAATCTTAGTACTGAACAGCTACAGTATGCAGCACTTCAGCAGTGAAAATGTTCTACCTTGAAGCGTCTTGTGAGATTCGAAGTTGTTAGTAGTCAATTGAATCTTCATCTACTAGACGTCCACTGTATGCAACCAAGACATCGATTGCGCAACCTTTCAGGCCGATGCCGAGACATTCTATATCGTCCACGCCATGTTCGCCCTTTGGTTGGTACTCCTGGCCTTGATTGTGACTGCGAATGCTGATCTAACCGTTGAACAGTTTAAGTTGCAATACAAAATTGAGGAGGATGAGCACCTCCAGCAACGCCTTGAGGTGAATTTAAATTCTGTACTGTTTGTCTGCTTTGATGACTTCTTACCAAAAGCACCATCTGATGAGACTCCTGCTTGATTACTAGGTTGATTACGACGGTAAGAGATGCGAGCGGCTTTCCAACTCGCATCAGTGATTCTTCACTATAGTATAGTAAAGTTCATTTGCATGTGAATTATCTCCAGGAAAGCAGATGACCAATGAATTCCAACTATTTGAACCAAGACGTGCAACATTAGCCATCACATCGGCCTACACGATTTCGTCTGCACTTCCACAAGTGATAGTGTAAGTGATGTAGCGTCGTTTTATGACGCTTTCATGGGGCCAATTATCTAATATGTACCTTGTTACCTGATTAGCAACAACGGCATCGTCAGAGTAACCTTTTCGACTACGTCAAAGCCGCAATCGTATGACTTCATTGGAGCTTTCAGTCCAGCGAATACAGGTCGGAATTCCTTTTTGTATATCACAATATTACACCAGACCATATTCCCTTTAGCAGTTGATGTAACCACTTATCCCAGATTTCAGGCGAACGGCCCCCGTGAAGTACGCTTTATGCAGCACGGATGCAGGCTACTTAACCAAGGGAATGGGCGGCCTGAACTTCAATTTTACCAATCTTCGCTCTGACATTTCCTTCCACTACTTCACCGCAACGAAAGCGCCTGGTGGGAAATTCTACCCAGGCACCTTCGCGCCTGTACT
>NZ_JAYWDT010000193.1:0-3082 GCF_043779715.1 Flavobacterium sp.
ATTTTAAGTAGTATGGGACGAAGTGGCGGAGGTGGTTTTGGTGGTTCATCTGGAGGAGGTTTCTCTGGTGGCGGAGGTTTTGGTGGTGGTTTTGGTGGCGGAGGATTCTCTGGTGGCGGAAGTAGCGGAAGTTGGTAGCAGTAATAAAAAAATAGATCATTATATATAAAAAAAAGTCCCAATTTCTTGGGACTTTTTTTATTATTTCTCTCTAATGTAAATATCAATCGGAACACCTTCAAAATCCCAATTCTCACGAATTTTGTTTTCTAGAAAACGCTTGTAAGCATCTTTTACATATTGAGGCAAGTTGGCAAAAAACACAAATTGTGGTGTTGGTGTTGGCAATTGCATACAATATTTAATTTTCACAAACTTCCCTTTCAAGGCTGGCGGCGGATGATTTTCGATGATTTTCAACATATAATCGTTAAATTTTGAAGTCGAAATACGCTGTTGTCTATTTTCATAAACCTGAACAGTCGCTTCCAATGCTTTTAGCAAACGTTGTTTTGTAAGTGCCGACACAAAAAGAATTGGCACATCGACAAACGGCATGAGTTCTGCACGAATTTTAGCTTCATAATCACGAGTTGACATGGTATCTTTTTCGACCAAATCCCATTTATTTACTAAGATAACAACACCCTTTCTGTTTTTTTCAGCCAACCAAAATATACTTTGATCTTGCCCTTCAAAACCACGAGTAGCATCGATAATTAGGATACAAACATCAGCATGTTCAATAGCACGAACAGAACGCATTACCGAATAAAATTCTAAATCTTCTTTTACTTTAGCTTTACGACGGATTCCAGCAGTATCGACTAAGTTAAATTCAAATCCAAAACGGTCGTATTTAGTATCAATCGAATCACGAGTAGTTCCAGCAATATCGGTAACCATAAATCTTTCTTTACCAATTAAGGCATTGATAAAACTAGATTTTCCAGCATTAGGACGACCTACTACTGCAAAACGAGGCAATACAATTTCCTCTTGTGTTGGTAATGGTTTTACAGGAAATGCATCAATAAGAGCATCAAGTAAATCTCCTGTTCCACTTCCTGATATACTCGCAAAAGTATAATATTCGCCTAATCCTAGGTTATAAAACTCCACAGCATCTTTTTCACGCATCGCGTTATCAACCTTATTTACGGCAAGTAAAACTGGTTTTGTTACTTTACGCAACATTTTAGCAACCGCGTCATCCATAGGAGTAATTCCTTCTTCAACATCGACAACAAAAATAATTACATCACTTTCGTCAATCGCTAATTCGACTTGTTTGCGGATTTCTCCCTCAAAAACGTCGTCAGATCCGCGAATATATCCGCCGGTATCAATCACAGAAAACTCTTTTCCGTTCCATTCGCTTTTACCGTAGTTTCTATCTCTGGTAACTCCAGAAACCGAATCTACAATAGCTTCTCTTCTTTGTATCAGCCTATTAAAAAGGGTTGATTTCCCTACATTAGGTCTTCCTACTATCGCAACAATGTTATTCATATTTCTAATTTTAGATTGCAGATTTTAGAGTTTAGATTTCAGAAAAACTGAATCATTAGGCTCTTAAAATCAAACAATAAGGTATTTTTAATTTTTTGCAAAGGTAGTCAAAAAAGCGACTAAGTTGCTAAGTAACTAAGATACTAAGTTTTTATAGTATTTTTTAGGAGCTATTTCCTGCTATTCGTTACAATCTTTTTCTCTTGTTCTCGATACTCCTCGCAAAAAAGCGAGGAACTCGAACTGATGAGAAAAAGGATTTCCACTGCTATCAGGGCTAGATCAACAATCAATTTATATTCATGATTTTTCAAATCTGAAATCTAAAGTCCGAAATCTAAAATCTATTGATTATAACCAAAACGCTTCAACATATTTGTGTTACTTCTCCAGTTTTTATTCACTTTTACATACAATTCGATATGTATTTGTTTACCAAAAAATTTCTCTAAATCGGCACGAGACTCTACTCCTACTCTTTTCAGAGCTTCACCTTTATGACCTATTATGATACCTTTTTGAGTTTCACGTTCTACCATAATTAGGGAACGAATTCGGATAATATTATCGTCTTCAAAAAATTCTTCAGTTACGATTTCTACTGCATACGGAATTTCTTTACTATAATGTAGCAAGATTTTCTCGCGAATAGTTTCGTTCACAAAAAATCTTTCAGGCTTATCCGTCAGCTGATCTTTAGGATAATAAGCTGGCGATTCTGGTAATAATTTTATGATTCGGTCAAAAACTTCTGGCACATTAAAATTCTGTAATGCCGAAATCGGAAAAATTTCTGCATTAGGAACTTTAGCAGTCCAAAAAGCCACTTGCTCTTCTAGTTGTTCTTGATTCGAAGTATCTATTTTATTTAAAAGTAATAAAACAGGAATTTTTGCATTGATGATTTTATTAAAAAAAGCTTCATCTTTCAAGTCTTGTTCACCAATTTCGACCATATAAATCAAAACATCTGCATCTTCGAAAGCTGATTTTACAAAATTCATCATCGATTCCTGCATTTCGTATGCTGGTTTGATAATTCCTGGCGTATCAGACAAGATCATCTGAAAATCTTCTCCATTTACAATTCCAAGAATTCTATGACGTGTTGTTTGTGCTTTTGATGTAATAATTGATAATCGTTCCCCAACAAAGGCATTCATTAACGTCGATTTCCCAACGTTTGGATTTCCTATGATGTTTACAAAACCTGCTTTATGTGACATTTATATTGTATTTTATTTTGCAAAGGTAGTCATATCAAGTGAATAGTCGCAACAAAAAGAAATCTTAATTACATAAGTACTATTACATTAGGTATTGAAAATTAATCTAAATTATTAAAAATCAAGTAAATAGAAAAAATATAAAGTTTTTTACTATTTTTGTTGCACGAATGAAAATTGGTTGTATATTTGCACTCGAAACAACGCGGGATAGAGCAGTAGGCAGCTCGTCGGGCTCATAACCCGAAGGTCACAGGTTCGAGTCCTGTTCCCGCTACTACCTAAAAAGAGAATCATTTTGATTCTCTTTTTTTATGCGCATATTCCAGGACGAGAAGTTTATC
>NZ_JAYWDT010000194.1:0-6698 GCF_043779715.1 Flavobacterium sp.
ACCGATTGAAAATTATCGCCATAACCCAAACCATGAGCAATTCCTGCTGCAATGGCATAAATATTTTTTAGCATCGCGGCATATTCTGTCCCAATAATATCATCGGAAATTTTTGCTTTAATAAAATGCCCAGACAAACAATTTGCGACTATTTTTGCTTTTTTGGCATCGCCACAAGCAATCGTTAGATACGACAAACGTTCTAACGCTACTTCTTCGGCATGACATGGTCCAGTAATTACACCAATATTATCGAAAGGAATATCGTAAGTTTTATTAAAATGTTCTCCAACAATAAGACTCGTTTCAGGAACAATTCCCTTAATGGCTGAAAAAATAATTTTACCTTCAAGACTTTCGGTCATTTTTTCGAGTTCGTTGCTTAAAAATGCAGATGGAATAGCAAAAATAATATAATCGGCATAAGCAACAGCTTCGTTTATATTTGTTGTAAGTCGTAATTTAGTTGTATCAAATTCAACACCAGTTAAATAATTTGGGTTGTGTTTGTATGTTTTAATGTGATTTACTGCATCTTCATTACGCATATACCAAGAAACTTCTTCTAGATTTACGCATAACATTTTAGTGATGGCAGTTGCCCAACTTCCTCCGCCTATTACGGCAAATTTTGGTTTTGTAGTCATTACAAAAAATTTAGTGTTTCAAAAGTAAGCAAAATACTGTAAACATAAAAGTTATTGCTGTAATGCTACGAGAATAAAGACTTTTTAAAATTTAACATTAGATTGTGATTTTTTACACAATTTAAAAATATTTCTAACGTTATACTTATAAGTTAGTTAAGTATATTAAAAATAAGTTTTGTTTTGGTGTTTAGAAAAAAAGGCGTTCAGGAAATTATTTCTTGAACGCCTTTTGAAATTTAGGAGTTAATTTTCTAATAACTACCTTCTACAATTTCTTTTACTCTTTGCAAAGTGATGTTTTGTTTCTCGCCTAATGCTTTCCAACCTCTTGTTTCGAAACGATTTACAATAAAGTCTGCCGATTTTTTGTAATCTTCAGTGTATTCAGACAGTTTGGTTTGCATTCCCATTTTGTGAAGAAATTCGATAGTTTTTTCTATCGCTTTTTCTGCTTTTTCTTCGGTTGAATTTCCTGAAACATTAAAAATCCTTTCGCCGTATTGTGCTAATTTGTCTTTTTTGGTTTCAAACATTACTTTATACAAACTTGGCGCAATAACTGCCAAAGTTCTGGCGTGGTCTATTTCGTATAAAGCGGTAAGTTCGTGACCAATCATGTGTGTTGCCCAGTCTGAAGGAACTCCTTTTTGAATTAATCCGTTTAGCGCCATCGTAGCACACCACATAAAATTGCTTGCCAATTTATAATCTGTTGGATTTTCTACAACATTTGGACCAATTTCTACTAATGTTTGTAATATGCTTTCGGCGATTCTGTCTTGTAAAATGGCGTCATGTGGATAGGTTAAATATTGTTCCATAACATGCGTAAATGCATCTACAACGCCATTTTCTAACTGACGTTTGGGCAATGAAGCAATCACTGTTGGATCACAAACAGAAAATTTTGGAAATAATGCACTACCGCCTAAAACGAGTTTTTCTTGAGTTGCTCCTATGGTTACTACTGCGCCTGAATTCATTTCCGATCCAGTTGCAGGTAATGTAAGAACGGTTCCAAACGGAATTACTTTAGATAAATCGGAAAACTGAATTCTATTTTTAAGAATGTCGATAGGATTGCCTTCAAAATTTGTTGCGCCCGAAATAAATTTTACACCATCGATAACACTTCCGCCACCAACAGCAAGAATGAAATTTATTTTTTCTTTTCTGACGATTTCGACAGCAGTCATTAAGGTTTCAAAACGCGGATTGGATTCGATACCACCAAATTCGATAATGTCGAAACCTTGTAAGTTCTTGATTACTTGTTCATGAATTCCGTTTTTGAAAATGCTTCCACCGCCATAAGCCAAAAGAATTTTTGCGTTTTTTGGAACTAAAGTAGAAAGTTTTTCTATTTGATTTTTACCAAAAATATAATTGGTCGGATTGTATAATTCGAAGTTTAACATGGTTTTTATTTTAAAATTTTATCTCTTGAATTAAAAAATTTGAGGTTTTAGTCACCTTTGGATTAAAAATCTCGTCTAGTTTAGCATTTAAAACATAATATTTTCCTTTTGCAACAATACCAGTTGTTGGAAATGTCATTTCAGTTGGAGCGGTTTTTATAACTTTGGCAGTAACAAAATCATCGGTAGAAACTAATTGAAAAACTTGTTTTTTAGAATTCGAGACAACCATTAATTCATTGTTTTTATTTAAGAAAATTCCGTCTCCACCAAGGATTAAATCAGTATTTATTTTGGTAATTTGAGTTGGGTTTTTTAAAGAAATTTTATACAACTCTCCCGTATTTGACTGTACTGTAATTAAATATTGGTTTTTGTAAACAACAATCCCATTAAGACTGAAACCCTTTTTTTTCCAGTTTTCATTTGTAGCAAAAATTGATGCGACTCCAGTTTTAGAAACTTTGTAAATAATTGGAGAAACACTATTAGTAACGTAAGCATTTCCTGAACTGTCAAAATCGACATCGTTTGCGAAATTTTCGCCAGTTGGGCTTAATTCTTCTAAATTGGCTACAAAATTTCGCTTTCCAGTTGTTAAATCGTAGGAAATTAACTTAGCTAATTTCATTTGTGTTGATACATTTGTTTGTACCGAGACACCTGGATCTGAAACACAAACATATAACAAATTTGCTTTTTCATTAGCATGAATTCCTATAGTACTTACCAAATCCTTATCGGAAATAAACTCTGAATATTCTCCATTTCGGGTTACTTTTCCAATTTTTCCGTAATGCAACGAACTTACAAAAAAGACATCTTGTTTTTTGTTATAAGCAATACCTTCAGGGTATAATTCATTAGCAGTGAAAGCGATATTTTGAGCTTTTGCATTGAATATAAAAAGGATAAAGATTGAGATTTTAATTACTTTTTTCATGGATTCATGTTATGAATTTAAGTAACAAAGGTAATGTTCTGCTAATTGTAAGAATTATAACAGGTGTTAATTATAATATAAATTTTACTTTCTATAAAAATTATTATGATTTATATATTCCCAAACTTTAGAAGGTAATAAGGGTTGAATGTTTTTTTTGTTTTTGATGTTTTCACGAATAAAAGTAGATGAAATTTCTACAATCGGAGCGTTTATAATATGAATTTTTGTTCCGAAGTTTAGGGAGATTTTTGAATCCAGATTTTCAGCCTCCGAAGAAACTCGAGGATACACATAAATCTCATGGTTTTGTAAAATTATCTCGTAATTTTTCCATTTGTGTAGCGAGTTCAGATTGTCTTGGCCCATAATTAATGAAAATTCATATGATGGAAATTTATCTTGTAAATGTGCCAAAGTATTTACGGTATAATTGGGTTGCGGTAGCTTAAACTCTACATCTGAGGGTTTAATTTTTGGATAATCTTCTGTTGCTAAATTTACCAAATGCAAACGTTGGTAATCGTCTAGCAAAGTATCTTTCTTTTTTAGTGGATTGTGAGGCGTGACAACCATCCAGATTTGTTCTAAATCAGAATATTCGGCCATGTGGTTGGCAATAATTAGATGCCCAATATGAATGGGATTAAAGGTTCCGAAGTATAAGCCTATTTTCATATTCTAATTTTATGTTGGTAAAGTTAATTAAAATCTGGGTTAATAAAAAAAACCATCTGACTCGCATCAGATGGTTTTAAAAAACATTAAATTATTTATATTTTTAGAAGTTATAAGTCACTCCAAAATTCCATGTTCTTCCGAAACCGAAATAGACTTGGTTTCTAATATCGGTTCCGTTATATAATCCTCTATTTTGATAATCTTGGTAAGTTGCATATTGATTTGCACCTGTACCTTTAAGCTTGTTTCCTGTTGTAACGGCTGCTGTTGGATTAATTAATCCATCACTTCCTGCGGTTGGCGTGTTAAACTCTGTTTCGGTTGCAGTAAACTGATTTGTTCTAGATTCAGAAACATATATTTCATTTAAAACATTGTTTACGTTTACTCTCAATGTAAATGAATCTTTACTGTCTTTGGTTCTATTTATTTTGTAAGTAACTCCAGCATCCATTAATCCGTAATTAGGTAATTGTAACGACCCTTTATTGTCTTCTTTATTAAAATTATTAGGAGAAATTCCAGCATAAAGTTTATCCGAAAATCTGTAATTTGCGTCAACTTTTAGTCCTTTAGCAACTTCATAATTGGCGCCAAGACTTGCCGTCATTTGCGCAGCATCACCTACCTTAACACCGTCTAAATATAAAGTTGTTGTTGTTCCTCCACCAATTGGGGTGTTTGAAGCGTCGTATCTGTTACTTAAACTATTTCCTTTGTATTCCCAGTTTCCTACAGAAAACATTGCGTTTAAACCTAATTTTGTTAATGGCTTAACACTCATTTCTAACTCAACACCTGTATGAACCTCTGTAATTCCTGAGAAATCATAATATCCACCAACATTTAATAAATCAGTATCAGTGGTTCTTTGGTATCTGTCTTTCCAAGTGGTGTGATATACGTTCAAATTTGCATTAAATTTAGGGGCTTTATATCCGTAACCAGCTTCAAAACCAACTATTTTTTCGTTAACTAAATTTCCGTTTAGTATAGATGCATTGTTTGGATAAACAGCATTAAAAAATGGTTGTTTAGAATAATAACCTGCATTTACAAAAACATTCATTCTTTCGTTAAGGTTATAGTTTACACCACCTTTTACGTTTCCTCCAAGAATTTTTTCATTAGCTGTTGAGCTTAATGGGTCAGTTGTTTTATATTTGAAATAATCTACTCTTTTGAAACCTTGTTGCGAAACTGCTCCTTGAACGAATGCAGTCAGTTTCTCGGTACTGTATTCTAATTGAGTAAAAGCTCCGTACCATTTTACCAAACCGTCATTATTGAAATTAATTCTTTCTTGATAGTTTAATTTAAAAAATGGGTTTCCATTAGGTTCTGTTGCATATTGATCTGTTAATATTCTAACAGGATTATTTATATCGTTACTTCCTGCTCCAACTGCTGAATAATTAGCATTATAATTTGTAGCACCTATCAAATCGTTTAAGTTTTGATAATGAAACCCTTTGTAAGTTCTTGCATCAAAACCAAAATCTAATGTTAATTTATCTGTTAGTTTTCTGTTTAAATTAATAACACCACCATACCAGTCATGTGAGTTTATAGATGATATTTTTGAAATACCATTAGTTCCATTGTTACTAGTAGATGCACTGTTCTGATATGCACCACCTATTTGAGCTCTAGGCGTTGTGTTAGGAAGTCCTCCTGTCACTGGAACAATAGAAACTGCTCCGCCAGAATTCCAAGCTTGTATTAAATCAACATTAATAGCTCCGTTTGATGTTCTTAAATTATCTCCATTAAACCTATTTCCTCTTATTGCACCAGCGCCATTAGATCCTCCACCACGTCCCCAAGAACCATATAAAACAGTAGATACCTTAGTTTTATCGTTTATTTTAAAATTATAGTTAAAAGAAGCTACGGGTTTATGATAAAAATTAGTTCTAAAACTGTACTCCTCACCATTCAAATAACCATAATCAGAGTTGTAGCGAATATTAGGTTCCCCACCTTTACCGTATTTAATAAATTGTGCAATTGTAGGGCTTGCTGATCTCTGATTGTGCCATTGCGGTGCGCCAGTAAATGTAAATTGAACATCATGTTTTTCATTAAACTCATAACCAATCCCTACAAAATAATTTTGTCCCGAGAATTTTGTCCCGTTTACATAACCATTCCCTTGTGTATTACTAAATAATACAGAAGCTGATAAGCCATTTTTCATTTTCCCTGTAGAATATGAAGCTATCGTTTTTAAATAGTCTTCATTTCCTAACATAGCAGAAACTGACCCACCTTCTTTCATGTCAGCTGTTCTCGTAATTACATTTATAGTTCCTCCTACTGAAGAAATAGCTAGTTTAGATGAACCTAAACCTCTTTGTACCTGCATTGCAGAAGTAACATCAGACAAACCTGCCCAGTTACTCCAGAAAACAGCTCCGTTTTCCATGTCATTTACAGGAACTCCGTTTATCATTACAGCAATATTTCTCTGGTCGAATCCACGAATATTAATTCTAGAATCTCCAAAACCTCCACCACCTTTTGTAGCATATACCGATGGGGTGTTTGCTAAAATTTCTGGAAATTCTTGAGACCCTAATTTTTCTCTAATTTCGGATCCTTTAATGGTCGAAACCGCTACGGGTGTTCTTCTGTCTTTTGCTAAATCGATTACTGTCGATGTAATAACAACCTCTCCAAGAACGTTATCATCGCTAGATAAAACTATATTTCCTAAATCTGTTGTTTGTCCACTTGCAACAACGTAAGCTACTTTTTTTGTTGTAAATCCTAAGAAAGACACTACAACGTTTCCGTTTTCTGATACTGAATCAATTGTAAAACTACCATCGAAACCAGTTGATATCCCATTTCTATTGCCCTCAATTACTATATTTGCACCTGGCAAAGGTCCGTTTTCGTCATAAACGAAACCTGTTATTTTTCCTTGTCCAAATACTGATGATACAGTAATTAAAAAAGATGTTACTAAGAACCATTTTTTCATATTTTTCATTTCTGATA
>NZ_JAYWDT010000195.1:0-3074 GCF_043779715.1 Flavobacterium sp.
AATAAATATTATGAAGCACAACCCGACCAATTTTAATAACTTATACAATGAATACAAAGTATTGGTTTATAATGTTGCGCTAAATTATTTACAAAATACCGAAGATGCTGAAGAAGTTACACAAGATATTTTTATTCAAGTGCACGAATCTTTACATCAATTTAATAATAAATCTTCTCTGAAAACATGGATTTATAGAATAACCATCAATAAAAGTTTAAATTTCATTAAACATAAAGCCAGTAAAAAACGTTTTTTTGTTTTTGGACGTAAAAGCAATAATGAGTTGGAAATTAATAATTTATCTAATTTTGAACATCCTGGAATTTTATTAGAGAATAAAGAAAAATCGGCCATTTTATTTGGCGTTATAAATGAGTTAACTGAAAATCAGAAAACGGCTTTTATACTCTCTAAACTAGACGGATTAAGCAATCCTGAAATTTCAGACATCATGCAACTTAGTATTTCATCGGTCGAATCTCTTATTTTTAGAGCCAAAACTAGTTTGAGAGAAAAATTATCGAATAAATTTGAAGAACATCGCAAGAAATAATTAAATAATTTGTCTAAACAATTATGGAACAAGAAAAATGGATAAATAGTGTTATGGATAGCACCGATGGAATAACGCAAATTACACCTGATAATTTGCTGTTTTCTAAAATTGAAAATAAAATAAAAGAACAAAATGTGGTTTCTAACAAATGGATTTGGATTGCAGCGGCTTCTTTTGCTATTTTATTTTCATTAAATTTTAAAATTATTTTTTCAGGACCTAATAAATCCAATACTGATACCGAAATGTTAGTAGCTTCTATTTATAATTCAAACCAACTTTATTAATTATGGACAAAATTAAACTACTAACTTTCTCGGTAATTGCACTAATTATTCTAAACTTTACAATGTTAGGTTTTTTTATTTTTTCAGAGAATAGATCAGAAGATATTAAGAAGAAACCAAAACCTAGAGAAATAATTATCCGAAAATTAGGTTTTAATAAACAACAAGCAAAAGCATACCAAGAGTTAATAAATTGGCACAGATCGAATATAGATAGTTTGCAAGAACAAATTAAAAATACAAAACAAAATTTATATTCAGAATTAGTAAAATCTGAGGTTGATAATAAAACTAAAGATAGTTTAGTAAATAAATTGGCAAATATTCAGAAAGAAATTGAAAACACACATTTCAAGCATTTTCAGGATATAAAAAAGCTTTGCAAGAAGGAGCAATTAGACCGTTTTTCTGATTTAACTACGGAATTCGCCAAAATATTTTCTAAATCGAAACCACGAAATGATTAAAAAAATAATATTTTGTTTCATTCTTTGTCTGGTTTTTTCTGAAAGCTCTCAAGCTCAGAAAGAAAAAGACTCTTTGTTTATGAACTTGAATTTAAAATTCGATACAAATCCTTTAGAACTAAACAAAGTATATATTTCGAAAAGTAAAGACACATTGCGGCTTAATTTAGTTAAATTTTATATTTCCAAAATTCAAATTGAATATGCAGATAAAACAATTTTTTCACAATCAAATAGTTATCATCTAATTGATATAGAAAACCAAAATTCACTAAAAATACCTATTTGTAAAACTGAAAATAAAATTGTAAATAAAATTACATTTAATATTGGTATTGATAGTCTTGCTAGCGTTTCTGGAGCATTGTCTGGTGATTTAGATCCTACAAAAGGAATGTATTGGGCTTGGCAAAGTGGTTATATTAATATGAAAATTGAAGGCAAAAGCAACAGTTGTAAGACTAGAAAAAATGAATTTCAGTTTCATATTGGTGGCTATTTAAAGCCCAATTATGCTATGCGAAAAGTAATTTTATTTGCAAAATCAAACAATCTTGATGTTGTATTAAATTTTGCTTCTTTTTTTGATAAAATACAACTTTCAGAAACTAATTCTGTCATGATTCCAGGTAAGAAAGCTATGGAATTAGCTAATTTGAGCGCAAAAATGTTTTACATAGAATGAAAAAAATTATAGTCTATATATTTTTTAGTTTTGTACTTATTATTTTACTAGCTTTTGTAAAAAAAACGCTTACTCCTATTTATTTCGATATTCCAAAAGGTTGGTCAAAACCTTATTATGATTTTAAAAATAATCCGTTAACCGAAGAAAGATTTCAACTAGGAAGGCAGTTATTTTATGATCCAATTTTATCTAAAGACAATACTATTTCTTGTGCTAATTGTCATTTGCAGGCTACAGGTTTTACACACGTAGACCATGCTTTGAGTCACGGAATAGAAGGCAAAATTGGAAACAGAAATTCGTTAACCTTGCAAAATTTGGCTTGGAGTAAAACTTTTATGTGGGACGGAGCTGTAAATCATCTCGATGTGCAACCACTTGCTCCAATTACAAGTCCAGTAGAAATGGACGAAACATTGCAAAATGTAGTTTATAAACTTCAAAATAACGAAAAGTACCAACAATTATTTTATAATGCTTTCGGGACAAGTAAAGTTACAGGACAATTAACATTGAAAGCTTTATCACAGTTTTTAGTAATGCTAAAAACTTCTAATTCGAAATACGATAAAGTGATGAGAGAAGAAGAATTATTTACAGATATAGAGCAAAAAGGATACAACTTATTTAAAATAAATTGCGCTAGTTGTCATCAGGAACCTTTATTTTCGAGCGATAAATTTGAAAATAATGGTTTAGAAATAGATACAACTTTAAACGATTTTGGAAGAATAAAATATACTCAGAATCCTAAGGATTATTTACTATTTAAAGTACCTACTCTACGAAATATTGAATTTACTTATCCTTACATGCATGATGGACGGTTTAAAACTTTAACCGAAGTGATAAAACACTATAATTCGGAAATTAAAACTAGTAAAACATTATCGAAACAATTAGTAAAACCAATGAATTTATCCGATAATGAAAGAACTGAATTGTTAGCTTTTTTAAAAACTTTAACAGACAAAGAATTTCTTTTTAATGCAAAATATTCTTTTCCTAAATAAAAATCATTTTTGTCGCAAGAATAAAATTTAATTGTTGTCTAACATTTAAACCCTAACAAA
>NZ_JAYWDT010000196.1:0-15317 GCF_043779715.1 Flavobacterium sp.
CAGAAATGTTATACGAATTTACCTCAAGTGCAGCCAACAATGGTTCAGGTTTTGAAGGTTTGGGAGACAATAATCCATTTTGGAATATTACTACAGGAATTGTATTGTTATTGAGTCGTTTTATTCCAATTATTGGCCCATTGGCTATTGCTGGTTTATTGGCTAATAAAAAATACATCCCGGAAAGTGCAGGAACTTTAAAAACTGACACTCCTATTTTTGGAATCATGGTTTTTGCTGTAATTGCGATTATTGCTGCATTGTCATTCTTTCCTGCTTTAGCTTTAGGCCCATTGGCAGAATACTTTTCATTAAAATAATATATCAAAATGAGTAATAATAAATCCACATCATTATTTGAGAGTAAGCAAGTGAAAGATGCCTTAGTGCAGTCTTTCGTGAAGCTGAACCCAAAGATAATGTTCAAAAATCCGGTAATGTTTACCGTAGAAATAGGAACTGCTATTATGTTTGTTGTGTGTATTTCCATATTATTTGGCGCACAGGATCAAGGCAGTTTTGCATATAATTTTATTGTGTTTCTAATTTTATTGGCAACGCTTTTGTTTGCCAATTTTGCCGAAGCCATTGCCGAAGCCAGAGGAAAAGCACAGGCCGATAGTTTGAGAAAAACACGTGAAGAAACGCCAGCAAAACAAGTTTTACCTAATGGAGAAATCAAAAATATCAGTTCATCTGAATTGAAAAAAGGCGATATCTTTGTTTGTGAGGCAGGTGATTTAATTGCCACCGATGGTGAAATCATCGAAGGTTTAGCCACAATAGATGAAAGTGCAATTACTGGAGAAAGTGCACCCGTAATTCGTGAATCAGGTGGTGATAAATCATCGGTAACTGGAGGGACAAAAGTTTTATCAGATAAAATCAAGGTTATCGTAACCAATGAACCTGGTGAAAGTTTTTTAGATAAAATGATTGCATTGGTTGAAGGCGCAAGCCGACAAAAAACACCAAACGAAATTGCCTTGACGATTTTGTTGGCAGCATTTACTTTAATCTTCGTGATTGTTTGTGTTACGTTGAAACCTTTTGCTGATTATGCAAATGCACCAATAACTATTGCTGCTTTCATTTCACTTTTTGTTTGCTTGATTCCAACAACAATTGGTGGTTTACTGTCAGCAATTGGAATTGCGGGAATGGACAGAGCGTTGCGTGCCAATGTCATTACAAAATCAGGAAAAGCAGTAGAAACTGCTGGGGATATTGATGTATTGCTTTTGGATAAAACAGGAACAATAACAATCGGAAACAGAAAAGCAACTAATTTTTATCCTACAAATGGCATTGCATTTTCAGATTTTGTACAGTCGGCTGTTTTGAGTTCATTGGCTGATGATACACCCGAAGGTAAAAGTATTATCGAGTTAAGCGAAAAACTAGACAATGATATTAAAACCTCATTAGCGACTCATTCTCCAGTTGCTGAAACTATAAAATTTACTGCTGAAACTAGAACGTCGGGTGTCATTTTAAAAGATGGAACAGACATTAGAAAAGGAGCACAGGATGCAGTAAAAAATATTGCAAAACAAGCAGGAAATCCATTTCCAGAAGATACTGCGCAACAAGTAATTGATATTTCCTCTAATGGAGGAACGCCATTGGTTGTAGTGAAAAACAATCAGGTTCAGGGTGTTATAGAGTTACAGGACATCATCAAAACGGGAATGAAAGAACGTTTTGACCGCTTGAGAAAAATGGGTGTGAAAACCGTTATGGTTACTGGTGATAATCCTCTTACTGCCAAATTTATTGCCGAAAAAGCAGGTGTTGATGATTTTATTGCCGAAGCCAAACCTGAGGATAAAATGAATTACATCAAAAACGAGCAGCAAAATGGTAAACTCGTAGCAATGATGGGAGATGGTACGAATGATGCACCCGCTCTTGCGCAAGCCGATGTTGGTGTAGCAATGAATAGTGGAACACAAGCAGCAAAAGAAGCAGGAAATATGGTCGATTTGGACAATGATCCCACTAAGTTAATTGAAATCATAGAAATCGGGAAACAATTATTGATGACTAGAGGAACGCTTACCACTTTCTCAATTGCAAATGATGTGGCCAAATATTTTGCCATTGTTCCAGCGCTTTTCATCACAGCAATTCCAGCATTAGAAGGATTGAATATTATGCGTTTGCACAGTCCTGAAAGTGCTATTTTATCGGCTGTTATCTTTAATGCACTTATCATTCCAATTTTAATTCCGTTGGCATTAAAAGGTGTTGATTACAAACCAATTGGAGCAAGTGCAATTCTAAAAAGAAATCTTTTAATTTATGGATTGGGCGGATTGATTGTTCCTTTTATCGGAATCAAATTAATTGATTTAGTAGTAGCATTATTTATGTAAAATCAAACCTAACAGGGATTAAAAAACTGTTAGGTATATAAAAATAAAAAAATGAAAAATATATTTTCAATATTCAAATTAACATTGGCAACACTCTTATTGTGTGCAGTGATTTATCCGTTAGTGATTTATGGAATTGCACAGTTTGCTCCAAACAAAGGAAAAGGAGAAACCATTTCTCTTAATGGAAGAGTAGTAGGTTATCAAAAAATCGGACAAAAATTTGATAAGTCCAATTATTTCTGGGGAAGACCTTCCGCAGTCGATTATAACGCTGCCGGAAGTGCCGGAAGTAACAAAGGACCAAGTAATCTTGATTATTTAGCTCAGGTTCAAAAGAGAATAGATACGTTTTTAATCGTGCATCCTTACCTGAAAAAATCAGACATTCCTTCAGATATGGTTACTGCTTCAGGAAGTGGTTTAGACCCGAATATTTCTCCTGAAGGAGCTTTAATTCAAGTAAAAAGAGTAGCAAAAGAAAGAAAATTAGCCGAAGGAAAAGTAAAATCTTTGGTGGAAACCAAAATCAATACATCAACAGTTATAGGAACTTCAACAGTAAATGTTTTGGAGTTAAATATTGCTTTGGACGAATTGAAATAAAATAATCTTAATTTTGAGCATTTAAGAATTAAAAACTTTAAAAGCCCTTATAAAATATCAAATTAATAAAAATGAAAAAAATAATAGTTACAGCTTTAATAGCTTTCGGATTTACAACAATAAATGCACAGGAAACCGAAAAAGCACCAAACCCATTTACGTTTTCGGGTTATATAGAAACGTATTACAGTTATGATTTTGGGAATCCTGATAATCACGTGCGTCCAGGATTTGTTTATAGTCACAACAAACACAATGAATTGAATTTGAATTTAGGATTGGCAAAAGTTAATTATGCTAAAGATAATATTCGTGGGAATTTTGCGATTATGGCAGGAACATATGCAGAATATAATATGACTGCGGAACAGGATTTGATAAAAAATGTATATGAAGCAAATATTGGTGTAAAGATTTCATCAAAATACAATCTTTGGGTTGATGCAGGGATAATGCCATCTCATATTGGTTTTGAAAGTGCTATCGGAAAAGATTGTCAAACTTTAACAAGAAGTGTTTTAGCGGATAATTCGCCTTATTATGAAGCTGGAGTAAAAATTGGTTACACTTCAAAATCTGAAAAATGGTATTTGGCAGCGATGTATTTGAACGGTTGGCAACGAATTCAGAAAATTGATGGGAATCAAACACCTGCTTTCGGTACACAAATTACGTACAAACCGAGTGCAAAAGCAACATTGAATTGGAGTACTTATGTTGGTAACGAACAGCCAGATGTAGATAGAAAATGGAGACAATTTCATAATCTTTACGGTCAATTCAAAGTTTCTGATAAAACAAGCTTAACCGCTGGTTTTGATATCGGATCTCAACAATCAGTCAATAAAAGTAAAAAATACGACACTTGGTTTTCACCAGTTTTAATTGTGCAATACAAACCAACAGCTAAAATTCAGTTGACGGCAAGAGGAGAATATTATGATGATGAAAAAGGAGTAATTATCGCAACTGGAACTGAAAACGGATTTAAAACCTATGGTTTTTCAGCTAATTTTGATTATTTAGTTTCTGACAACGTTATGTTTAGAATTGAAGCTAGAAATTTAACGAGTAAAGACGAAGTGTTTTTGAAAAATAATAATCCAACGGATAATAATATGTTTTTAACAACATCTTTAGCAATATCATTTTAATGAACGAAAAAGAAAATAACGTCAAACACTTTCTTGATTTAATTCAGAAATCACGCAGAGGAAAGTTTAAAGTTTACATCGGTATGAGTGCCGGTGTAGGCAAGACTTTTCGTATGCTGCAGGAAGCTCACACGTTGTTAAAAAATGGCATTGATATCAAAATTGGTTACATCGAAACCCATAATCGAAAAGAAACCCACGAGTTATTAGATGGTTTGCCGGTAATTCCCAGAAGAACACTTTTTTATAAAGGAAAAAATCTGGAAGAAATGGATTTGCAGGCCATTATTAATTTGCGCCCTGAAGTTGTAATTGTCGATGAATTGGCACACACAAATATCGAAGGCAGTAAGAATGAAAAACGCTGGCAAGATGTTATGGAAATTCTGGAAGCTGGAATAAATGTAATTTCGGCGGTAAATATTCAGCATATCGAAAGTTTAAATGAAGATGTAAAACACATTACAAATATTGATGTTCAAGAACGCATTCCAGATAATGTATTAAGAATGGCTGATGAGGTAGTTAATATTGATTTGACAGCTGAAGATTTGATTGTTCGCTTAAAAGAAGGAAAAATATATACTGCGGATAAAATTCCAACAGCACTAAATAACTTCTTTAAATCGGATCAAATCCTGCAATTACGGGAATTGGCTTTAAAAGAAGTAGCCAGCCAAGTCGTTCGAAAAGTAGAAAATGAAGTTCCAAAAAACATTGCATTACGACACGAAAAATTGCTGGCTTGCATTAGCAGTAACGATAAAACAGCTAAAATTGTCATTAGAAAAACGGCACGATTGGCCAGTTATTATAACAGTAAATGGTACGTTTTGTATGTAGAAACACCCAAAGAAAGCAGTCATAAAATCGCTTTAGACAAACAGCGACATTTGATAAATAATTTCAAATTGGCTACACAACTCGGTGCCGAAGTTATAAAAGTTGAGCATAAGAACATTACCGATGCGATGCTTGAAGTTGTCAATCAAAAGCAAATTACAACTGTTTGTATCGGAAAACCACATTTGAGTTTATTTAAAGTAATTTTATCGACAACTATTTTCAATAAACTACTTCATCGTTTATCATCATCGAATATTGACCTTATAATTCTATCATAATGAAAATTAAAACAAAATTAAATCTAGGCGTGGGATTGTTATTTGTACTAATATTAATCCTCACATTAGTAAGTGCTTTCTATATATTTTCTATTAAAAAAGATACCGAAAACATTCTGAAAGCTAATTACAATACTTTAGAATATTCTAGAAATATGCTACTTTCATTAGATCAAATTGATATTAATGAAATGGAAAAAATTACTGTTTTTGAAACTAATTTGCTAAAACAATTAAGCAACATTACAGAAATAGGAGAAGAGAAAGCCACAAATGATTTAAAAAATAATTTTAATTTATTAAAGCAAAATCCCAGCAGCGTAAGTGTCAAAAATCAAATTAGAGCTGATATTTTTGAAATCATGAAACTAAACATGAAAGCTATAAAACAGAAAAGTGATATTGCTAAACATACAGCAGAAACTGCTAATTTGTGGATTGCTATTACTGGAACACTTTGCTTTCTGATTGCCTTTAATCTTTTGATTAATTTGCCCAATAATATTGCCAATCCAATTCAGGAACTCACAGAAAGTATCAAACAAATTGCCAATAAAAACTATTCAGAACGGGTACATTTTTTAAAACACAACGAGTTTGGAGATTTAGCGAAATCGTTCAATACAATGGCAAAAAAGCTCCAAGAATACAACAATAGTAATTTGTACAAATTATTATTTGAAAAGAAACGATTGGAAACGCTGATTAATAATATGCACGATCCTATTATTGGATTAGATGAGCAAGGTTATATTCTTTTTGCAAATGATGAAGCTTTGAAAATAATGGGAGTAAAATTGGATGATGTCATTGGAAAATTGGCAGCTAATTTGGCTTTGAAAAATGATTTAATAAAATCTTTAATCATTGCTGAATTAGAAAATAAAAAGCAAAAAGCAGTACCAATGAAGATTTTTGCTGATGGTAAAGAAAGCTATTTTGAAAAAGAAATTGTAAATATTACTATAAAACCTACTGGTGAAGAGCATACTATTTATATTGGAGATGTAATTATTTTAAGAAATATAACTCCGTTTAAAGAATTGGATTTTGCCAAAACCAATTTTATTGCCACAATTTCTCATGAATTAAAAACACCAATTTCTTCCATAAAATTAAGTTTGCAATTATTAGAAAAAGATCAAACAGGAATATTAAATGACGAGCAAAAACACTTAATAGAAAGTGTAAAAGAAGATAGTGATCGCTTGCTGAAAATTACAGGAGAATTACTGGAACTTTCGCAACTTGAAACTGGAAATATAAAGTTAAACATAGAGAAAAGTAATCCTTATGAGATTGTTCATTACGCTACAGAAGCCGTAAAAGTTCAAGCCGAACAAAAGCAAATTGAACTGAATATTGAAGCCGATGAAAACCTTCCAAGCGTAAAAGCAGATAGCGAAAAAACTGCTTGGGTCTTAATTAATTTTTTGACTAATGCAATAAGATATTCTTCTGAAAGCAGTAAGATAACCGTAAAATTAAAAGAAGAAAATGATCAAATAGTGTTTCGAGTTATTGATACTGGAAAAGGGATTGATAACCGATATAAAGCGAAAGTTTTTGATAAATATTTCCAAATTCCTGGAAGTCATAAATCAGGAACAGGATTGGGTTTAGCAATCAGTAAAGAATTTATTGAAGCACAAAACGGAACCATAAGTGTGGAGAGTGAATTGGGTTTGGGAAGCACTTTTACTATTGCTTTAAAATTATTTAATGTTTAGATTACTGTCAGTATTATGGCAGAATGATTGAAATTGTTAAACTAAGTCCAATTACTGATAATTTATTTAAACCGAAAATCTGTCAATTAAATATGTATTTAATTGACAGATTTTCGGTTTAATTTTTTAATTCCATCGTAATGTCAGTGTTCTAACGGACGCTTTTTAATTATACCGCCTTTAGTGTCTTTTACACTATTCATTACTACAAATGCTGTTGGTTCAATTTTTTCGATTTCGGTATTTAGTTTATTAAGTTCAAGTGTGGTAATGGCGATAGTTGTTTTGACAGCAAATGGTTTACCTAGAATATTGTAAGCAAGTAGTATAAAAGGAATATTCACGCAAATAATAAGGATATAAAGTGGTATTTCTGTTAATGCCGAAATAAGTAAGGAAATACCTGTTGCACCACCATCTATAAAATGGTTTGTTAGCAAAAAAACTTTAAACCCAAATGATGCCGAGAAAATACCAATTGTAATTAGGATTAAGTCTTTGAGAAGGCGTTTAATATTGATTAAAAATTCTCTATAACCTTTTGCAAGTACAAAGTTTGAGTAATTTTTATTGTCTATAGTTTTTTCACCTTTATTTTTAAGTGTAGTTTGAATAATAACTTGTTTCCAAAATGAATTCATATTTTTTATTTTTTGTTACAAATTTGGATTCAATTTTTCAAACTTTTTTATTAAATTATATTCTAGCCGATAAACCAAAAGGAATCAATAGCTCTCCTTTTTCGAATTTGTTAATGTACAACAAAACTGGTTTGGTTTGTCCTTCCCAAGTTATTTCGAAAATATCTATTGTTCCTGCCCCGGTATCAGTTTTTTTAGTTGGAAAAGGACAACAGGCATCTTTTTGTACATACTTAATTTTTTCTCCTTTTGGTCCAGCCAAAGCATTTAGAAACCGGATTTGATTATTTAATCCGTCTTTTACCGAAGTGAAATTTACATTTACAGGATAATCCTTATCATAACCATACTTTTTATTGGTTGCATTTTTTGTAATTATAAAATTACCAAAAGCTTCATTTAGTGCTGGTCCAATAACGGAATCATCAATGTTTTTTATAGTCGATTTTGTACTAATACAAGATGTGAATAGTGATGATAACAAAATAACAAACAATATTTTTTTCATTTTATAAAACTTTAAATATATTGTAACAAATATAAGAACATTCTACTATTTTTGTAAAAAATTAAATAATGGATTTTATTTCTCAAACTTGGCATTGGTCAATTTCTGGTTTTTTAATTGGAATTGTAATGCTTCTATTAATATATTTTGGAAAGCATTTTGGAATGTCGTCTAATCTTAGGAGTTTATGTTCTATGACAGGAGTAGGAAAACATATTTCGTTTTTTGATTGGGATTGGAAATCACAACGTTGGAATCTAATAGTGGTTTTTGGTGCTATGATTGGTGGTTTTGTAGCGGTTCATTTTTTGTCAGATGCTTCAAATGTGGTTATAAATCCTGAAACAATTGCTCAGTTATCTAAATTTGGTATTGAAGCGCCAGAAGGAAAAATCGCACCAAATAGTATGTTTGGATTGGAAGCTTTTCATTCGCCAAAAATGATTTCTATTTTATTAACAGGCGGGATCTTAATAGGATTTGGTTCTCGTTATGCTGGTGGTTGCACTTCAGGTCATGCAATTTCGGGACTTAGTAATTTACAATTACCATCACTAAAAGCGGTTATTGGGTTTTTCATAGGCGGTTTAGTTATGGCTCATTTTATTTTTCCACTTTTATTTTAAGACAATGAATTTACTTAAATATTTAGCAGTTGGTTTTCTTTTCGGATTGGTTTTAACCAAATCGGAAGCGGTCTCTTGGTACAGAATATACGAAATGTTTATGTTTCAATCGTTCCACATGTACGGAATTATTGGGGTTGCTATAACTACAGGAGTAATTGGAATTCAAATTATTAAAAGAAATAAACTCAAAGATATTGATGGACTTACCATCGAAATTATGGACAAAGAAAAAGGCTCGTTCCGTTATTGGATTGGAGGTTTGCTTTTCGGATTGGGTTGGGCATTAGTAGGTTCATGTCCAGGGCCTATTTTTATACTTATTGGCGCAGGATTTATGAGTGTTGGTATTATATTAATTGGAGCACTTCTCGGTACCTTCTTTTATGGTGTGATAAAGGATAAATTACCTCATTAATCTTTTTTTTGATTTAGTTTTAAAATCCCTGCTGTAATACAATATTGTGCTACAATATAAGTAAACATAATAATGAAATTGGCACTCAAAATAGGATTGTAAAATTTATTAATAGCCAGAAAACTATCTGAAATTACAAAAAATAAGGCGCCAATTAGGATTAATACATTCATGGGTTTTTGCCAAGATAAATAACCTTTTATAGCCATAACAAGCATTAATGAAATGGTAAAAGCATAAACCGAAACAGGAATTTTTAAATCTCCTAGTTTTGGAAACAATAACGACAACATACTTCCTAAATAAACCAAAACCGCTACAAAACCCAACCAAAATTGCCAATTTTTAGCATAATTTCCTTCAGATTTTTGTTTGATAAAAAGTACTATAAACAAAATATGAGCAATTAAAAAGGAAACCAATCCAAAAATAAAATACAATTCGCCTTTGTCTGCAAACATTAAGATAATATCACCAATCCAAGAAAAAAATAAGGCAAAAAACAACCATTTTTTTGTAGAAAAAACTTCAGATTTATAGGTTGCTAAAATTAAAAAAGGTAATAGAAATGGTTTAAAATACCAAGCAATATTGTCTTGACCAAAAATGATTAATAATAGATAAAAAGCACTTATTACTAGAAAATAATTTAATAATTTACTCATTTGAAATATTTAAGATTGCTTTGTTTTCTGAGGTTTCTAATTTGAAATCGATAGTTATAAAGTAAATGTTTACTAATAATGAAACGGATAAATAACCCAAAACTAAGTAACTTCCTATTGATATTATTGAGTTTAACCCAAACCAATCGCCATAATAACTAATAATTCCTAAGGCGAAAATAAATCGGATAATTTCCCAAATAACTGAATATTTATTTTTGTCCATCAAATCGGTATAACTATATATTGTGATAAATATAAAAGTACCATAAACAAAAATATTAGTTAAACCAATTTTTGCAATATTATCAAACAAATAACTCACAAAAAGTAAAGTAATTAGCATTTGTATAAGTGACCAACCAATTAGTTTATTAGAATTTTCGGTTCCATATTTATCAAAATTAAATACATCATCTATTTTGTGAATTGGATATTTCTCATCAAAACCTTCAGGTCTCCAACCAGTTGGCATAAACCAAATTCTGAATTTGTCTTTCCAATTTTCGGCATACCAAGCATCTTTAATTAAAATCCATAAATGTTGGTAGTTTATTTTAAAAGGATTCCACGTTTCTGCAGGACGCGTAATTCCAAAAACGGCTGGAACTTCTGGTAATTCTTCTTGGAAAGTGCCAAACCATTTGTCCCAAAAAATGAATATTTGGGAATGATTTTTATCCATATATTCAGGATTAATAGCGTGATGAACCCTGTGGTGAGATGGTGTAACCAATATTTTTTCCAAGAAACCCATTTTCCCAATATATCTAGTATGATACCAAAATTGCAAAAACAACTGAATAGGTAGTGTGATGGCAATAACCGTAGCAGGAACACCTAAAATTGCAGCAGGAATAAGTAAAAAGGTAAATAAATTTATAAAACTCGAAACTGTTTGTCGTAACGCACAAGCTAGATTAAATTCTTCCGAACTGTGATGAATGGCGTGTTTGTTCCAAAAAAAATTAATTTGGTGCGCCCAACGATGTGTCCAATAACCATAAAAATCGATAATAAAAAAAGCAATAATATAGGTTAGCACAGTTGCTTCTAAACTAAAAATTGCTAGTTTAGAAACCAACCATTCGTAGCTTAATAACGAAATACTTATGCCTAAAACATCTTTTACAGAATTTGTAATTCCAGAACTTATACTCGAAACACTATCCATCAAAGGAGCGTGGTCGATGCCTTTGTAATAACCATATATTTTTTCTATTATTATTAATAATAAAAAAAGGGGCATGGCGATAATTAGTATTTTTCCGTATTCTTCCATCTTTAAATCTTAAAACTGTTATTGAAATTTATTTTTGTTGCTAAATTATTTCTGCACTCAAACCTGCTTCTAGTAGCGAAGAGCATTGTGGTTTTAGCTCATCAAAAGTTCCGGTTTTCACAATACATTTTCCTTTGTAATGTACTAGTAAAGCACATTGTTCGGCTTGTAATTCATCGTGATTGCAAACTCTAATTAAAGTATCTATAACATGGTCGAAAGTATTTACATCATCGTTAAATAATACAATTTCGTTGTTTATTCCTACCGCTTCGAGAACATCAGTTGCTACTTGTGTTTTTTCTATTGTTGCCATTTTTTAGGTATTATATTTTGGATTTCATAAAAACCACGCCTAATTTACATATTTTAATGATACCCAATTGTTTCGTTCGAATTTTTTAACGTAAGTTAATCCTCTTTCGGTACATGCAGCATCTATAAACGGAATATCTTCGGTATAAAAACCGCTAAAAAGAATAGTTCCTTTAGGGTTTAAACAATCTACATAGGCTTGCATATCGTTTAGCAAAATATTGCGATTAATGTTGGCAATAATCAAATTGTATTTTTTGCCTTTTAGCAAAGCAGCATCTCCTTCGTAAACCGTAATGTGTTTGCAATTATTACGTTCTGCATTTTCGATAGAATTCAGGTAACACCAATTGTCAATATCTATTGCATCTATTGGCTGAGCACCTTTCATTTCGGCAAGAATGGCAAGAATTGCTGTGCCACAACCCATGTCTAAGGTTTTCATTCCAGTAACATTTATTTCTAATAAATGCTGAATCATCATGTGCGTTGTTTCGTGATGACCAGTACCAAAACTCATTTTAGGTTCGATAATAATATCAAATTCGGCATTGGTTTTTGGGTGAAAAGGTGCACGAACGTGACAATTTCCGTCTACATCAATCGCTTCAAAGTTTTTTTCCCATTCTTCGTTCCAGTTTACTTGTTCTATTTCTTCGAAAGTGTACGAAATTTTAAACTCCGGATTGTCTAAAATGTAAATATCATTCATAATGTCAGCTGTCCAAAGTGATTTTTGTACAAAAGCCGAAAAACCAGCTTCGGTTTCTATAAAACTTTCAAAAGCTTTTTCGCCTAATTCGGCAATAAGGATTTCTGAACCTAGTTCTTTTGGCTCGACCGAGAAGTGATAACCTAAATATATGTTTGACATGGTAATTTTTATTTTTGCAAAGGTAATATATCTTAAACTATTCGTTATAATTTTTGTAATAAATGAGATTAAAAATAAAAAAGCCAGAAAGGAAATTCCAATCTGGCTTTTTTTATTGAAGATAAAAAGTTATTTAATAACTAATTTTTTTACAATTCCTCCCGAAGTTTTTACCAAATAAATGCCAGCAGAAAGTTGAGATGTATCTATTGTTAATGCATTTTTTCCTTGTTGAATTAACTTTCCACTAAAATCATACAATTCAAAATCAGCAACACGGTTAAAATACACAACTCCGTTTTCTGATGGATTTGGGAAAATCACAAATGTTTTTGGTTCAACAAAAAAACCTTCAGTTGATAAATTATTTGTATTGACTTCAAATAATGAAATTGTTCCGCTTATTTCATTGGCAACAGCCACATAGTTTTTACCTGTAGTTGTATTTTCAGCTTTAATGAATGTTATGCCTTCGGGACCGTTGTCACCTGCATAAGCAGAAACATTACGACTGTTTTTATAATCAACAAATTTCACGTCATTTGGATTTGTAATATCGTAAACCATAACGCCACCAACTCTTTCTAAGGTAATAAAAGCAAAGGTTTGTCCGTTTAATTCTGCAAGTGTTACGCCTTCAGGTTCCGGGCCTTTAGCACGACTTCTACCTTTTTTAACGTTATCACTATGGTCTGTATTAAAAACAGCACTGATAGATGGAGTTAACGCTGTATATTTCTCGAAATCATCGCCACTATCATAAACAATCGTTTTTGTACTTGCATTGAATATTGAAAATGAACGACTTCCTAAAGAATAAATCTCTTCAAAAGCAGCATCTCCATCAGTATTTCCGTTAAGGTTAGTTACGCGCATTCTGCCAGCATTATTACTATTTTTTAGAATAGCACTTTGTGGAAAATTTGTAGCATCAAGAGTATATGCACCAGCGCCAATGGTGGTTCGTTCGTTTAAACCTGTATATTCTTTTTCGTCGCCTTCGTTTGCAGTCACTAAATAATTTACTCCAGCTACATTATAATTAGCAACTCCATCTGGAATATAATAGGATTTGATAGGCCAGTTGGCAATTAAAACCTGATTGTTATTGTCTGAAATATCCATTCCGTTTCCAGGCAAGCTTGCATCTTTTGTTCCTAAAGCCCAAAGGTCTGTGTAAGAATTGGTAGCCAAATTAATTTCTGCAATAGCGTTATTTTCTTGAATAGTAACCCACGCTTTTTGAGAATCGGCACTAATGGTAATGTATTCTGGCTCGAAATCTTGAGATAAAGTGCTTGAAGCTTTCGTTTTACGAATTCCCGAAGCCAATAATATGGTTTCTTGCGAGTTATAACCCGTAAATAATAAAGTAGTAACATTAGATTGTGATAAACTTGCAATTCCGCCCGAAATATCTATGATAGAAACCGAGCCTTCAGGATCATTTGAATAGGAATCGTTCGGTTGCCCTTCGTTTGCGGTCATAACCTTATTTCCATCAGGAGTAAAAACAATCATATCAGGTAAAGCCCCAACAGTTACTTGTTTTAGGAATGATCCATTGGTATCAAAAAATACAACAGTTCCATTCAATTGTTCATTACTATTTGGAGAAGCTACAGCAACAATTCCGTTTTTAACAGCAACACTAGTAATTCCGCCGTAAGGTGTCATATCAATTGAACTTATTACACTTAAACTTGTAGGGTTTGAAAAATTAATAATATCTAATTTTTTAGCTATAGCACTTATTGTGAATAATCTTTGTGAAGCAGGATCATGAACGACAATTTCGCAGGTACTTGTACTTGCTCCCGAAGGATCAAAACTTCCAACATAATCCAATTGAATGTCTTGGTTAGGAGTTCGAGCTAATAAATCGTTGTCTTTTATATATATGGTAGCAAATGTGCTGCCTGAAATAGTTAATCCTAACGGATTTTCTAAACTCAGTACGAAGTACTCAGCATGTTGTTCACCAACAGAATCATCAATAATTGGAATTGCAATAGTTTGTGTTGTTGAACTTCCAGAAGTGAAGTTTAAAGTTTGAGTCGTTAAAGTAAAGTCATTAGAATCTGCCGTGCTAAAAGCTCCATTTTTAACAACTAAATTTACAGAAGAAGTTGTTGGACTGGTTAAATTTAAAGTCACATTTAAAGTACCTTGATTTTCATTAGTCACAATAAAATTGGAAGTAAATGAAACCGTTTGACTCCAAGAATAAGTTGTTGCAATTAAAAAAAGTAGGGTTAAGAGTTTTTTTGTTTTTTTGTAAATTTTTGACATAATTGTGGTTGTTTTATATTTCGCACAAATGTCAAAATTGAAAATTAAGTTATCTTAAATTTAAAAACATCTTACAATTAGCAAAAGTTTATCTTTAAGTTAACAGCGTAAATTTTAGTTTGATTTATTCTAAAATCAATTGCATAAAAACTGAATCCAACCAACGATTGAATTTGTAACCAGATTCTTTGATAATTCCAACGGTTTTAAAACCAAATTTTTCATGAAAAGTAATGCTGCTTTGGTTTTCGGAATCAATCACGCCAATCATCGTGTGTAGTTTTTGGGCTTTTGCCAAAGAAATTAATTCTAGTAATAATAATTTGCCAATTCCATTTCCATGAAAATCTTTATGAACATAAACGGAATGTTCGACCGTAAATCGGTACCCAACTTTAAATCTGAATGATCCATAAGTCCCAAAGCCAACAATTTTGCTTTCTTTTTCTGCCACAATAAAAGGGAAGTCATGTTCTTTTTTTTCTTTAAAAATAACAATTTGTTGTTCCAATGTTCTAGTATCATAATCCCAAATTGAAGTTGAATGTAAAATTTCGTGATTTACAATTTCTAATACCGAAGCTATATCTTCAATAGTTGCAATGCGGATATTTATTGACATACTTTTTGTAGCGTTGTGTGTTTAAAATTTACTGTTTTTATTTTTTATTGAAAATAAAAACAGTAAATTTATGGTTATGAAG
>NZ_JAYWDT010000197.1:0-3049 GCF_043779715.1 Flavobacterium sp.
GTTTAGTAGACTATTAACTTTAGAATATTTTAAATTTAATATAGACGCAATGTCAGGAACTGTAAAAATCCCCAAACCTATTTCTATATGATTTTCAAACTCCATATTTTCTAATATTTTACACAAATCTAACGATTTATCTTTAAAGTCAAATTTTATTTAGCATTTGTCACCAAACTTATTTATGGAAAACAATACCTTTTTTTTATAAATTCTAATCAACTATATTTGCTACATAACTAAAATCAGTATTGAAAAGATAAATAGATAATAACAACATATAAAATTAGCGTTTAGCGAAAGAACCTGTATTCTGAAAATTCGACACTTCATAATACCTACAGGGAAGTTCAAGCTAACGTTCACGTGTAGGCGTGGGCGTTGCTTTGCTTTGTAGGTACGGGCGTCGAATCCCGCAGAATACGAGCATTGCAATTAGCCTGCGCCTATTTTTTGTTACTCCAACAAAAACATGAAACTATACGCTACGGTCGAAGCAGTCTTAAAAAAAGAACCCAATTATGTAACCGATGACGGTGACTTGAAAAAATGGGTAATCATTAGTAAAGCACAAAATTGCGATACAGAATTAATCTCCATATTACTAGAAAACCAAGAAATTAAAACTCATTTTTTTATTCCTATCAAAGACATTTTGGTTTTTAACCAAGCCTTGTTTATTGAATTTATGGAACAAAAGAATTATCTAAACGATAGTTTTACGGCTTATAAAAACAAAATAGGATTAACAATTGACGGCAAATTCTTAAACCAACGAAATGAAGTGGCTCTGGTTTGGCCCTATAAAGATTGTATTCTTGAAGGCGGACAAAGCCGAGAGGAAGACAAACGAGAAGAAATTTTCTTTAATGAAGTGTTGGCACAAGACGAAATCAACCAATTACTTGATCCGAAAGTATTAACCAATGCTAAAACATTTACTGCTGAAGGAGAAAAAGCATTTGATGGTTTTAATAGAAACGAACAAGGAACAATAACTGATAATTTGGTTATAAAAGGTAATAATTTATTGGCTTTGCATTCTTTAAAAGAAGAATTTGCTGGTAAAGTAAAGCTTATTTATATTGATCCACCGTATAATACAGGAAGTGATAGCTTTGGCTATAATGACAATTTTAATCATTCTACTTGGTTGACTTTTATGAAGAATAGATTGGAAGTTGCAAAGGAATTGTTAAGAGAGGATGGGGTTATTTTTGTACAATGAGACGATAATGAACAAGCTTATTTAAAAGTTTTAATGGATGGTATTTTTGGAAATAATAATTTTGACTCTTGCATAACTACTATTGTTAAAACTGAAGGAAGAAGGTATGGTAATCTTGCAAGAACTCACGAAAGCATTTTATTATTTACAAAAAACAAAGCATATGCCAAGATATATGAAGTTGAGAAAGAGAATCATAAATTCAAATTTACTGATAATATAGGAGGATATGATTTAACTGATTTGAGGAATCAAAACGCAGTCGCTTTTAATTCAAAAAACAGACCTAATCTCAGGTATCCATTTTATGTTGATTTAAATAGCGAAGATGAAAATAAATTATTTAAAGTAAAAGTTATAAATAATGAAAACGAAAATGAAGTTGTTTATCCAATAACCGTAAATGGATTAGATAGTGTTTGGAGATGGGGAAGAGATAAAGCAATTGAAAACGAAAACCATCACCTTGTTGCTAGAAGAAGTGCAGATGGAATTTTCAGAGTTTTTCAAAAATATAGGTCAAGTACCACAATGGAAAAAACAGTTTGGTTTGATAAAAATTTAATTTCAAATAAGGGGACAAAAGAATTAGATGAATTATTTAAGGATAAGATTTTCGATTTTCCGAAGCCAGAATTTTTACTTAAAAAAATCATTGATTTATCAACAATCGAAAGTGATATAATTTTAGATTTTCATTTAGGAAGTGGCACAACAGCAGCAGTAGCAAACAAAATGAATCGACAATACATAGGAATTGAGCAAATGGATTACATTGAAACCATAGCCGTAGAACGATTGAAAAAAGTAATTGCGGGTGAACAAGGCGGAATCTCTAAATCCGTCAATTGGCAAGGCGGAGGTTCTTTCACTTATCTAGAACTCAAAAAATACAATCAAACTTTTATCGATAAAATCTTAAAAGCCAAAAAAAGCAAAACTTTGTTAGTCATTTGGGAGGAAATGAAAAATAAATCTTTTTTGAATTACAATATTGCTATTCAAAAACAAGAAGAACACATTGAAGACTTCAAAAAATTAGAATTTTCAGCACAGCAAGAACTCTTGATTACTTTATTGGATAAAAATCAATTGTATGTGAATCTTTCTTCATTACAGGATAAAGATTTTGAATGTACTGATGAAGAATTAAAAGTAACACGGGATTTTTATCAATTGAAAAAATAACCCCAAACTTGTCATTTCGACAAAGGAGAAATCACATCCGATTGATTAGTGTGATGAGATTCCCCCTTCGTCGGAATGACAAAAAAACAACAATCATTTATGGCTTATTTATACGATACATTAAAGGATAATTTTGGTAAAATTGCTATTTCAAAAATTGAAATTCCCAATTATATTTCTGACAATCTTAAACCAGGTTATGGAGAAAGAGAGTATCAAAAAGAAGCTTTTCAGCGTTTTATCCTTTTTTATAATGAAGATTTTGAAGGCAAGCCAAGAAAACCATTTCATTTGATGTACAATATGGCGACCGGAAGTGGAAAAACACTTATAATGGCTGGATTAATGCTTTACTTGTATGAAAAAGGGTATCGAAATTTTTTATTTTTTGTACATTCTAATACCATTTTAGATAAAACCAGAGAAAATTTCTTGAATGCATCAGCGAGCAAATATTTATTCAATCAAGATATTGTTGTCAATGGACAGAAAGTATATATAAGAGAAGTCAGAAATTTTGATGAAGCAGATGATAGAAACATCAACATTCATTTTACTTCAATTCAAAAATTGCATTCGGATTTGGTGCAAAGCGAGAAAGAAAACGCTTTGAGTTTGGAGGATTTTAAGAAT
>NZ_JAYWDT010000198.1:0-15137 GCF_043779715.1 Flavobacterium sp.
ATAGAGCACAGTTTGTCATTTCACCGAAAGAGAAATCTCATTTAACCCATGCATATTATGTGATTTCTCTTTCGGCGAAATCACAATATTATAAATAAATATCCAGTATTTTTAAAGATAATATGTTATTAAATATATTATTGATAATCAACCAAAACAGGTTTAGAACTCTCAAAATTCTGTAATCCAAAATCTGAAGTCGAAATCGAATTAGTTTTAAACACCGAATTGCCATCTGGAATATTAGGAAAGAACGAAAATGAAAACTGAAACGAATTGAAAACCAAATAATCATTACTTATAATAATTCCCAATCCAATTTGAGAATACAGTTTACTTCTTTGAAAACCACTACCTTTATTTCCTAGCATTCCGGCAGAATAACTTAAATACGGATTTAATCTAAATCCTATGATGCGCCAAGGCGAATAACCTTGTATTTGAATAGTTGCTAATAGCTTTTTAGTTCCAAACAAAGCTTCACTATTAAAACCATTAATTCCTGTAGAACCATTTAGCGTAAGTCTATCAGCATTAGAATCCAATCGATTATTACCTATTATAACTTGAGGTTTTATGAATCCACGAAATTTCCAATTTCCAATTTCTTGTAAATTTGTAAAATAAACTAGTTTCAAACTACTGGTACTTTGATTGTTTTTTCCATCATTTATAAAAGTGCCATATTCTAAATTACCGCTCAAATAGCCAAATTCAAAATAGCTACCAATTGCAATTCTAGCTCCAGCATAAAACTGGTAATTATTATATTTTTTCTGATAACCAGTGGTAAAATTATAAACAAATCCTGAGGCAATATCTTCAATAGTATTAAAATTGAAAATGTATTTGTCTTGCGTAAATTTTCTAGACGAAATTCCCAAACCTATTAAATACAATTTTTCGTCTGCATATATATTTAAACTATCTTTATTAATGAAAGATTTTTCTGTATATTTTTTATTAAAGTACCTTGCGCTTGTTATAAAATTCGTGGCTCGATTATATTCGGAATTTCCTTTGAAAATCTGAAAAGCTTGTCCAACCCAATAATCATGAAAATTATATTTTGCATTTTGTATTTCGGGTATTTGATCCTTATTTAAGGATAATATTTTGTTTAAATTTTGCCCAATAGATATTCCTGCTCCCCAACGTGCATAAGGAGAATAAAACGGACGATCTAAACTTATTAATTTAGCATAATTTGCATCTAAATCGATAGTGTAATTTAATCTTGCAGTTATAAAAGTGTTTAAGATTGTTGGAATAAAATAATTACTACTATATCCATTTCGATTACTAGTAAGACTATTTGTGTAAGAATTTGAAAATTCGTGACCTATACCAAGAAAGTTTTTTTCTGTTAGATAAAATTTAGATTTTGTAGATGATATAGAAAAATCAGGAGCTGAACTCCAAGAATCTAAAACTCTAATAAAAACATCGATAGAATCTTGTGAAACCAATTTAATATGAGAAGTAACGCTTCTTATATATCGTTGACTACGAACTAATCTTTCAGATTCTCTAACCAATAACGAATCTAAAGGTTTATTTTTTTTGATTAAAAGTAAATTTCTAATAGCTATATTTTTAGTTTTTAGATGTAATGAATTGCCTGCTTTGGCCATAAAACCATTTGGAACTCGAGTAGAATCGGTATCAGAATATCCAAAAGGATCTAATGTTGTGATTTTTATATCTCGAATTATTTTGCCCTCATATTGTCTGTAATTAGGTTTTTTTATTTTTTGAAAACTACTTTTTATAACTTTTTGTTTGGCAACTGGTTCGAATATTAGTTTGTAAACAAATTTTGTAAACTTTCTTTTTTTAGAATATTTTTCAATATCACGATATCCTTTTGACGAATCTTTTTTCTTCTCATTTTCTTGAGCAAACGAAAATTGATAACTGCAAATTAGCATTAAAATAAATAAATGTTTTGGTTTTAAAATCATTATATAAAATTACCATAAAAATAGGGAAGATGCTATTTACCTGTGAATTATGAAACTTAAATCTATAATTATGAAATATAAATTGATAGCTATACTAATAAATTTGTAATATAATAATATAAAAAAAAACATTATGAAAACAGTATTTTTATCAGTAATAGCACTTTTATTTTCAATGAATATTCAAGCGCAAAATACGCAAACAGAGACAAAAACGACTACCTTGACGAAAAAAGATTCAGATGGTGTGCATAAAACAGTCAAAAATGAGGTTACAAAAGAAGTTCAAAAAATTGAGTTGGGGCAAGAAAAGCCTAATACAATAAATATTCCAACAGTAGATTCACCTGTTATAGTCACTACAACAACAAGAGTCACAAATCCTGACGGAAGTACTAGAACCACAGATATTGATAGAAGTTCTTATTATGAATCAAGTGGGAATAAGTATAAACTTGCACTAGATGCATCGGGTTATATTATGACTTATGGAGATTCTAAACCTGCTTTGTTGAGAAAAACATCAACTAATAGTTATATCTATCGATTAAAAAACAAAATTGCTGTTGGTTATTTTGATACAAATGGTAACTTGATTATCGAAACTTATGATGACAAATCGGATAAGGTTACTATCGAAAAATTTTCAGTTGTGAAATAAGAATTGCACAAATTTTAAAGACAGTTTAAGATTATAAAACTAGATTTAATAAATAAAAAACTCATCAATTAATTGATGAGTTTTTTTGTGGGCGATGAGGGGTTCGAACCCCCGACCCCCTCGGTGTAAACGAGGTGCTCTGAACCAGCTGAGCTAATCGCCCTTATTGGGATTGCAAATATAACGCTAGATTTTATATAAACAACTTTTTTTTGAAATAAATTACTGTTTTTTTATATCCCTCAAAACAACTTTATCTTCATAATTTTCTATAATTATTTCAATAGGTTGGTTTTTAGTGGTTTTACCAATAATTGTATATAACTTACCTTTCGATATTTTAAGATTACTTCTATCAAAATCGACATCGCCATATTGTAAAGTATTCTTAACATCGATAGTATCTAACCAATCTTCTGCTAATTCTTTTGAAGCAATATCAGAATAATAAAAAGGCTTTGATCTTAAATTATTTAAAACCCTATCGTTAGGAAAATAGGTACAACGGGTGTTTTTTCTGTTTAATACAAAAAATAAAAAGACACAACCAACTAGGAATCCAAAAAGATAATAACTTAATCTGTAAGAAAATTTCATTTTATTTAATTTTCAGCAAAAGTAGCTAGAATTAACCAAATTTTGAATCTAAAATACAATTAAATTTATATCACGATACGTCAAATCGAACCATTCTCCAATAGTTTTGTTGGTTAGAATCCCATGATAAAAATAAACACCATTTTTTAGTCCACTATCACAACGAATTGCGCTTTCTATCCCGCCATCATCGGCAATTTGAAGCAAATATGGCGTGATAATATTACTTATCGATAATGATGCGGTTTTAGAATATCTAGATGGAATATTGGGTACACAATAATGAATAACACCATTTTTTATAAAAGTAGGATTCTCGTGAGTTGTAATTTCTGAAGTTTCGAAACAACCACCAGTATCAATACTTACATCGACAATAACAGCCCCCTTTTTCATATGTTCTACCATAGTTTCAGTCACTACAATTGGTGTGCGATATTTTCCTCGCATCGCGCCAATAGCAACATCGCAACGTTGCAATGATTTTAATAATGTTTTATTTTGAATAGTTGAAGTAAATATTCTTTGATTCAAATTATTTTGTAAACGGCGCAATTTTGTGATTGAATTATCAAAAACCTTAACACTTGCACCCAATCCTATGGCGGTTCTAGCTGCAAATTCTGCGACAGTTCCAGCTCCAAGAATAACAACTTCGGTAGGAGGGACGCCTGTTATGTTTCCAAAAAGCAATCCGTTTCCAAATTTACTTGCAGTTAGTAATTCGGCAGCAACAAGTACAGATGCTGTTCCTGCAATTTCGCTCAATGATTTTACCGCTGGAAAAGAACCATCTTCATCTTTAATATATTCGAAAGCTAAAGCGGTTATTTTTTTCTTTTGCAAGGCTTCAAAATACTCTTTCCTTCTTGTTTTTAGCTGAATAGCTGAAATAATAATCGTTTTAGGATTCATCATTTCAATTTCGACTAGAGTTGCTGGTTCCACTTTTAGAATTATCGGACAACTCAAAACTTTTTTATTATCGTTGGTTATTTCTGCACCTGCATCACTATAATTTTTGTCGGTATAACTCGAATTTTCTCCAGCACCGGCTTCTATCAAAACCCTGTGACCATGGCAAGTCATTGCATTTACAGCATCTGGAGTAAGGCAAATTCGACGTTCCTGATAAGAAGTTTCTTTAGGAATACCAATAAAAAGCTCGCTCTTGTGCTTAGCTATTTCTAATTTTTCTTCCTGCGGAAGTAAATCTTGTTTGCTAAAAGGTGTAATGGCCATGATTTTAAACTTATTTGGCACAAATTACGAAAATTTATTACATTTATTTAAGTTCAATCAATCTTTTATCATTATTTAAAACAGAAATTGTAACCACCGAATGTTTTTCTGGAATTAAATCTGGAATTTTTTCTGACCATTCAATAAAACACCAATTTCCTGAATACAAATATTCATCTATTCCCATATCGAGTGCTTCGTTTTGATTTTTCAATCGGTACACATCAAAATGATAAACTAATTGATTATTAGCTATTTGATATTCATTAACTAAAGAAAAAGTTGGACTACTTGTTGGGTTTTGAACGCCTAATTGTTTGCATAATACTTTGATAAAAGTTGTTTTTCCAGCCCCCATTTCTCCATTAAAAAGGATTACTTTCTCTGGATTAGCATTTAAAATTTGCTTTGCAACAGCTTCAATTTCGTCAAGATTAAATTCGATTTTCATTTTAACAATATAATTTATTGCTTTAGATATTAATTTTTTTTACCACAGATTCGGAGATTACTTAAAAATCTGCGAATCTGCGGTAAAATTAAAATTTTATTTCTTCGGGCTAAATACTAAAAAGGGTACAATAACTTCTTCGAGCGAAATTCCTCCGTGTTGGTAAGTATTTCGGTAATAACTTACATAATGATTGTAATTATTTACATAAGCCAAAAAGAAATCATTTTTCGCAAAAATATAAACACTTGTCATATTTATAGATGGCAAACCAATTTTTTTAGGATCTTTTACAGCATAAACATCTTTGGTTTCGTAAGTTAAACTACGTCCAGTTTTGTAACGCAAATTGAGACTCGTGTTTTTATCACCAATAACTTTCGACGGATTTTTACAATTTATAGTTCCGTGATCGGTTGTGATAATTAGTTTGAAACCTAATTTTTGTGCTTGCTGAATAATTTCTAATAAAGGCGAATTTTTAAACCAGCTTAAGGTCAATGAACGATACGCTTTGTCATCTGAAGCCAATTCTTTTACGACATCCATATCGGTTTTGGCATGCGATAACATATCTATAAAGTTGTAAACAACAGTTACTAATTTTTTGTCTTTTAAGGATTTAAAATTCTCAGCTAGTTTTTTCCCGTTATTTAGATTTGTAATTTTAAAATATTCTTGTTCAATATTTAAACGATTTCGTTTTAGTTGTGCGGTAAGAAATTCGGCTTCATATAAATTCTTTCCACCATCTTCAACATCATTTTTCCAGTATTGTGGAAATTGTTTTTCCATTTCCGATGGCAATAAACCCGAAAAAATAGCATTTCTAGCATATTGCGTAGCTGTAGGAAGTATTGCAAAATAAGGAACCTCACTTTCTAGTTTGTAATGATTGTTTACGACACTTTCAAAAGATTTCCATTGGTCATAACGCAAATTATCAATCACTACAAAAAGGACATTTTCTGCTTTTTTAAGTTCCGGAATAACTAATTTTTTGAACAAATCATGAGATTGTACAGGTTTGTCAGCTTTTGGCTCGAACCAATCTTCGTAGTTTTTTTCTATAAATTTTCCAAACAAATTATTTGCTTCAGCTTTTTGAGATTCCAGAATTTGAAACATATTCTGGTCATCAATATTTTCTAATTCGAGTTCCCAAAAGATTAGTTTTTTGTAAAACTCTACCCATTCTTCATAGGAATTTACCATCGACATTTCCATCGAAATTTTGCGAAATTCTTTCTGGTAATCTAAAGTTGTTTTTTCAGAAATTAAACGTGAATGGTCTAAATTTTTCTTCAAACTCAATAAAATCTGATTCGGATTGACAGGTTTTATTAAATAATCGGCAATTTTAGAACCAATCGCTTCTTCCATGATATATTCTTCTTCACTTTTTGTAATCATAATTACAGGTGTAGAAGATTTTTTTTCTTTCATTTCTGCCAATGTCTCTAAACCTGACATTCCAGGCATATTTTCATCGAGAAAAACAATATCGAAATTGTCTTCCTGAAACATATCCACAGCATCACGACCATTGTTACAAGTGGTTACTGTATAATTTTTCTTTTCTAGGAATAAAATATGTGGTTTTAGTAAATCGATTTCGTCGTCTACCCAAAGTATTTTGATGCTGTTCATAGCGTTATTTATGTTTGATGGTGCAATTTAATACTTATTAAACATAGGATTCTTAAATTTATTGTAAAATAAATAGTAAGTTTTTAATACTTTATCATAAACTTATATCTTTGAAGGATTATCAAATAATTTAACTATGAAATTTAATACAATTGCTTTACTTTTTTCGGGAGTAATTTTGCTAACAACGAGTTGCAAAAAAGAGAAAGACTTCGATCCAAATGCACCTGATGTATTGACGACAAATCGTGATACTTTAGTAAATCCTTCAGACGATTTTTTTATGTATGCAAACGGAGGTTGGTTTAAACAAAATCCTATTCCAGACTCGGAACGTAGCAACGGAATTTTTAGAACAATTCAAGATACGATAAACAATCAGGTAAAACAAATTTGTGAAAAATCGGCTGCTGCCGATGCTGATAAAGGAAGTAACAAGCAAAAAATAGGTGATTTTTATTCTTCAGGTATGGATACCATTGCTATTGATAAAGCGGGTTTAACGCCACTAAAAGGCGAATTAGCTAAGATTGATGCAATTACCGACATTCCGTCTTTATTATCAACTATGGCACATTTGCACACCATCGGCGCAAGCCCAGCATTTTCTACTTATGTTGGTCAAGATGATAAAATAAGCACAAAATATGCTGTGTTTTTCTCTCAAGGTGGTTTGGGTCTTGGTAACAGAGATTACTATTTTAATACCGATAAAGAAACGGTAACTATTCGTAATGAATATGTGAAACATCTTCAAGTGATGTCTAAATTTTTAGGAAATAGCGAGGCAGTTTCATCTCAAAATGCTTCGGTTATTATGAAATTAGAAACCGATTTAGCAAAAGCTTCTAGAAAATTGGAAGCGCTTCGTGATCCTATTAAAAATTATAATAAAATGTCTGTTGCCGATTTGAATAAAATTACAACGAACATGGCTTGGGATAAAACATTGCCATTAATGGGAATTAATAAAGCAGATTCAATAATTGTTGGGCAACCGGAATTTTACAAAGCATTGAATGTGATGATAAAAAATTATTCTATTGCCGATTGGAAAACATATCTGAAATGGGATTTACAAAACAGTTTTGCAACTTATTTAGGAAGTGATATCGAAAAACAAAATTTCAAATTTTATTCGACTGTTTTAAGTGGAGTTGCCACTCAAAAACCTCGTTGGAAAAGAGTTGTAGAACAAACAGATGGTTCTTTGGGAGAATTAATAGGCCAAGTTTATGTTGATGAATATTTACCAAAAGGAACTAAAGAAAAATTGCTAGAAATAGGAAATAATATTCGTGATGTATATGCAGAGCATATTAAAAAATTAGATTGGATGAGCGAACCAACTAAGAAAAAAGCATTAAGCAAGTTGGCTAAAATAGTTATGAAAGTAGGTTTTCCAGACAAATGGAAAGACATGAGTTCTGTAATCATTGATAAAAATTCTTATTGTGCAAATGTTATGGCTGTAAATAAATGGTCACACAATTATATGGTTTCAAAATACGGAAAACCAGTAGACAGAACCGAATGGGGAATGTTTCCACAAACTTATAATGCTTATTATAATCCAAGTAATAACGAAATTTGTGTGCCAGCTTGTAATATTTTGGTTCCAGGTTTTGAAGGACGTATGCCCGATGATGCTGTTTTGTACGGAATTATTGGTGGTTCAACTTTTGGACACGAAATTACACATGGTTTCGACGATCAAGGAAGTCAGTATGACGAAAACGGAAATCTAAACAACTGGTGGACAGCCGAAGATATGAAAAAATTTCAAGCCAAAACAAAATTAATTGTTGCTCAGTTTAACAAATACGAAGCTTTGCCAACTAAATTTGTAAATGGTGATGCTACTCAAGGAGAAAATATTGCCGATTTAGGCGGCGTTGTTATGGGTTACGAAGCATTTAAGAAAACAACTCAATACAAAACCAACCAGAAAATTGCAAAATTATCACCTGACCAACGTTATTTCTTAGCTTATGGTTATGCGTGGATGGTAAACATCAAAAAAGAATCATTAGCACAACAAATGATGACAGATGTGCATGCGCCTGCAAAATTCAGAATTAATGGACCTTTGAGTAATATACCAGAATTTTATAAAACTTTTAATATTAAAGAAGGAAGTAAAATGAGATTACCAGAAAACGAACGTGTTGTTATTTGGTAGTATTTTAAATTGAAATAAAAAAAACGAGGCAATTGCCTCGTTTTTTTATGAATTAGTTTTTTTACAACAAGAAACTAACCCCCAGAACAATATTTCTTCCAATGTTAGGAATGCCATCAGTTTTTAGTCTAGAAAGATGCGAAATATAGCTTTTGTTAAGCATATTATTTGCATTAATAGATACATCAAAATTTGCTTTATTAATGTTTACATTTCCACCCAAACCAAGATTTACTAAGGTATAATCATCGCTTTTTGTTTCAAAAGTACTATTGTTATTTTGTTTGAAAATACTTTCAACATTTACTGTTGCAAATCCTTTTTTAATCCAATTATTGATATCAAATTCTGTTCGAATATTATTGTTCCATTTGTTTGCAGGAATAAGAGGTAAATATTCCGCATTTTCTTTCTGACCAGTTACAGTTTCGAAACTACTCGTAATATGCAACCAATCTAACGGATGCGGATGAAAATGAATACCAAATTCTCCTCCGTATAATTTTGCATTTGCCTGCAAATAATCATGCACATTGTTTCCATCAATTATATTCCCGTTTGGAGAAATAAATATATAGTTGTTTATGTGATTATAAAAACCATTTGCGAAAAATTCGAAATGAGAATTTCCATATTCGAGATTCAAATCAGTTTGAATATTTTGTTCGTTTTTTAAGTTAGAATTTCCAATTTCGTAGCGATTACTTCCTTCGTGAACACCGTTTGAAGTTAGTTCGGCCAAGTTTGGAGATCTAAATCCAGAAGCAACATTAAATCTAAAAGACAAATTGTCTGTTAGTTTTGTTTTGTAACCTAAAGAAGCATTAAAGCTATTAAATTTCTTGTTGATGGATTCAAAATAACCTTCATCTCCTATAACTCCATTAGTTTTGGTATTAATTTTTCTTGTATCAAAACGAAATCCCGCTTGTATAACGTTTGAATTCCATTCGTAATTAGTTGTGACCAAAGCACCAATATCATTTGTATTGGCATCAGGAATTAGTAATTCTGAACCAGAATTTCTATTTGTTTGACTCATTCCTTGCACACCAATTATGGTTTCTAATTTTCCAATCTTGGGCAAATAATATTTTAAATCATAATTTAAAGTATTCAAATTCATCTCTAAAACAGGAGTCGTACTGTCTTCAAACTCCTTACGGTTGTTAGAAATATAACCGAAATCGGCATCAAGTTTTGAGTTTTTGAAGAAAAAATTATTATGCAAACTCAAAATATGATTTACAACACCTTGTCTAGGATAATCAGGATTTCTTTTACTGGTTTGTAACCCCATTTCTTCTGGAATTCCTAAATTCAAATTATTCAAATTATAACGTAAAACACTAGCAAATTTAGGATTGCTATAACCAATGGCTGATTTTACATCAGCTTCTTCAAAACGCGTATTGGTAACTAGACTATCATTCGGTATTTTGTAATCTCCATGGTTATTATAGCCACCACGAATTAAAAATTTCCAATTCTCAGATGATGATTTCAACCCAAAAGAAGTGTTGCTTCCTTGAGTATTTGAAAAGAATTTTTGACTAAAATCTGAAAAATATGAGTTGGGTTTCGCAAATTTTTCAGGGTTAAAGTACAAAACACCACCCAAAGCATCGGAACCGTAAAGTAAAGAAGCAGGACCTTTTATAACTTCGACACTTTCTATTCCGCTATCGCTAAGTCCCAAGCCGTGTTCTTCACCAAACTGCTGATTTTCTAGTCGAACACCTTGTGTATAAACCAAAACACGATTGCCGCTCAACCCGCGAATAACAGGTTTTCCTATAGATGTTCCTGTCGATACTTGTGAAACTCCAGGAATTGAAGCCAATCCTTCCATTAGGGTTGCCGCTCCTTTTTGTTGTAATTCTTTGATGCTTTTATGTTCAATTTTCATCACGTTTTGCGATTGAATTTTGTTAAAAGCATTGGATGATATTTTTACTTCATCCATTACAAATGGTTTGTCTTTGTGGAGCGTGTCTTGTGCAATTTGAGCATGAAGCATACTCGAAAACCCTAATAAAAGGGCAAATAAAAATGATTTCATATAAAATGATATTTTATTGTTTAAAAAAATAAATTGTAATTATTACTGAAAGTTTTCAGTAATGAAAAAATATTAAACAATAAAACCGGGAGGAGCACGAAGCGCAAAAAGGCTTCCTTTAAAAAAGTTTGTTATTTCTCTAGAATATAAGAAAGAATATCCAGTAGAAATTTGTTTTTTTATGAACTGAAAATGAGAAATACTTGGCGTAACAAATCCTCCTAAAGTAAAATCGCAAATAAAGCAGTGTTCAAAATTATGGTGTTGGTGTGTTATTTGAGAGCCCGAAGTTGGTTTGTCGTGGCAATGTTTTTCGGAAACTTGTTTTACTAAATGCTCATAACTATGCACCGATTGAAATAGTATTGAAAACAATACTACAATCGCTAATAGAAAATTTATAATAACAAATTTCTTTTTCATGCAAGACAAATGTAACAAAGCAAAAAGTAAAAACCGTTTAAATTTAACAAAATTTATGATTTATTAAATTTAAACGGTTTTTTAATTAGTAAGTAAACCTTTAAATTAAGCCCAAACCAAGAAATGGCATAAAACTGCTGTCGGCAGCTGCCAATGATTAATTTAGAAGTTACTCTTTACTATTTTCTCCTTTATCAAAGTATTCTTTATCTTCAACTTTTGAGCTAAAGAAATTTAAAAATAATACTATAAACACTAGGAAAACAATCGATTGAAAACTCACCATAATTTTACCTAAGTCTGTAGTTGGGTATATATCACCATATCCAATCGTTGCGGAAGTAACAAAGCTAAAGTATATAAAATCAGTAATAGATTTAGCTTTTGAATTCAATAAATTAAGCCCTCCGTAAATAACCGCAAAAGCTAAGACTATTTCTAAATAATTAAAATATAATAGCAGTATCGATCTTCTATATGAACGTGGTTTAGCAAAGATATCCGACACAAAAATTAATGTTGCAACATAAAGAATAGTTTCAGCAAGTAAGTAGGAAGTTATAAAAATCACAAAACTTTTTGTATAAAGTCCAGTCAAAAGGAAAAGTAGTGGAAGTAATGTCTTAAATAAAACATATGCTTCTATCGCTAAATTTTTCCACGTTAATCCTTTTCTACCATATTTATCTCTGATATATATTCCTGGAAAGATAAATTGAATAGCTACCAAAAATAAGCGCAAGATTTTTTCAAGTCCTATGTCATTGTGTTTTTCATTATTCCAAACTTTTTCTAAGTTCTTTCGTTGGTTTACAATTGAAGTGTGATTAAGTTGAATATTTTCTTCTGAGCGTCCAAATAGCAACTTTTTAAATACTTTTTTCATGGTTATTTTGTTAAGTTTGCTGCCAACATTACTGGCTTGGCTCAGTAGTAGCGGCTGCATGAACGCTTATTTTCTTGCTAAGATAAGAGTTTCCAGCGGAAAATCGAACAGATGGTTTAATGTAAATGTAGCTATTGTGCTAAACCGCTTTTTGGTAGGTGTGCTTTATGAATGAATGCCGACAAATAAGTTATTGCAAAATATCCACAGTAGCATTGAAATTATTAATATTGAAAATTGCATGATATTTTCCAGGAAAGTTTACTCTTTAGATTCTTCGTCGCCTTACCAATTGCTTATTCGTAAATAAAATATACGTGACGGCTATATTTTTTCAATGCAATCAAATCTACAATTTTATACAATAACAAGCAAGTAGATGACAGTATAAAAGACAACAACGCGTTAGTTTTTTCATGCTTTTGCTAAATAAATTCTATCATTAAAATTGAAAATATTAATGATAAAACTGCGAAAATGAGTACAGCATAATATATTTTATTGTTACGAAGACATTTATGAATTAGGGAATATAAAAGATCTGCAAACCAAACACTTGAAAAGGAAATAGCAAAAATAAAAAGGTTCTATATTTTGGTTTATTTGTGATTTTAAGATTGGCGTTTGGTATAGCTACTAACTTATAGGTTATTCTGAAATAACAACCTATTTTTTAAATTTAGAAATCCCGTCTTCCAACCAAGTTTTGTATTCCTGAATGTTTGGTGTGTAAGGTACGGGTTCGTTTAATTTTTTTTCATCTAAATCGATCAAAACATAATATGGTCTTGCGTTTGTACCATAATTCAATCGTTGAAACTCGCTCCATTTCTGACCAACAGTTGTTATTTTATTTCCAGTTTCTTTAGAAATATATTGTTCATTTATGGGTAATTCTTTTCTGTCATCGCCATAAAGTGAAATTAATACAATTTCACTTTTAAGAATTTTTAAAACCGTTTCGTCAGACCAAACATTGTTTTCCATAACCCTACAATTTTGGCATTGTTTTCCTGTAAAATCTATTAAAATTGGCTTGTTTACTTCTTTTGCATAAGCTATACCTTGCTCATAATCTTCAAAAGAAATTAAATTATGAACACCATAAACCGCATTTTTTGGTAATTGCACTGAATTACTCGCAACGCTATTATTTCCAAATCCTTGCGGACTTTCGCTATAGGTACTTGGCGGCGGAAATGCCGAAATCATTTTTAGCGGCGCTCCCCAAAGTCCAGGAATCATATAAATTGTAAAAGATAATGTTACAACTGCCAACACCAATCGGCCAACAGAAATATGGTTTAACGGACTATCATGTGGCAAAGTAAATTTTCCAAATAAATACAACGAAAGTGCTCCGAAAATGGCAATCCAAATTGCAATAAAAACCTCTCTTTCTAGTAAATGCAAATCCAAACCAATGTCTGCATTAGAAATAAATTTCATTGCCAATGCGAGTTCTACAAATCCAAAAACGACTTTTACTGTGTTTAACCATCCACCAGATTTTGGCAAATTACTAAGCAGGCTAGGAGCTAAGGCAAAAAACATAAAAGGTAAAGCCAATCCTAAACCAAATCCAAGCATTGCTATGGATAGAATTGTCGCTCCTCCATCAGAGTTTAATGAGGTTCCCATCACCAAACCAATTGCCGGACCAATACAAGAAAAGGAAACAATAATTAAGGTTAATGCCATAAAAAAGACACCTATTAATCCCCCTTTGTTGGAAGCATTATCAACTTTATTTGCAAATTTATTAGGAATTGTAATCTCGAAAGCGCCAAAAAAGGATATAGCAAATATTGTAAATATTAAGAAAAAGAAAATATTTAAATAAACGTTATTGGATATTTCCGAAAAAATATCTCTATTTATTCCCTCTATCAAATGGAACGGAATCGTAATTAATACACAAATGGCAACGATACAAAATCCGTAGAAAAATGCATTAAATTTGCCTTTAGATTTGCTTGAAGATTGTTTCAAGAAAAAACTAACTGTCATAGGAATCATTGGGAACACGCAAGGCGTAATGGTTGCAAATAATCCTCCTAAAATAGATAACAAAAAGATAGACCAGATGCCATTATTTTCGCTTTTTTCTTCATTTTTTGGAATAGCAATTGGAGTTTTTTCTTTTGCAATATCAGTTTTTATAGTTTCTGTTACTATTATAGAAGAACCTACATTTTCAATAGTAGTTACTGGCTTAGTTGCTTGTGTTGCTGATTTCGGAATATCAAATTGAAATGATTTATTCGCATTAATACAAGACTCTTTACAAACTTGGTAATCTAAGTTAAGCTTGATGCTTTTTAAATCTGGATTTGTGATTTTTATTTTCTGAGTTAAAGTCACATTCTTCTCAAAAAAAGTTTCATTTACTTCAAAAATATCATTGAAAGCGATTTTTGTTTTGCTTTCTTGAGTTTTTCCGACCAATTCGTAATCACCTTTTGCAAATTTCAACTCTGTAGGAAGTGGTCCGCCATCTGGTGTAAATTGCGAATACACATGCCAACCAGCGTCTATTTTTCCTTCAAGAATTAAGTTAAATTCTGTGTCAGATATTTTTTCAACTCGTGATTGCCATTTTACTGGTTCTATAATTTGAGCTTGTGTACTTAAAAAAGTAAAAAACAGGAGTAAAGCAATTATTTTTTTCATTATAATAATTCTAATTGTATAATATTTGTAGTTGTTTTGTTTGCTACGAATCGTTGGTCGGCGCGTTTTCCAACTACCCAAACAATCTGATTTTTAGAACATAAAAGCCAAGTATTTTCTTTCTCTATCAATGACATTTTTTCATCTTTAAAGTATTTACTCAACTTCTTTTTGCCATTCATTCCCGATGGATAAAAAGAATCGCCTTCATTCCATTTTCTTATTGTTAATGGAAATTGTAGCTTATTTTCATCAACAAATATAATTGTATTTTTAGGAGTAGAAATGTCATTTACTTTACAAATGGAAAGATTTAAGGGAATTTTAACTTCTTTTTGGTCTTTTT
>NZ_JAYWDT010000199.1:0-6602 GCF_043779715.1 Flavobacterium sp.
TAAATTCGGAATAGGTTCAGTTATTAAAACCTGTGCTCTGGCTGGTTTTACTTCATTGTTTGTTAACTGTCCGGCAAAACCATTGGTAGCAAACAACAACTTTTTTGTTGTAAAGCTATAATCGTTTACTTGAATTTCTACACCATTCGTATTGTCATGAAAATTAGAAACAGCCTGATTATTCAAAATTAAAATTCCATTAGATTGTGATTTTTTTAATAAAGCTTGCATCATGTTTCCGGTATCTATTTGTGCTTCAAACGGATTGAAAATAGTATATTCCTGTATATTTTGGAAACCAAATCGGTCGATATTTTTTTCGAAAACTTCGGCTTTGAAAATTAGTTTTAAAATATCATTGATGAACGGTAATTTCTGTAAACATTCGTTATAAGTAGATTCGTCATTTTTTAGAAACAATTCATATCCGCCAAAAGGTTTAAAATCGATTGCTTCATCACCCAAATTTCTTCTGAGTAATTGCAAACCTTGCCAGCGTTTTTGTACCAATTGAATAACTTCTTCTTCGGAATGTGATTTTAAATCATCAATAATTTCAGATAAGCTTCCAAAGCAAGCAAAACCTGCATTTTTTGTGCTCGCGCCTTCTGGCAACATGCCTTTTTCTAGGATAAGAATTTTACTTTCAGGAAATTTTTCACGCAACCGCAACGCAGCGTGAAGCCCAACAATACCACTTCCTACAATCGTATAATCTACATTTGTAAACCAATTTTTGAGTTCCCAATAACTTAAATTCATCGTTTAAAACTTATTTGAATTGTTGTTCCTTTATTTATTTCAGATTGCAATACTCTTATTTTTCCGTTGTGGTATTCTTCGACAATTCTTTTGGTTAATGACAATCCCAATCCCCAACCTCTTTTTTTGGTTGTAAAACCAGGTTCGAAGATGGTTTTAAATTGTTTTTTAGGAATTCCTTTACCAGAATCGGTTATTTTTATTTTGGTAGTTTTCCAATCATCTTCTATGGTTACATCAATACAACCTCGACCTTTCATAGCATCGATGGCATTTTTTACTAAGTTTTCTATCGTCCAGCTGTGTAATGTTGGATTTATTGAAACTGGAATTTGATGTTCCGGTGCTTTAAACGTAAAAACAACTTGTTTAGAAAATCGAGATTGTAAATATTCGTAAGCTTTTTGAGTTTCTTCGACCAAATCTTTTTCTTCCAAAACCGGTTCCGAACCTATTTTAGAAAAACGATCGGTAATGTTTAACAATCGACGTATGTCTTTTTCTATTTCTTGGACCGTGGTTTCATCTACATTATCGGCTTTCATGATTTCGACCCAACCAATGAGAGATGACAATGGCGTTCCTATTTGATGCGCCGTTTCCTTTGCCATTCCTGCCCAAAGTTTGTTTTGCCCAGAAATTTTATTGGTTTTATAATAATTGTATACCAATGCGCCAAACAGGAAAATTATCAATAATAATGCAATGGGATAATATTTTAATTTGTTCAGCAACGGTGAATTTGTGTAGTATAAATAATGAAATTTCCCCTTTACATATTCCATTTCTACACGTTTGTTGGAGTTTTTGAAACTTTGTAAAAGTGCTTTTGCTTTTATCGAATCTTTGATAATTTTTTCATCAATATTAATAGATTGAAGAATACTATCTTTCTGATTGGTTAATATAATTGGAATTGTATTGTTGTTTGTAATAATGTGAAAAGGAAGATCGAGATCAGTATCTGAAGTGGCATTATTAATACTTTTTTGTGCTTCGGCCCACAATTCTATTTTTAAGCGTTCTTCGTTTTTAAAAATTTTAAAAAAAGTATAAGTATTCCACAGAATCAACACTGTGATTAGGAACGATGAAAGAATTAAAACCCAACGGGTTGTATTATTTTGATTCGAAAACTGCATATTTTTTCTTGAGTGTATAAATATATAAAAAAAGACGTTAATCATTAATACAATTAGTTTTCAAATGAAAACCTTTTCTTATTTTTGTTGAAAATATAACAATTATGCTCAGCATTTCTCCAAAAGACATTACGACAGCGCAACTACAAGGTTATTTGCAAGGAGCAGTAAGCCCAAGACCTATTGCGTTTGCAAGCACAATAGATGCTGATGGAAATCCAAATTTATCACCATTTAGTTTTTTTAATGTTTTTAGTGCAAATCCACCAATTCTTATTTTTTCACCAGCAAGAAGAGTTCGTGATAATACTACAAAACACACTTTAGAGAATGCAAAAGCAACTCGCGAAGTAGTTATAAATGTGGTGAATTATGATATTGTACAACAAACGTCTTTATCAAGTACAGAATATGCTGAAGGAATTAACGAATTTCTAAAAGCGGGTTTAACACCTGTTGCTTCCGATGTTGTAAAACCTTTTCGTGTGGCAGAATCGCCTGTTCAGTTTGAATGTAAAGTGAACGAAATTATCGAATTAGGTCAAGAAGGTGGCGCAGGAAATTTAATTATTTGTGAAGTAGTTCGTATTCACATTAATGAAGAAATTTTGGACGAAAAAGGGGCTATCGACCAATATAAAATCGATTTAGTTTCGAGATTGGGCGGTAACTGGTATTCTCGTTCTAATCAAGGTTTATTTGAAGTGCCAAAACCATTGGTAACACTAGGAATTGGAGTAGATCGTATTCCAAATTTCATTAAAGAAAGTTCCGTTTTTGATGGAAATGATTTAGGTATGTTAGGAAATGTTGAAGCTTTGCCTACTGAAGAAGAAATTACTATATTTGTAAACGAAAATTTTGCTGTAAAAGGTGTTTTAAGTTCAGATGACGAACAAAAAGTGCATTTTAAAGCAAAAGAATATTTGAATAATCAAGACGTACTTTCGGCATGGAAAGTATTATTAGCAAAACGATAAGTTATGGAAGTTACAGGAAAAATTAAAGTGGTTGGGGCAGAACAACAAATTAGTGCCTCATTTAAAAAAAGAGAATTGGTTGTAACCACAGACGAGCAATATCCACAATCGATAATGATAGAATTTGTTCAAGACAAAGCTGATTTATTAAATAGCTATAATGTTGGAGAAGACGTAAAAGTATCTATCAATTTAGGTGGTAGAGAATGGGTAAATCCTCAAGGAGAAACTAAATATTTCAATAGCATCAAAGGTTGGAGAATAGAACGTTTGGCAGCTGCACAAGCACCAAATACACAATCACCACCAATGCCAACTGCCGAAACATTTGAGCCGGCAGCAAGCTTTAAAGAAGAAGAGCACGACGATTTACCTTTCTAATTTTAGAGAAAAGAAGAACGATAATAAAAGTCAGAAGTAATATTTATTTCTGACTTTTTTTTATAATTATTTTGGATTCCCGCCTGCGTGGTAAAGTCAGTGCGTCTGGTTTGTCTTTAACGCGCAGGCGGGGATCTATATTGCCATTGATTTTTGAAATTATTATTAATTATGCATTTTTTAACCCAAGAATTATCTTTTCCAAACACAAATGAATCCACGCCTGATGGTCTTTTGGCTATTGGTGGCGATTTATCTACCGAAAGGTTATTATTAGCTTACGAAAACGGAATTTTTCCTTGGTTTGAAGATGGTGATCCAATTATGTGGTGGTCTCCAAAGCAAAGAATGGTTTTGTTTCTAGAGGAATTGATAGTTTCTCACAGCATGCGAAATATTATTAATAAAAACATTTTTCAAGTAACCTTCAATAAAGCTTTTCGTGAAGTTATTCAGCATTGTCAAGAAATAAAAAGAGAAGGACAATACGGCACTTGGATTACCGATGAAATGATTGAATCCTATTGCAAACTACATGAATTAGGCAAAGCGATGTCGGTTGAGGTTTGGCAAAACGACACATTAGTTGGAGGATTGTATGGCGTAGATATGTTTCCTGTTTTTTGTGGAGAAAGTATGTTTTCCAGAGTAAGTAATGCTTCGAAAATGGCGTTTATTTCATTGGTAAATTATCTGAAAATAAATCAGTATAACTTACTAGATTGTCAGATTTACAATGATCATTTAGATAGTTTGGGATGTCGAGAAATTTCGAGAGAAGATTTTTTGAGGATTTTGAAAACAGCAATCTAACTTCTCGTCCAACAATCTTCTACATGGTCATTTATCATTCCAGTTGCTTGCATGTGCGCATACATTACGGTCGAGCCCACGAATTTGAATCCTCTTTTTTTCAAATCTTTACTCAAAGCGTCCGATATGGCTGAGGTTGCATGAACATCTTTTAGTGTTTTTGGTTTGTTATCAATTGGTTTACCGTCTACAAAACCCCAGATATATTTGCTGAAACTGCCAAATTCCTTTTGAATTTCCATAAAAGCAATCGCATTTGTCACTGCCGATTTTACTTTGAGTTTGTTTCTAATAATCCCTGCATTTTGCAACAATTCTTCTTGTTTTGCTTCGGAATAACGGGCTATTTTTTTATAATCGAAATCATCAAACGCCAATCGAAAATTTTCTCTTTTATTCAAAATAGTAATCCAACTTAAGCCCGCTTGAAACGTTTCTAGTATTAAAAATTCAAATAGCGTAGCATCATCGTAAACAGGTTTCCCCCATTCGTTATCGTGATATTCTTTATATAAATCACTAGACAAGCACCAAGCACAACGATTTCTCATAAAATAGTTTTTTCAAATGTAAGAATTTGTTTTAAAATTATTTGTAAATTTACTACAGCAATTTAAATTATTATGAAGACAGTTATAGCCCAAAGTTTTTTAAATGCAATTACTTATTCGGAATATCGGAATATTATTTCAGATCTAATTCAACAAGATAAGTCTTCAGGAGACGAGCAATCGGACGATTTGCTACATTATAGCAAACTGAACGAAACCAGAATGAATCGGTTGGACAAAACAGTTCATGTTGGTATTGAAACCACGCAAGAATTAAACACGCTTATGCACGAATATTATTGGTTGGTTCTTGCCGAAGGTTGGTGTGGTGATGCGGCGCAGCTAGTTCCAATTTTTAATAAAATGGCAAATACGTCTAAAAACGTTGAGTTAAAATTGCTATTTAGAGACGAAAATAAACCGCTTATGGATATGTTTCTTACCCACGGAAGCAAATCGATTCCGAAACTTATCATTTTAGAAAAACAAACACTCGAAATGAAGGGAACTTGGGGCCCAAGACCAGAAGGCGCAACAAAACTGATACGCAGTTACAAACAACAATATGGTGTGGTTGATGAAACTGCAAAAACAGAATTACAATTGTGGTATTTGCACGACAAAGGATTGAGCACTCAGAATGAATTAACTACTTTGATGCATCATTTGGAGCAATTGACTCATCAAACAAAGTAACATCAATGGCATTTTTCACATCATAATCACCAATTTTTGTTCTTCGCAAAACCGTAAGATGTCCGCCGGATTGTAAAGCCAATCCAAAATCATAAGCTAACGAACGAATATAAGTTCCTTTGCTACAAACGACTCTAAAATCGATTTCAGGTAAAGCAATTCGAGTAATTTCGAATTCGTGAATAAAGGTTTTTCGTGAAGCAATTTCTACTTCAACACCTGCACGAGCATGTTCATATAATCGCACGCCATCTTTTTTAATAGCCGAAAAAACAGGTGGTTTTTGGTCTATTTCGCCTAAAAATTGCATTACCGTTTCGTGAATTAATGCTTCGGTGATGTGTTCAGTAGGGAAAGTAGCATCAATCTCGGTTTCCAAATCATACGATGGCGTCGTAGCACCAATACAGAAAGTTCCAGTATATTCTTTGGCTTGACCTTGTATTTCGGAAATGCTTTTGGTAAATTTTCCTGTACAAACTATCAACAAACCAGTCGCTAATGGATCTAGTGTTCCTGCATGACCAATTTTAAATTTTTTTGGCAACCCCAATTTATTTATAAGCGAATATTTTAGCTTATTTACCGCTTGAAAAGAACTCCATTTCAATGGTTTGTCTATGAGTAAAACTTGACCGTTTAGATAATCTTCTGGAGTCATTAAATGATGGTAAGCGGATGAATAAAAAAGTGTATAAGTAGCAATGCAATTCCAGCTATGATTCGGTAATAACCAAAAACTTTGAAACCATTTTTACTTAAAAAACCAATAAACGTTTTAATAGCTAAAAGTGCTACAATAAAGGCAACTATATTTCCAATGATTAGGATGTTTATTTGGTCGTGAGTCAATACAAAACCGTCTTTATAATAATCGTAACATTTTTTAAGTGTTGCACCAAGCATCGTTGGAACTGCAAGAAAAAACGAAAATTCCGCTGCCGATGTTCTTGCTAATTTTTGAGACATTCCACCTACAATACTAGCACCACTTCTAGAAACACCAGGAATCATAGCAATGCACTGAAACAATCCGATTTTAAAAGCTTTTAGATAAGTAATTTCTGTTTCAGATGAATTGTTAAACCAATCGTCAACTTTTAATAGAATAATTCCGCCAATTAGAAGAGAAACAGCAACTGTAACAGGACTTTCTAATAAAGCATCAATTTTTTTGCTGAAGAGTAATCCTAAAACTACCGCTGGAATAAAAGCAACTAATAATTTAAAATAGAAATCTAAAGTTTGAAAAAACCTTTTGAAATATAAAACCACCA
>NZ_JAYWDT010000200.1:0-14916 GCF_043779715.1 Flavobacterium sp.
TGTTTCGTAATCTTCAAAAATCATTTCACCTAAACCTTTTAGTCCAGTATAAAATGCTTTGCCTTGGTTGGCTTCTGTAAATCGATTGACAAATTTTTGTAAATATGGATCATTTGCAATCATAAAAGTTGTAATTGGAATATGTAATTTTCGTGCTTGTTGTGCCTGATTATAACATTTGTCTACAATATATTCGTCAAGTCCATTACTGTTCATATAATACTCGCCATTTTTTTCGCGAACACAGCTTGGTTTTCCATCAGTAATCATAAAAATTTGCTTATTGGTATTTCTTTTTCGTCTCAACAAATCCATCGCTAACTGTAATCCTGCCACTGTATTAGTATGATATGGTCCTACTTTTAAATATGGTAAGTCCCGAATTGGAATCGTCCAAGCATCATTACCAAAAACTAAAATATCAAGTGTGTCTTTAGGATATCTAGTTGTAATTAATTCGGCAAGTGCCATCGCAACTTTCTTTGCTGGTGTGATACGATCTTCTCCATAAAGTATCATGCTATGAGAAATATCAATCATTAAAACAGTACTCATCTGAGCTTTAAATTGCGTTTCTTCTACAACCAAATCTTGTTCGGTAAGCATAAAATCATCAACACCATTATTTATTTGTGCATTTTTCAGGCTTTCTGTCAAAGAAATTCGTTCTAAACCATCTCCAAACTGAAACTCTCTTAACTCTCCAGTATGCTCATCACCACTTCCTGTTTGTTTTGTTTTATGATTTCCAGTTCCTGACTTCTTGATGTTTCCAAAAATTTGATCTAAAGCACTTTGACGAATAGCTCTTTCTGTTTTAGCAGTAATTCCAGTTCCTGTTGTTCCATCTTCTTTAAGCTCTTCTCGAATATATCCTTTTTTCTTTAAATCTTCAATAAAATCATCGATTGTATATTCTGCAGTTGTCAATTTATATTCGACATCAAGCTCTCGCAACCAACTTATGGCCTCGTCAAAATCTCCTGAAGTGTGTGTAATTAACTCTTTGAAAATAGAAAAAAGTTTATCGAACGGAGATTGAAATGGAGCTTCATATTGCTTGAAAAAAAATCCTTTTTTGTGTTCCTTATTCATAATCTAAATGTAATACAAATTATTTTTTAGATTTACGAAACGTTTATTAATATTTAGTTAAAAAGAATCATTAGTCTTTTGATTTATTAAATTTTTTCACAATAGCTTTTAGTTGTGCTGCACGATCTACTTTTGCTTTTTTGACTTTATCCTGAGCTTTATGAAGCTTATCATTGTGTTTTTTGATATTCTTTTCGGTGTTTCTACTCATGATAATTGCGTTTTATTTCTTCTAAATTCTTATTGGTATAAATTAATTCATTGATGATTTTCTCTCTTAATTCATCAATATTTTGATTACTAAAATATTTTGCCCAACTAGTCAATGTTAATATATTTCTGGCTTGTTTTATTCTTTTTGCCGTTTCTAATGTGTTTCTTAAAACTGGGTTATTATCAAAATCAGGGTTATTCTTGTGTTGGTAATTTATCGTTTTGTTATTGAAATTAGCTTCTAAATAATATAACTTCTCGAAGTTATTGTCTAGATAAAAACCGTCCCATTTTGCAAAACCCAATTTAGTTTTAGATCCCGATTCTGGCTCGAAAGCAACCAGTCGCCACTTGCTATTTGCTAGTCTTCCCCAGTGATTAGAAAGGCGATACATTCCTGCTTCGGTATAAAAATATTGACTCCCAGATTCACTCTTGTAATTCGGAATTAGAGATTCGACAGTTTTAATTTCAGCTTCATTAAAAACACAAAAAGTATTTTTGAAAGATTTAGAACTAGGATTAAATTTATTTAGCAACACAACATTTTTATTAACAATTATCGGTACAAAATAACAACAAATAACTGATTACAATTAATAAAAACACTGCAAAAATAAAAAATGGTGTTACTTTTGGCTTTTATTACTTTTTTAAAATAAACAAAATGCAGATTCAAGGACAAATTGTAGATATAGAGAGAAAACGAATTTATTCAGGTGAAATTACTGTCGAAAACGGGAAAATTATTTCTATAATTGAGAAAAATCATGAGGTAAAAAACTATATTCTTCCAGGATTTATTGACGCACATATTCATATTGAAAGTTCGATGCTTGTACCTTCTGAATTTGCAAAACTTGCTGTCCTTCACGGAACGGTTGCTACCATTTCTGATCCGCACGAAATTGCCAATGTGTTAGGAAAAGAAGGCGTTTATTATATGATTGAAAACGGGAAAAAAGTACCATTGAAATTTCATTTTGGTGCGCCATCTTGTGTTCCTGCAACTGCTTTTGAAACTGCTGGTGCGATTATCGATTCTGAAGAAATAAAAGAATTAATGGCTTCTCCAGATATTTATTATTTGTCGGAAATGATGAATTATCCTGGTGTTTTGTTTGATGATGAAGAAGTTTTAAAGAAAATTGCTTGGGCAAAACATTTTGACAAACCTGTTGATGGTCATGCGCCTGGACTGCGTGGAGAACCTATCAAAAAATATATTTCGGCAGGAATTACAACCGATCACGAATGTTTTACTTACGATGAAGCACAAGAGAAATTATCACTTGGTATGAAAGTTATTATTCGTGAAGGAAGTGCTGCAAAAAACTTTGAAGCATTGATAGATTTACTTCCAGAAAATTACGAAAATATGATGTTTTGTTCTGATGACAAACACCCTGACGATTTGATTTTAGGACATATTAATTTGCTTTGTGCTCGTGCTGTTGCAAAAGGAATTGATGTTTTCAAAATCTTGCAAGTGGCTTGTGTAAATCCAGTGAATCATTACAAAATGAATGTTGGTTTGTTGAAAGAAAATGATGCTGCCGATTTTATTATTGTTGAAGATTTAATGAATTTTAAAGTCAATAAAACGTATATAAATGGCAAATTAGTTGCAGAAAATGGACAATCATTCGTAAAACATGTTGATTTTGAAACACCAAATAATTTTAATATTACCGAAAAGGAGGTTAGTGATTTTCAAATTCGGAGTTCAGCATCAAAAATTAGAGTAATTGAAGCCTTGGAAGGACAATTAATCACAAATGAAATTCATCACAATTCACTCATAGAAAATGGAAAACTTGTTTCAGATATTGATAATGATATTCTAAAAATGGCCGTTGTTAATCGTTATCAAAATACAACTCCAGCAATTGCTTTTATCAAGAATTTTGGTTTAAAAAAAGGTGCTATTGCAAGTTCCGTTGCACACGATTGCCATAATATTGTGGTGGTTGGAACATCGGATGAAGAGATTTGTAATGCTGTCAATTTAATCATCAAAAACACTGGTGGAATTTGTGCCGTAAATGGCTCTCAAAACAAATCATTAGCCTTACCCGTTGCAGGAATTATGAGCGATAAAGATGGTTGGGAAACTGGAAAATTGTACCAAGAAATTGATGCGATGGCAAAAGATTTAGGTAGTAATCTAAAAGCTCCATTTATGACACTTTCGTTTATGGCACTTCTAGTAATTCCAGATTTAAAATTATCTGACAAAGGTTTGTTTAGTGGGAATACTTTCTCATTTGTAGATTTGGAAGTGAAATAAATTATTATTTTAAAACCAAAGGAACTCCTTCAAATCTTATTTCATTCCAACCCGTTTTCATAAAATTACGAATGTTTTGATGATTTGTACTCTCTGGATTTCCTAAAACTTCTTCAAAATAATAAGAACCAAAACAAGAAAGCATTTTAGTTACTGATAATTTTTGTAATAATCCAAAAGCAAATAATTTACAAGAACCTGAATTCTCAACTACATTATTATATTGAGAACCATTTTGAAAAGCTGTTGGAGTAAAAATATAATTTTGTTCAATTACTACTATAGTTTCTTCAAAAGTTACATTCTCAGCTGACTGATTTAATTTTTCTATAAAATCTTTTAATTCCATAAACTAATCCTCATTATCAAATTTGCCTTCTTTTTTCTCTTTTACAGAAATTTTTCCGCCTACAATAACTACAATTTCTCCTTTTGGTGGTTTAATTTCAAAATGTTTCAAGACTTCTTCAGCAGTTCCTCTAATTGTTTCTTCGTGTAGTTTAGATATTTCCCTAGAAACAGAAACAGGTCTTTCTGAACCAAAATACTGTACAAATTCGCCTAATGTTTTTACTAATTTGTGTGGAGAAACATACAAAATCATGGTTCTAGTTTCTTCCGCTAGAGCCAAATAACGTGTTTGACGACCTTTTTTTTCGGGTAAAAAACCTTCAAAAATAAACTTATCATTAGGAAAACCACTATTTACTAAAGCTGGTACAAATGCTGTTGCTCCTGGCAAACAATCTACTTCTATATTATTTTCGACACAAGCTCGAGTGAGCAAAAATCCTGGATCTGAAATTGCGGGCGTTCCTGCATCGGAAATTAGAGCAATATTTTCGCCAGTTTGTATGCGCTTTATAATATTTTCGATGGTTTTATGTTCGTTGTGCATGTGATGACTGTGCATGTGTGTCGAAATCTCAAAATGCTTCAAGAGTTTTCCACTGGTGCGCGTATCTTCGGCAAGAATCAAATCGACTTCTTTAAGCACGCGGATAGCACGAAAAGTCATGTCTTCAAGATTACCTATCGGCGTTGGAACAAGATATAATTTTCCCATTTACACGAATTTACTAGATACAAATTCCATAAAACGGTCTGCAAATTCTTCCTTTCCTTTCCAGTCATTGTAATCTGGTTTTACCATTTCATCAATAAAATTCTTAGCATCTTCTAGCGAATCGAAAGTTGATATTTGTGAAACTACACGGTTAAAATCTTCGACACTTCCATCAAATAATTGTTTTTCGAAAGCCAATTTGTCATTCAAACCAATATTGACACTTTTATTAAGTTTGTCATTAAGATTTATAGCAGGTTTGATATCTGCTTTATCAAAAAATATTTCGGTTTCAATTTTTACTTCTGGAACAACTTTTTCTTCAATTTTATCTTCTATAATTTTTGATATTTCAACTGGAATTACAAATTCCTCTGTTTTTTTAACATTAGAAACTCTTTCAAAAATTGGTTCTGGTTGCATATTACTTAAAAAATCATCTATCGAAACTTGCTTTTTTTCTAGCTTAGGAATTTCAATAATTGGCATTTCAATTGCTACTTTTCGTTCTTCAACAATTATTTTTGGTTCTTCAATAATTGCTTTTGGCTCTTCAGTAGCCACTTTTACTTCTTCGACAACTGTCTTTACAGGAGGAATTTCTTCATTTATATCATGAATAATAATTTCTTCACCTTTAGTTTTTGCGGTTGGAATTTTTTCATCAAAATCAAACGCTTTTTCAACTATAACTTCTATATCATGTAAACCAATTGTAGGTTTTGTTTCGCTAAAATGTTCTTCTACAAATAATAAAACAGACAGTTTTTCGTATAATTTTTGAGCTTCATGGTGCAATTCACGAACATCTTCTTTATGTTTTAGTTGTAAAATTCGGTGCGCAATGCTAATTAATTCAGCTTCTAACTTTTTTTTCATGTGTATTCTATATTTTTATATTTTGGAACATGTAATAATTATTGGTACTAAATTTATTCTTACAAAAGTTATTTTAATAATTATTTCATAACTTTTACTATTATACTCAATAAAGCTTTTCTTTTTTAATAAATTTGTTCTGTTACAAAGTAATAAAAACTATTCATTTTTATCGTCATAAAAATAAAAAATGTTTCTCGAAAATACAGTAAATCATAAAGAGCAGTTTGGTTGGATTGAAGTTATTTGCGGATCGATGTTTTCGGGTAAAACCGAAGAGCTAATTCGTAGACTAAAAAGAGCACAATTTGCCAAACAAAAAGTCGAAATTTTTAAACCATCTATCGATACTCGATATGATGAAGAAATGGTGGTTTCACACAACAAAAATGAAATTCGCTCTACTCCTGTTCCTGCTGCCGCAAATATTGCGATTTTGGCACAAGGTTGCGATGTTGTAGGAATTGATGAAGCTCAGTTTTTTGATGATGAGATTGTCAAAATTTGTAATGATTTAGCAAATTCTGGAATTAGAGTTATTGTAGCTGGATTGGATATGGATTTTAAAGGAAACCCTTTTGGCCCAATGCCAGCGCTTATGGCAACTGCAGAATATGTTACAAAAGTACATGCTGTGTGTACTCGCACAGGAAATCTTGCCAATTATAGTTTTCGGAAAACCGACAATGACAAACTTGTTATGCTTGGCGAAACCGAAGAGTATGAACCATTAAGTCGCGCAGCATATTATAATGCGATGCGTGAAAATATGATTGTAAAAGATGCTGAACATTTATCAAAAGAAAAATAATTAGACCAATTGACTATATCCTTAAACAATATAATTCCAATTCTAAATGCAAATTTTCAAGGCATTGAGACTGATATACATATCAATAATATTTCTATAGACAGTCGTTCTTTACAAAACAACGAGAATACTTTATTTTTTGCGATAGTTGGCCCTAACAATGATGCTCATATTTATATTGGAGATTTAATTTCTAAAGGCGTAAAGAACTTTGTAGTTACCTATATTCCTAAAAGATTAAATGATAAAGCAAATTTTATAGTTGTCGAAAACACACTTGTTGCTTTACAAAAATTTGCCAGTTATTACCGCAATTTATTTCATTTTCCAATCATAGGAATTACAGGAAGTAACGGAAAAACTATTGTAAAAGAGTGGCTTAATTTCTTATTAAGTCCTGATTATAATGTGATTCGAAGCCCAAAAAGTTACAATTCGCAAGTTGGCGTTCCGCTATCAGTGATTGGAATTAATGAAAATCATAATTTAGGAATTTTTGAAGCTGGTATTTCTACCAAAGGAGAAATGGAAAATCTTCAAAAGATAATTCAGCCCAGCATTGGGATTTTAACCAATATAGGAACTGCTCATGACGAAGGTTTTACCGATATTTCTGAGAAAATAAAAGAAAAACTAAAACTATTTACTAACGCTGAAGTTTTAATTCTCAATAAAAATAAAACCATCGAAGCTTTTATAAAAACGGAAATAAAAACTTTTACTTGGAGCACAAGTGACAAGTCTGCCGATGTTTTTTTTCAGAAGAAAACCTTCGATGATTATTCGATTTTGAATATTACAAATGAAGATAAATGTTTTAAAATAAAAATTCCATTTACAGATGAAGCTTCGCTAGAAAACAGCATGCATTGCATCTTGACTATGTTGTATTTAAAGTATGATTTAGACACAATCGAGCATCGAGTAAGTCAATTGTTTCCAGTCGAAATGCGATTGAAAGTAAAAAACGGAATTAATAATTGTACTTTAATTGATGATAGTTATAGTGCTGATTTTCAATCATTAAAAATTGCTTTAGATTTTCTTGAAAATCAAAAACAACACTTAAGGAAAATACTAATTTTATCTGATATATATCAGTCAGGATTAGAAGATGAAAATTTATACGCTCGTGTTTCTCAGCTTATTATTTCAAATAAAATAAATCGCGTAATTTGTATTGGCGATATCATTTCTAAATATAAAAATAAGTTTTTCAATGCGATTTCTTATGTTTCAACTGATGATTTTATTACCGATTTTGAGAATTTAGATTTTGTAAACGAAACCATTTTAATAAAAGGTTCTCGTCATTTTGAGTTCGAAAAAATCGTAACCTTACTCGAGGAAAAAACACACGAAACGGTTTTAGAAATTAACTTAAACGCTATAAGTCACAATTTAAACTACTACAAATCTAAACTGAATCCGAAAACCAAAATTATGGTTATGGTAAAGGCTTTTGGTTATGGAAGTGGCGGATTTGAAATTGCAAAACTCCTCGCCCATCATAAAGTTGATTATCTTGGTGTTGCTTTCGCTGACGAAGGAATCGAACTCCGTCAAGCAGGAATCGAATTGCCTATTATGGTTCTTAATCCAGAAATGACAAGCTTTCCGTCGATAATTCAATACAATTTAGAACCAGAAATATATAGCATTCGAGGTCTAAAAGCATTTATAAAAATTACGGAACAAAAAGAACTTACCTATTATCCTATACATATTAAGATAAATACGGGAATGAATCGTTTGGGTTTTGATGATGAGATTGTTCCTGAACTCATATCTATTTTGCAAAAACATGATTCGGTTCAAGTAAAAAGCATTTTGTCCCATTTAGCTGCCAGCGATGATTTAACACACGATATTTTTACTAAAAAACAAATTTTAGATTTTGATGCAATTTCTAACAAAGTCGTAACAGAACTCAAAATAAATCCTATACGTCATATCTCAAACACTTCGGCAATAAGCAATTATCCGCAAGCGCAATTCGATATGGTACGATTGGGAATTGGCTTATACGGAGTTTCTAACGATATAAATGAAACAAAAGAACTTGAAAATGTAGGTACACTAAAATCGATAATTTCACAAATACGAACCTTAGATATTGGAGAAAGTGTAGGATATAATCGCCGATTTATGGCTAAAAAACCAACAAAAATAGCTACAATTCCTATAGGATATGCCGACGGGATTTCTCGTGCTTGGGGAAATGGCGTTGGTTATGTTATAATTAATGAACAAAAAGCTCCAATCATAGGAAGTATTTGCATGGATATGCTCATGATCGATGTAACCGAAATTAATTGTTTCGAAGGAAATGAAGTGATAATTTTTGGTAAAAATCCATCGGTTACAACAATTGCAAAAGCTATAAATACCATTCCCTACGAAATATTGACAAGTATTTCTGGAAGAGTAAAACGGGTTTTTTATAGAGAATAATTAGAAAATATTTGGCTATTATTTGAATAAAATATTAAATTGGCTTTCTAATTAACCTAAAACAAGTAAATTATGGGAATATTATCCGAGTTTAAAGCTTTCGCAATGAAAGGTAATGTCGTTGACTTAGCAGTAGGTGTAGTTATTGGTGGTGCTTTTGGAAAAATCGTAAGTTCACTAATAGAGGATGTTATTACTCCATTATTGTTAAAACCAGCTTTGTCAGCAGCCAATTTATCTAAAATAGAAGAATTAACCATTTTTGGTGGTGTAAAATATGGTATGTTTATATCCGCAGTAATTAATTTTATTATTATTGCTTTTGTTTTATTTCTAATTATTAAAGGAATGAATACCGCTAAAAATAAAGAAGCAGCAACAGCACCAACTGGTCCAACTCAAGAAGAATTGCTTACACAAATTAGAGATTTATTGAAAAAATAAATTGCTACAAAATATATAAATAAAAAAAGGAGGATTTTAAAATCCTCCTTTTTTTATTCTCTGACTTTCAACCAGCCAATATAATTTTTAGGAATACCTAACGTTAAAAATAAAACTAATGGTAAACACCAGTTTGCTGACCTTTCCACAAATTCTACAAATTCGTCACCAGATATTGGTCTACTCAAGGCAGTCATAAATGCCCATAAAATAGCCCATGCCACTACTACACGAATAGGGTAAACCAAAATTATAAAAGCGATGATAATATCTGCGATTCCAATATACGGCATTATTGCGATGGCTTCATCTCTTGAAAATCCATAGCAGGTAATTAAAGGAATCCATTTTTGATTGATTCCCAATGCCACTATTCCATGACCTAAGAAGGTACCAAAAACACCAACTCTAATGCATTTTTCTAATATGTTATTCATTTTATAATTACTCACGAATCATTATTGAAGTGTCTTTTTGATTTTCCATTTGGATTTCAAAAGCATATACTCCTGCATTTAATGATGAAGCATTATAGCTGTATGTAAATTCAGTTGATGATTTGGTTGCTTTTTCTGTTGCTACAAGCTTCCCTTTTATATCGTATATATTTATTTTCACATCACCTGTGTTAGGAGAAGAGTATTCTACTTTGAATACATCTTTTACGGGATTTGGATACAACTTTATTGGATAAAAAATTCCTTTTGGAGTATCCGTAGATAAATAAGGTTTGTTGATGCAAAAATTATCGATAACAATATTAGAATCATCATAAACAGTACCACACAGCGTTGTATTTGTAACATCAAACATTACATAATGATAATCTGATTTGAACGTTTGTAATAATGAAGAAGTCCCTGCTGAATATAAAGGAGCTCCAGCACCACCACAAACCACCTGACATCTACCTTCACCTGCTAAACTACCATAATTTGCTACAGGAACAGTTGTGCTCACATTTCTATTAATTGGTTTAAATCTTTCATATAAATGATCATGACCAGTTAAAATTAAATCTACCCCATAATCATCAAAATCTTTAAACCACGTATTCCAATAGCTATTCATTTCACCAGCGTGTGGTCCTACAGTATAAAAAGGTTTGTGAAACGAAATGATTTTCCATTTTTTACTTGCATTTGCTGTCAAAGTATTGGTAAGCCATGTTCTTTGAGCTGCATCTGCTGGAGTTTCAGAGTTCAAACAGATAAAAATAGCTTCTCCATAATCTACTGAATAATACAATTCAGTTGTAGGTACATTGTTTTTTGGTAAGTCAAAAATATTCTGATAATAAGATGCAGAAGCTACATCATGGTTTCCTTGTGCGTGCAATATTAATTTATTGTTGATTAAATTAGTCCCATTATCGAACCAAGCATCCCATTGTGAAGCTGAACTTCCAGTATCAACAATATCACCATTAAAAACCACAAATGCTGGATTTTTTGCATTCATTAAAGTAGAAACTGTATTCCAAACTCCTACATTTGTTCGGCTATCTCCCACAGCTGCAAAAGAAAAAGTATTGGCATTTAAAGGAGGTGATGTTACATATGTTTTTTGAGCTGTCCATGTGCTAGATACAGAATCATATAACGAATAATATATTGTTGCGTTTGATGATAATATTCCAGGAAATATAAAACTAAAAAATTTATTTGTTGCCGCTGCATAACCTGCTCTAGAAGCAATATTTGTTATTCCTTGCTCATAAGCAGTTGTGTATCCCCATTTTATTTGATCGATTGTAGCTGCTGTAGAATTTGTCCATGAAATAGTTAATCCTTCTAAAGGATTTTTTGTAGTTCCCCAACGAATATGTTTTTGTGTTGTAGAAACTGGAGCTGTAATATTTCCAAGAAGTTCCAAGTCAAAACTAATATCTGAACTGTTGGCCGCATTTTGATGAATTTCTACCGCAATAGTATTACTTCCAGTTATAAATGTGCTAATTGGTAGTGTTGTAGTCTGAAAAGTCCCCCCATCATCACTGGCAAGAGTAGCTAAAGTTGTATTTGATGCTCCAGCAGCTAAATTATCTCTATAAACTTCATTACCATTTACATAAACGGCAACACCATCATCTCTTTTTACTTTCAAAGTATAGTTAAGAAATAAACTCGCATCAGCAATAGTGAACGTTTTTCTGAAGTATGTTGTAATATATTTATTTGTAGAACTCGCTCCATAACCAACTACGGTTGCTTCATCTCCATCACCATAACCTAATTGAGCATTACCTTGTAACCAACCCGTTTCATCTATTGTTGTTGCTCTCCAAGCCGCTCCTTGATTAGAGCCATTATCTAAATACTTCCATGATGAACCAGTATTTACAAGCGTAGTTTGTGACATCATTATGGTTTGTATTCCTATGCATAACATTGCAAAATAAATTTTCTTCATTTTTTATTGGTTTTAGTTGTGTGGTGCAAAAGTATAAAATCTCGACTTTTATTAAATTATTTGTAATGTTATTATTTCGTAAATGTAAGTTTAATTCTTTTTAATGTTATTGTAAAGGATATTTGTTTTTGAATTTAATAATTAATTACTTTTGCACTACGAATTTAATAAATAAAATATGAGAATCGCAGTTGTTGGTGCAACCGGAATGGTTGGCGAGGTAATGCTTCAAGTTTTATCCGAAAGAAATTTTCCTGTAACCGAATTGATTCCCGTTGCTTCAGAGCGATCTGTAGGAAAGGAAATAGAATTTAAAGGAACAAAATATAAAGTCGTAGGAATGCAAACAGCTGTTGATATGAAAGCCGATATTGCTTTATTTTCTGCTGGTGGAGAAACTTCTTTAGAATGGGCACCAAAATTTGCCGCAGCTGGTACAACTGTAATCGATAATTCATCGGCTTGGAGAATGGATCCAACTAAAAAGCTGGTTGTGCCAGAAATAAACGCATCTATATTAACAAAAGAAGATAAAATTATTCCAAATGCAAACTGTTCTACCATTCAATTGGTTATGGTTTTAGCGCCGTTGCATAAAAAATATAATATCAAACGTGTTATTGTTTCTACTTATCAGTCTATTACTGGAACTGGAGTAAAAGCTGTACAACAACTAGAAAACGAATATGCAGGAATTTCTGGTGAAATGGCTTATAAATATCCTATTCACAGAAATGCCATTCCACAATGTGATAGTTTTGAAGAAAACGGTTATACCAAAGAAGAAATGAAACTGGTTCGTGAAACTCAAAAAATATTAGATGATAGAACCATTGCTGTTACAGCTACTGCAGTTCGTGTGCCAATAGTTGGCGGACACAGCGAAGCCGTAAATATCGAATTCTCTAATGATTTTGATGTGAATGAAGTGCGTCAGCTTTTGCACAACACACCTGGAGTTATTGTACAAGATAACAATGACACTTACACCTATCCGATGCCTATGTATGCGCAAGGAAAAGATGATGTTTTTGTAGGAAGAATTCGTCGTGACGAAAGCCAACCCAATTCAATAAACATGTGGATTGTAGCCGATAATTTACGTAAAGGTGCTGCTACAAATACGGTTCAAATCGCTGAGTATTTGGTTAAGAATGGTTTGGTGTAAATTATTTTTTGTGTTAAATCAGACAAACTAGCTATTTAGGTACAATACTAAAGAACATGAGTGAAATATAACGATTATTATAATCTAACCGAAAATCTTGAAAGAAAAATATTCAGCGAAACCATAGTTTTGAGTGAAGATTTCACTGAATTTGCATTGGATGTAATAATTAAAAACGACTTACTTAAAGAAATTCCTGTTTTAAATTATTTAGTGTGTTTTTAAAATATTTCATCGTCAATAATTGCACATCATAACGTTAAGAAAACAATAATTTTCCTTCAGTAACTTCACTCACAAACTGTTGATAACAAAAATCTTAAAACATTCAAAAAAAGAATGAATTAAGATAAGAAATACAAACATGAAGTATTAGAAACAATTTTAGTTTTATTGGGAAAAATTAACTTGGCAAGAATTTCAAAAAATTTTCGTTCATATTAAATAATTTAAATCCATCCAGTTATATTCTTTTAGAGAAATACTCTAATAAAAATTCATCAATTAAATTGTCTATATCTCAGGATACTAAAAGGAGAAGCATTTATGTTAGCATGTGGAATAGGCACTAAATTTGAAGATATTTTTAGATTAACAAACTCAGGAATAAAACTGCATGAATTTGGTTTGAAGCCTTTAAATAAAAATACTCTGCCTAACAAGTAGTTTACAACAACTATATCGCTTGATTTTTTTCCAAAAAACTATAAAAAAAGCTGAACAAAATTGTTCAGCTTTTTTTATCCGGCAAACTTTAAATTTTAATCTAATACAAAAGTAACCTGAACATTTGCATTTATTTCTATTTCGCCCACAGCTAATGTTTCTCTTGGTGCAGATGCATCTGCTTGCATTGCCATCACGCCTCCTTTAAACATTGGTTGTGGATAAAACGTTTGTGAGTTGTCCGAAATTATTAGCGCTTTTCCTATTTTTTGGTTTAAAACCGAAACATAATCTAACGCTTTTTGTTTGGCATTTAAAATGGCTTTTTTTCTAGCTTCGGCTTCGTAAGTTTCCATTTTTGATGATTTAAACTCGACACCATGTATGTTGGTAACGCCAGTTTCGGTAATTCCCATCATAAACTCGTTGTATTTTGTTAAATCCTTTAATGTAACTGTAACCGTTTGGTTGGCTACATAATTGTATTTCTTTTTTTCGTAATCGTAATTCTTATTCAAGCTTACATTTGTGGTCTGAAAATCGGTAGCAGGAATATTGTTGCTTTTTATAAATTTCAGAATTTTTTCTATAATAATATCATTCGCTTTTTTTACTTCGGCGGCTTCTTTTCCTGTATTTTCAACTCCAAGAGAAATAATTCCTTGGTCTGGAACTACTTTTATTTTTCCTTCGCCAGAAACTGTTATTTGCGGAATTTGAGGCATTTTCTGATCTTGTGCGTATGTCATCACGGTAAAAAATGTTATTAATGTTACTACTAAATTTTTCATAATATATATTTTTAAATTAAACATAAGTAAACAAATGGCGTGCCAAACTATAACTTTCCCATTTTTGCTAAAACAAATAACAAAATAATGGGTACGGCCAACAAAATAACCATATTTGTGTTTTCAGTTAGCATTATGGGTTCTTTACAAATTGTAATCAAATAACCACCTATTGCACCGCCAAAATGGGCTGTGTGACCAATATTATCATTCTTGGCTTTCATACCATAAATAGAATATAACAAATAACCTATTCCGAATACATAAGCAGGAATTGGGATTGGTATAAAATACAGGTACAAACTCATATCTGGATTTAATAAAATTGCAGAATACAAAATTCCCGTAACTGCTCCCGAAGCACCAATGGCTCTGTAACCATAATCATTTTTATGAAAATATAATGTAAGTAAACTTCCTGCTAACAAACTGCCTAAATAAATTAACAAAAATGAAGTGTTTCCTAAATTTTCTATAACTACAGGCGCAAACATGAATAAGGTAAACATATTAAAAAATAAATGTCCCCAATCCGCATGAAGAAATGCCGAAGAAAACATTCTGCTTTGTTCTCCTGCACGAATACTGCCTATGTGGAACTCATTTTTTCTAAAAAAAGAAATGTCA
>NZ_JAYWDT010000201.1:0-3005 GCF_043779715.1 Flavobacterium sp.
ATTGGCGGTGCTTTATGGGAATTGTATAAAGAGAAAAGAGCTAAGAAACAGGAAGAGTCTAAGTAATTAGGTTCTTAACAAAATAAAAAAAGGTACACATTGTGTACCTTTTTTGTTATATTATAAAGTCTAAAGTCCTGTGTGAATCCACGATGATTTTCGACTTTAAGACTTCATGGCTTTTTTATCCCATATTTTCGCCTTCACCATTTTCATTTTGTTTTAGCTTATTGTCTTTGTCGGTTTTCTTTTTGTTGAAACGGTAGGTAAATGATAGCGTAAACTGTCTTTGTCTCCATTGCATTTCGCTATTTGAATTTACTGTTGGTAGCTGTAAATCTTGTTTTCTTTTTCTAGAATTGAAAACATCACTTACGTTGAACGAGATAGTTCCCATATCTTTTAAGACATCTTTACTAAAGGCAACATTTGCAGCAGCAATTCCTTTTATTGTTCCTTGTCGGTATTTTTGAGGAGCATTATAGGTTGCATTTGTTTGCCATTCGATTTTATAAGGTAAAGTTATTTTTGATGTTATTCTGGTAAACCACGTGTTGGCATTATAATCGAAATTTTGTACCACTAAATTGTTAGCACTATTTATATAAGAATAATCGCCCGTGGTTTTATTATTAAAGAAGTTGAAATTTCCGTTTATTTTCCACCATTTTTTGAAGGCGTAGTTTAAAGTAAATTCGAAACCTAATTTGTCATCATTAGATAAGTTGAATGGTGTGTTTATGATTACAGGAACTCCATTTATTTGATCACCACGTTCTTTTCTTACTATTTGAAACGAATTTGTTGTATGATTAAAATATGCTGATGTGCTTAATGTCACTTTATCCCATTTTCGTAAAAAACCTATATCATAAGCATCACTCAATGCTGGATTTATGTCTGGATTTCCTTGAAACAAGTTGATGTTACTTGTATAAGAAGCAAACGGATTTATAAAACGATCTCTTGGTCTGGTAATTCGTTTGCTATAATTTAATGAAAGATTACTGTTTTCAGATATTTGGTAAGTTAGGAAAGCACTTGGAAAGAAATTATTATAATTTTTGGTTTTATAAATATTTGATGTCAATTGGTTTACTTCTATTCGAGAATCCTCAAAACGAAGTCCAAATAAATAAGATAATTTACTGATTTTTGAACCAAATTGAGCATACAAAGCATTTACATTTTCTTTATACTCTAATATGTTTGTAAACTGTGCTACGTTTGTAAATGGACTCGTGGGAGTTACTCTTTCTTGAACCTGATAATCAGCTAATAAGTTTATATAATTGCCCCTAAAACCGGCTTCTATTTGAGAATTTTCTTTAATTGGCAAGACATAATCTGCTTGAATAAGATTTCTATTTTGTTTGTTTTCTTTTCTAGTACTTTCTGAAGAAACAAAAGCATTGGTTTCTAGAATTATACCTTCAATACCTGAAAATTCATTTTCTTTTTCTTGCGAAAAGGCACCGTCGATACTTAATTTGTGCCCATCTTTTTTGAATTTTTTGATAAAATTTGTCGTGTATTCTACATTTTCACTATTAGAAATTAAGTCGTTAAATCTTTGTCCTGTATTTACGAATGATTTGCTTCCGTCATAATTATAATACAATACATTTTCTTTGTTTCCGCCCTCATTATTTCGGTAACTTAATGCATTTGTCCATGAAGTGTTTTTGTCTAATAATAGTTCGATACCAAAATTTATATTAGCACCTTGTCCAAATTTTTTACTATCACGTCTTTCTTCAAGGTATGATTTTATACTTCCGTCGAGATTCAAATTTTCTTGGTCTATTTTTGTATTTCCAGGATTTTTACGTTTATTATAACCTATAGTTGTAAACAAATTAAATTGTTCGCTTTTTAGGTTAATATTTGCCGAAGCACTTGAGTTTTCAGGTTCTCCAGCAGATACGATAAATGTTCCGTTAAGTCCTTGATTTTTTCCTTTTTTTAGAATTATATTTATAATTCCGCCACCACCTTCGGCATCATAACGAGCTGATGGATTGGTAACTACTTCTACTTTATCTATGGCATCGGCAGGAATAAGTCGCAAAGCATCACTAACATTAATTGCGCTCGATGGTTTTCCGTCTATTAATATTCTCACATTTTCGTTACCACGAAGACTTACTGTTCCTTCGGCACTTACTGCAACTGATGGAACATTGTCTAAAACATCACTCACCGTTCCGCCTCTTACTAAGATGTCTTTTCCAACATTATATACTTTTTTGTCGAGTCTGATATCGACTGTAGTTTTTTCTGAACGAATTTCGACAGCATCTAGTTTTTGAGCATCATCTTCAAGGGAAATGGTACCTAAATTTGTGTTAGAATTAAATATTTGACTTTTAAGTTCGATAGTTTTAAAAGAAATGTACTCATATTTTACGTCGTAAGTTCCAGAGTTTATTTCGATAGAAAATTCTCCTTTATTATTTGTAATTCCACCAGAAACTGCTTGTGTAGTATTTGGTTTTCTGAAAGTAATTGTAGCGTATTCTAAAGGTAAAGAAGTCGTTTTTTCGATCATTTTACCAGTAATAGTAATTTTTTTACTTTCTGTTTTTTGTTGTGCAAAAAGTGTAGAAATACTTATTAAAAATAGAAATACAAAGGCTTTTTTAGTAGAAATCATAGTTTGATATTTATCGATTACAAAAATAATATTCAAATAATTGATTTTCTGCCAAAGTATTGTTAATTAAAGTATCTCGTTAATTCTCTCAGTTGGTCTTGCAATTACGGCTTTGTCACCGTTCACAATGATGGGTCTTTCTATGAGTTTCGGATTATCAATTAGGGCTTGAATGATTTGGTCGTCAGATAGATTTTTATTTTTATAATCTGATATCCAGATAGTTTCTTTTTTTCTAACTAAATCTATTGGAGCAATGTTTAACTTTCTGAGTAATTCTTTTAGTTCGTCTTTGGTAGGAATATTTTCAAGATAATTAATTACCTGAAAGGTTTCTTTTGTGTTTTCT
>NZ_JAYWDT010000202.1:0-14847 GCF_043779715.1 Flavobacterium sp.
GTTCAAATTTTAAACTTTACCTGTTCAATAAATAATAGTTAACGTGTTCATATTTTGATAAATAACAGCCCTTTTTTAGAAGTATTTTTTGTAAATTTACAGTCATCTACACAGCTGAAAAACTGTAAAAATTTGAAGGGGTACATGTAGGGGCACTTGAAAAAATAAAATATATAGAACACTATATATCAACCACATAGCAAAGAGAAACAATTCCCTCTTTCTCCGCTGGTTAATTCAAAAAGCCAACTAAAACCCTTTAAATCGTATGATTTAGAGGGTTTTTCATTTTAAGACCTATCCAAAATATTCATTAATGCGTGTCCCTAAGGGGGTAAATTCGGGCACCTTAAAACTCAAAACATTTGTGTAACCAATTTTTATCTAAGGCTGCAATGCACAAGGCTTTTGAACATATTTGATAACATGTTCATTTGTTGAACAGCTGCAAGTTTAATACCCTGTTTACTATTCAAACATCTTGGGTTAAAGTCTTTTTAGAATTAAATTTAGATTTAGCTAAAAGGTTACCGCAATGAAAACAAAAGTATCTATTCTCGTTTACGCAAATAGAGCCAAAGCTAGTGTAAACGGTCTAGTATCGATGTACATAAGAATTACTGTCAATGGCCAAAGAATTGAATTAAGCACAAACAGATTTGTCGAAATTTCAAAATGGTCACAAAAGCTGGCAAAATGAAAGGCAGTTCTGAAGAAGCCCGTTCAATAAATACCCATCTAGACATGTTCAAAATCAAGATTATTGATGTACAAATGGAACTTATCCATAAAAACATCAATATAACTTCTGAGGCACTTAAAAACAGACTGCTCGGTATCTAAGAACGTCAAAGAACCCTTATACCTATTTTTAAAGATCATATTAACAAAATCAAAGAATTAGTTGGAAAAGAATATCCAACTGGAACATTGGAGCGCTAAAATACATCTTTAAAGCACACCACGGAATTCTTGGAATGGAAATACAAAATATCCGATATCGAAATTGCCTGACACACTTTTGCAACGACAGTAATGCTTACAAATGGAGTTCCCATTGAAACTGTCAATAAAATTCTGAAAAATAGCAATTTAAAAACTACCCAACATTATGCAAAAGTTTTGGACAAAAAAGTGAGTGAAGATATGAAGATTTTGAGAGAAAAGTTTTCAATGATATCAATACATAAAGAACAAAAAATAATTTAAGATCATAATTTTATTCAAAAAAGATATTATCAAAAAACCTTGAAACGACTACTACAATAGTTGATTTGGCTATTTTTAAACTTGGAATGTTACTGAAATTTGCATCAAATATTTAAACATAAAAAAAGATGAAAATTATTGTAACAGGTTCTTTAGGGAACATCGGGAAGCCGTTAACAAAGCAGTTAATGCAAAAAGGACATCAAGTAACTGTAATTAGTAGCAATCTTGAAAAGATAAAAACCATTGAAGATTTGGGTGCAATTGCAGCTATTGGGTCATTAGATGATGAAGGCTTTCTTACAGAAACTTTCAAAGGCGCAGATGTAGTTTATACGATGGTTCCACCCAATTACGTTGCTGAAATTGATATTAGAGAATATTATCGTAAAACAGGTATTGTTTACAAGCAAGCCTTGAAAAAATCTGGAGTAAAACGTGTTATAAATTTAAGTAGTTATGGTGCACATTTAGACAAAGGAACAGGAATTATTTTGGGTTCACATTATGTAGAACAAATCCTTAACGAACTATCTGATGTGGAAATAACACATATTCGACCTACTTATTTCTATTATAATTTGCTCAATCTAATCGATATGATAAAAAATTCAGGGATGATTTTTGCCAATTATGGAGGTGCGAAAAGTTTTGAAATGGTATCCCCGATCGATATTGCTGATGCAATTGTAAATGAAATTGAGATACCATCCACACATCGAAAAGTTAGGTATGTATCAAGTGATGAACTTTCAGGAAACGAAATTGCAAGTATTTTGGGTGCTAAAATAGGCAAACCTGATTTAAAGTGGATTGTCGTTTCTGATGATGAAACACGCAAAGGTTTTTTAGACAGCGATTTTCCTGAACTTCTTTCAAATAATTATGTTGAAATGTTTTCAAGTCTGAACAGCGGTAAATTAGCAGAGGATTATAAATTGAATAAACCAACAGTTTTAGGGAAAGTAAAATTTTCAGATTTTGTAAATGATTTTGTAACCGCCTATAATTCATAATAAATATTTATTTTTGAGCAATGAAAAGCAATCCAATTCATAGATTTAAAACCATTAGCGAGTACCATCGACAAAGGGGTTTATCACAACCAGAACATCCGTTGATTAGTTTGATCAATTTTGAAGAAATGCAGTATTTGGGAGAAGATAGTCCCGTGAGCTGGTCTATGGATTTTTATTCCATTGCATTAAAAAGAAATATTAATGGGAAAATTAAGTATGGTCAACAAAAATACGATTTCGATGAAGGCGTTTTGTTTTTCATTGCTCCAGGACAAATTTTCAGTATAGAAGTTGAGATAAATAAAGTTTTAGAAATATCAGGATGGATGTTACTTGTCCATCCTGATTTTTTATGGGGAACAAGTTTGGTCCAAAAAATAAAAAAATATGACTATTTTGATTATTCCATTAATGAAGCTTTGTTTCTTTCTGAAAAAGAAGAAACAAGTTTAATAAACATTTTGCAAAATATCAAACAAGAATACCAATCTAATATTGATAAGTTCAGTCAAGATTTAATTATTGCACAATTGGAATTGTTTTTAAAATATGCTGATAGATTTTACAACCGTCAGTTTTTAACTAGAAAAATAAGCAATCATCAATATTTAAATCGGTTGGAAGACTTATTAGACAATTATTTTGAAATGGATGATGTAAATGTTAAAAGTTTACCTACTGTAAATACAATTGCTGAAAATCTAAATGTATCACCCAATTATTTGAGTTCAATGCTCAAAGTTTTGACTGGGCAAACTACTCAACAGCACATTCACAATAAATTAATAGAAAAAGCAAAAGAGAAATTATCAACCACAAATTTTACTGTTTCAGAAATTGCTTTTCAATTGGGTTTTGAACATTCGCCATCATTCAGCAAATTGTTTAAAGCAAAAACAAATTTATCTCCTTTAGATTTTAGAAATTCTTTTAATTAAAAATTTGAGTTTATAAAAAAATTCTACATCATTCAAATTTAAATTGATGGGATTAATCGCAAATAAAAAATAAATTATTTTAAAAATATCTTAAATTCATAAATTATAAGTTATACAAAATTGACCAATACAACACCGAGAAAACAATTGAAATTGCTGAAAGTTTCAAAAACATAATAGAAAATTTAGGTGAAGATACAAACAGGGAAGGTCTAGAGAAAACGCCTGAAAGAGTTGCTAAAGCATTCCAGTTTTTAGCACACGGATATGAATTGGATCATTTAGAAATTTTGAAATCGGCATTGTTTACAGAAGATCATAAGCAAATGATTGTAGTGAAGAATATCGAAGTCTATTCTATGTGCGAACACCATATGTTACCATTTTTTGGAAAAGCACACGTAGCCTATATTCCCAATGGTAAAATAGTTGGATTAAGTATAATCCCAAGAATTATTCAGGCTTTTGCTAGAAGGCTGCAAGTGCAAGAACGATTGACAGACCAAATTAAAGATTGTATTCAGGAGGCTTTAGAACCACTTGGCGTAGCTGTAGTTATTGAATGCCAACATATGTGTATGCAAATGCGTGGCATTCAAAAACAAAATAGCGTAACAACAACCTCTTCTTTCACTGGAGCATTTGAAAAAGATAAAACCAGAAAAGAATTTATTAGTCTAATCTCTAACAAGTTCAGTTAATTATCTAACAACATACTTTAATTTCTATAAACTATTAGAACAAAATAAAATTAACAAAATGAAAAAAATAGCATTAATTACAGGAGCAAACAGAAGCATTGGTTTAGAGACCGCAAAACAGCTTTCAAAAAAGGGATTATTTGTCTATTTAGGAACTCGTGACTTTCAAAAAGGCGAAGCAGTCGTAAAAGAATTAAACGAAAATGGATTCGAAAACATCAAAGCCATACAAATAGATGTTACAAATCTAGATACCATTATAGCTGCCAAAAACACCATTGAAAGTGAACAAGGCAAATTGGACATTTTGATAAACAACGCAGGAGTTAGTGGAGGGTTTCCGCAATCAGCAATCGATACAGATATCGCTATTTTTAAAGAAGTATATGATATTAATGTATTTGGGCTAATTCAAGTAACACAAATTTTTATGGATTTGCTAAAAAAATCTGATCAACCACGAATTACCAATTTAACTTCTGGTTTGGGTTCGCTGACATTACATAATGATCCAACTTGGCAATATTATGCTGTAAAAGCAGCTATTTATAACTCATCAAAAGCCGCACTAAATATGTACACCATCACTTTGGCTTATGAATTACGAGAAACTAACTTCAAAGTGAATGTTATTGACCCGGGTTTTACCGCAACTGATTTCAATCATCATACTGGTCGAGGAACTGTAGAAAGTGCAGCAGCATTTGTAGTAAAACATACTTTAACTGATGATAACGCACCAACAGGAAAATATTTCAGCAACGATATAAAAGACGGTACTGAAATAAGTCCTTGGTAAAATAAATATTCATTTTGGATACAACTAACTTCATTTTGGAAACTTTAAAATTTTAGATACTGCGCACCTTTGTACTTCACAAATAACAATAAAAATGAAATACAAAATTTTAGGCAACACAGGATTAAAAGTATCAGCACTTTGTTTAGGAACAATGAATTATGGTGGAAAAGGTTTTTTTGGTTATATGGGAAATTTAGACCAAAACGAAGTCGACGAACAAATTAGAACCGTAACTGAAGCTGGTATAAATTTTATCGACACAGCCAATATTTATTCTGAAGGATTATCCGAGGAAATGATTGGGCAAGCCATAAAAAATCTATCGCTAAATAGAGAAGATTTAGTTTTAGCAACAAAGGTTCGTGGTGCTGTTGGAAAAGGCCAAAATAATTTAGGACTTTCTCGCAAACACATTATTCAAGAAGTGGAAGGAAGTTTAAAACGATTGAAAACAGATTATATCGATTTGTATCAAATTCACACTTCTGATCCATTAACGCCCATTGAAGAAACCATTCGGGTTTTAGACGATTTAGTTCAAAGTGGAAAAATTCGTTATTTTGGAGCAAGTAATGTTTCAGCTTGGCATTTAATGAAAGGCTTAGCCTATTCAGATTACAATGACAGAAATAGATTTGCATCGTTACAAGCCAATTATTCATTAGATACTCGAGATATTGAAAGAGAAATAATTCCTTTATTGACTGATCAAAAAGTAGGTTTAATGGTCTGGAGTCCTTTAAGTGGCGGTTTACTTTCTGGAAAATACAAACGAGATTTACAAGGTGCGAAAGGTAGATTGAATGATTTTCCTTTTCCACCATTCAACGAAGAACGAGCTTACAATATTTTGGATGTTTTATATCCAATTGCAGTAGAAAAACAGGTTTCTGTTGCACAATTGGCATTGGCTTGGTTAATGCACCAGCCAGTAGTTTCAAGTGTTATTATTAGAGCAACTAAACTGCATCAATTGCAAGACAATTTGAAAGCTGTCGCTATTATTTTTACTGCCGATGAGTTAAAGAAATTGGACGAAATCAGTAAATTAGCACCTCAATATCCGGGTAACGTAATCGAAATAATGACTTCTGACAGAAGTGCTGGACTTGATTTTTTAAAAGGTGAAATTTAAAATAGTTGAAACAAAAAGAGAAATTTTATCATTTCTCTTTTTGTTTTTTAAGAACTTTACATAATGAAAAAAGAAGCAATAAATATAAAGACAATCAATTCAGTTTCTGAATTACATCGATTATTGTCTTTACCAAAACCTTCGCATCCTTTGATAACTTTAATAAATCACAGTGATGTTTCAACAATATCAGATGAAAACAAGGAACGATTACTTTTAAATTTTTATAATATTTCAATCAAAAGAAGTTTTCAAGGTCAAATGAAATATGGTAAAAACTATTATGATTTTGACGAAGGCACGATGTCTTTTGTTGCACCAAATCAAGTTATTGTTGTGGATGAAGACGATAACAGAAATAAAGATGGCTGGTCCTTACTATTTCATCCTGATTTAATTAGGAATTATCCATTGGGCAAAACCATTAAGAATTTCGGATTTTTTAATTACGAAGTAAACGAAGCTTTACATCTTTCAGAAGAAGAAGATAAACTAATTGAAAGTTTAGTGCAAAATATCGAAAAAGAATACCAATCAAGAATTGATACTTTTAGTCAAGATGTAATGGTTTCCAATCTCGAATTGTTGTTAAATTATTGCAATCGTTTTTATAACCGACAATTTACTACTCGAAAAATGGCAAATAACGATTTGCTCTCTAAATTCGAAAATTTATTATCTAGTTTCTTTGAAGATAATTCAAAAATGGGCTTGCCAACTGTAACTAATTTAGCAGAACAATTGCATCTTTCGCCAAGTTATTTAAGCGATATGTTACGAACAGTTACAGGACAAAACACCCAACAACACATTCATATTAAATTAATTGAAAAAGCAAAAGATATTTTAACAACGACTAATTTATCTATTAGCGAAATTGCATTCGAGTTAGGTTTTGAATATGCGCAATCATTTAGTAAATTGTTCAAGGCAAAAAGTGGTGTTTCGCCGTTGGAGTATAGAAAGTCGTTTAATTAATCAACCACAATGGAAATTAAAAAAGTAGATCTTAAAGAATATATCAATCTGAATCTGATTCAGTTATTTAATATATTTGAGAAGTTCCGATTAAATACACCTCAAAAACTATAATCGATAATTGAAAAAACAACAATAAATTTTAATTAAAAAAATCAATGTCTATAAGTAAAAAATCAGAATTAATTGGAATGAAAAAGGTAAGTTAAATGGTTGCTTATACTTTAAAAGAAATGCAAAACTATGAATGACTATAGTGGAGTCGGACAATTTTGGTGTCAAAATTCTCAATGATTTTGGAGCTAAATCTGCACCTTATGTTTCTTATGTTATTCTTGGCTGTACTTGCATAAGTGTAAATAATGAATTTGGCACGGCATGCCATTTGACAAAAAAATTCTTACTGAAGGAGATTTAATTAATATTTTCGTTTCAATAGAACTAGACGGGTTTTGGTCGGACAATAGAGGTTCTGTTGCTCTTGGGACAGATATTAGCAAACACCAAAAACTTATTGAGGCTTCAAAGCAAATTTTATACAAGGCAATTCATAATATAAAAGGAGGAATTAGTATCTCTGATATTGGTTATTTAATTGCGACAGAAGTAAAAAAAAGAGGTTTTAAAGCAATAAAAAATCTAACTGGTCACGGTATAGGACGAAGCCTTCACGAAGGACCAAGCGAAATAGCTAATTTTAGAGATAAATATAATCGTACAAGGTTTGAGAAAAATTCAGTAGTTGTTATTGAGACATTTATTTCTACAACTTCCACTTATGCCGAAACATTAAAGGATGATTGGACGATCATAGGAAATAAGGGCGGTTTTATGGCACAGCACGAACATACAATCATAGTTACTGATGGAAAACCAATAGTGCTCACAGAAATGAATGAGATATGGAATTAAAAATCATAAATAAATATTTTGTCTTAAAGACAATTAATTTATCCCTTTCAGAACTTGTATTTCCCTACAATAGAGTCAAAATGTAAGTAACATTAAAATATTAAACACGCTTTTTCTTTAAAGAAAAGTTTGTAAAAATTGTAAATTAATTTTTCTTAAAAAAGTAAATAATCCATTAGTCAGCAGTAATTGCGAAAAAATCCATTTTGACTTAATATCAAAGTAAATCGACATATTCCTTTTGACTACAACAACAGTCATTTTGGCTACGTCTTTTTTATGATAGCAATATAAATTTGTATCATAAAATTAAAACAGTAACAAAAAAATCAATAATGTAGTAGATTCAGGTCCGAATTGAAGTTTGGGAACTGCCGAAAAATTCGCTGAAAATAAATTTTCAGTCTGATTTATTAGCCGAAATGAAGAAAAACTAAAAGAACAAGTGGCAGACTTTAAAGCGAAAGGAATTAAAGCACAATATGCGATTGCAGATGCTTACGACACATTGCAATTACAAAACGCTGTTATCAAATTAACGGCTGCACCCAGAAATGTAGATGTGCTACTATACAATGCGGCTGCAATGAAATATAAAAATAGCATTGATGAAAATACCGAAGATTTAGTTCATGATTTCAAAATTTCAGTTGCAAACGCTTTCCATTGTGTTAAAACACCACATAAACAACTCAAAGAAACAAATGGTACCGAATTATTTACAGGTGGAGGACTTGCTCTTCAACCCAATGTTCAGGTTGGCTCATTATCACTCGGAAAAGTAGCATTAAGAAATCTGACTTTTCAATTGCACGAAGTGCTCAAACAGGATAATATTTATGTAGGCATATTGACTAGCTATAATTCAATTCCAGCAAAAAGTAATATGCATTCGCCAAAAAATCTTGGCAGATAAATTTTGGAAAATGTATGTAAATACAACAGAAATAGAAATACAGTATTGATAAAAATGTTTTTTATTGCTAAAAAAATGTGGAAACAAAAAATCGATACTGAAATAGAAAATGTAATTTCGCGATGGGATGAAACAAAAATAGGAAATGGCGATTTTTGCGTAAGATCGTTTTTACTTCAAAATATGATAATATTATAAATTTAAAAAAGAGTAAAAATCGACACATGAGTATAAAAATAATAGTTCTATCATTTCTAATACTATCAATTTCAAATGTATTAGGACAAAACAAAGCAGTCACACTATCAGGAATCACAAAAGATAAAACCTCAAAAGAGACTTTGCTTTATGTAAATGTACTCTTAAAAAACTCAAAGGGTACCATTTTGATTGCCGGAACTGTTACCAACGAAGAGGGTAGGTTTTCATTTGCGAACGTAGTTCCTGGAAATTACTTTTTAGAGTGTACACTTGTAGGATTTAAAACAAAAACCCAACCTATTTACGTAGGTTCACTTTCTGAATTTCTAGATGAGGGAACCGTTGAGTTAGAAAAAGATGCTACCGTTTTAAGTGAAGTTGTGGTCGTTTCAAAGCAAGAACTTATCAACTCGAAAATGGACAAGAAAACCTTTTCGGTGGCAGATAACATGAGCCAGAGTGGTGGTTCTGTTTTGCAAACAATGCAAAATTTACCTGGTGTTACTGTGCATGACGGGAAAGTACAAATACGAGGCAACGATAAAGTAACCGTATTAATTGATGGAAAACAAACCGCTTTAACAGGATTTGGGAACCAATCGGGATTAGACAATATACCCGCCTCTGCGATAGAAAAAATTGAAATCATTAACAATCCTTCTGCAAAATACGATGCCAACGGAAACGCTGGAATTGTAAATATTATTTACAAGAAAAACAAAAAAGAGGGATTCAATGGTAAAGTGGGGATTACCTCCGGATTGGGTTCACTGTGGGAAAGAAAAGAAAATTTACCAACGATTCGACCACAATACTCCGTAACGCCAAAAATTAATCCTACGCTATCACTTAATTATCGAAAAAACAAAATTAATGCTTTTTTTCAGGGAGATTACCTTTATACAGAAACGCTCAATAAAAATGAGTTTGTAACGCGAACTTACACTGATGGAACTATCATTAATCAACAATCCAAAAGAAATCGAAATACGCATTTCACTACTATAAAAACGGGAATTGATTGGAATATTAACGAACAAAATTCACTTACCGTTTCGGGTTTGTTTGGAACCGAAAAAATAATTGACAACGGAGACCAACCCTTTTTCAATGAAAATTATTCGCAACGATTGCGACTTTGGCAATTTTTGGAAGACGAATTAAAAACCACCGCTATGGTTACTGCGGCATACCAGCATAAGTTTAAACAAGCAGGACGTTTGCTAAATATTGGTTTGAATTACACGTTTCACAGAGAGGATGAAAAATATTTTTTTGATAATATCATGCCAAAGTATACTGGAAAAGATGCTTTCAAATTGTTATCAGATGAGAAAGTAGCCGACTTCAATATTGATTATAGTAAACCCTTAAAATACGGAAGATTTGAAACCGGTTTCAAATTCAGAAAAAGGGATATTCCTACCAATATGCAGTTTTTTCCGGGAGCAAATTCTCCAATAGATAGTGGTGCTGGCGGTCAAGCAACTTACAAAGAAATTATTCCGGCCGTGTATGGAAATTATATTTTTGAAAATAATAAAATTGAAGCAGAAGTAGGTTTGCGTGTGGAATATGTAAATTTGCGATACAATATTAATCCGGATCATAATACCTATAAAAGCGACGGTTACAGCTATGCCCAACCTTTCCCAAATGTGCGATTGGCTTATAAAATTGATGGCAATAATAAAATATCATTATTTTACAACCGTAGAGTAGACAGGCCAAATGAAGTTGATATTAGAATATTTCCAAAATATGATGATGCAGAAATCATAAAGGTTGGGAATCCTGCCCTTCGTCCGCAGTTTACTAATTTATTGGAACTAGGTTATAAAACGAACTTAAAAAAAGGATATTTCTATTCAGCAGCGTACCACCGATTTGCAAATGCTACTATAACTCGAATTGCTTCGACAGTTCCAGACAGTAATTTAATTTATGCAATCTTCCAAAATGCAAATAAAAGTCAGAATACAGGGATTGAAATGGTTCTTTCGCAAGATATTGCAAAATGGTATTCATTTAACTTCAACTTCAACGCGTATCACAATCGAATTAGTGCTTTTACTATTCAAAATTTATATCCACAACTCAATACTTTTTCAGCAGAGAAACAAGATATTTTCTCTGGAAATATAAAGTGGAACAATACCTTGCATGTATCCAAAAAAGTAGATGCCCAAGTAACCGCTATATATTTGGCTCCTGATATTATTCCGCAAGGAAAAATTGCTTCCCGATTTTCTATAGATTTTGGTATAAAAAAATCAGTCCAAAATGGTAAAGGAGAATTCTTCCTGAACGCAACCGACCTTTTCAATACATTGGTAATCAAAAAACAAATTCAAGGTCAGGATTTTAATTACAGTAGCACTGATTATTATGAAACACAGGTAATTCGATTAGGTTATATTTATAAATTTTAATTAAAATGAAAAAAGTACCCGAAATTACTGCCGCATTTTGGATAATGAAAATTTGTGCAACTACTTTAGGTGAAACTGCAGGAGACTTATTTTCAATGACATTAAATATTGGTTATGCCCTTAGTTCATTGCTGTTAATGGGGGTTTTTATTGTTTTACTTCAAATGCAATTGCATGCAAAAAAATACAACCCATTACTCTATTGGTCGGTAATTCTCGCAACAAGTACAGCAGGAACTACAATGTCTGATTTTATGGATCGTACTTTGGGATTGGGTTATGCTGTTGGTTCTTTAATTCTAATTACTTTATTAGTAACTACATTTATCCTATGGAAAAAAACAGAAAAATCAGTATCTGTAACCTAGATAAATTCATTTCGTGGAGAAGTATTTTACTGGATAGCTATTTTATTTTCTAATACTTTGGGTACAGCTTTAGGAGACTTTCTAGCAGATAATTCAGGACTTGGTTTTCTGGGTGGAGCACTCCTAATAGGTAGTGTATTAATTCTGATAATTTTGGCGCACTATTTTCTTAAAGTTTCTGCGATATTATTGTTTTGGTTGGCTTTTGTTTTAACAAGACCATTTGGGGCAACTTTCGGGGATTTACTCACAAAACCACTTGAAAAAGGAGGATTAAATTTTGGAACCATCGGTTCATCACTACTACTATTTGCAATTTTGATGGTTCTCATTACTATTTCGATAATCAAAAATAATGCTATTAAAAAAGCCAATGGGTTGATAAAATCCCAGAATAAAATTAATTTCAAATAAATCATTCCGGATAATGTTATACAGTACTAAAGTCAACATTTCTTCAAAATTGATTTACAACTTTGAATAGTATTAATTTTAAATATAATGGATAAGTCACTTGTAGTTATCGTTCTACGTATATTGTCATTAGTTTCTTTTGAACAAAAACTTAAAGAAAAAGAAGTGCCACAAATCATTAAAAAGGCATAAAACGAAAAATATCCCAAAGCAAATAGGTAAGATGGGTTAAAGAAAAAATTAATTATGAAGCTACTTTTGATGTTAATCAAGTAGATAACTCGTTACTTTTTAATCAAGATGGAACCATTGTTGAAACAGAAGTAGCAATTCAAATTAGTAAACTGAATAAAACTGCTTTAGTTTAAATCAACAAGCATTTTAACCACCAAAAAGTAAAATAATCTGCAAAATATCTAGCCAAAAAGGTGTAATTACTTATGAAGCTGAAATAGCTGGAAAAGTAATTCTTTTTGATGGGAATGGTAATTTCACTAAAATTAATAAAGTTTAGTTAGTTATTAGGAATTCACACTATTTTGCGGATACTTTATTTTTTTTACAAATCAATTTTCCAAATTCCCCCAAATTACTGAACTTAAAAAAACAAAATTTTCAAGGAGATTTTCCTTATTGTTTTGATTGATAACATGGTTTTTAGTTTCACTCAAGAGTAAGAGCAGTTTTTTTTATTTGGTAATTCGGCACACCTGAACTTTCGATTTACGCATTGTATGCAGCAGGAATTACAGGAAAAAACAATTTGAAGGATCGTTCTAAAATATTGGTTACTTCATACATCATAATGTCTGCAACTGTTTTGGGATTAAAATTGTTGACCAAGGTTAAGAACAACTTTATTCAGATAGGACCACAAGTATAAAACTTAATTTCATAATATTTATTTTTTTATTATTTTTCTAACCATTTTCCTTTTACCGTTTTGAATATTTAGAAAATACATACCTGATGAAATGTTATTTATTTGTAAGTCGTTATCAAATAGACCTAAATTTTGAAATGTCTTACTGTAAATATTTCTTCCATTCATATCGATAATTTCTACAGCAATTTCTTCGTTGGTTTCTGGTGTAAAAGATATTTTGAAACTTCCATTATTTGGATTTGGAAATAATGAAAAATCTTTAAATTCAAAATCTTGCTCACCTAACACGTTTGTTGAAAATTGACTAGCAACAGTGTTGTAATAGGCTCTCATTCTAACGACTTGGCCTGCTGTGAACATAAATTTATTACCATCTAATGTATAATCCATATAATTCATTGTTAACGATTTTGTACCGGGTACACATCCAGCGACACTTCCTGGTTCAGGCCACATTGATGACATTTGACATTGCGGGGTGTCGTCAACATCATCTGTATTTCCTCGCGAACAATCAGTAATTGTACCATCTTTCCCAAAAGTATGATGTACACTTAAATAATGTGCTACCTCGTGAATAGCTGTTCCTCCTAAATGCCATCCAAAGTAAGGCTCAAATCCTGTTCCACAGCCAGCACCAGATCCGAAACAATTATTTTTTAGTACAATCAAATTGCCTTCGTCAGGAGTGCCACCTGTATAATATCCTGATCCAAGATTAGTATCTCTGCAAACAATATTCAAATAGCCTTTCCATTGAATGTCTCTGTGATCACCATTTTGAATATATAGAAAATTAGTTCCAAATGTTATTGCTGCCTGTCCATTGGTCAGCCCTGTTCCCGCAGGATGATTTTTGGTTGCTATTATAAATTTTATATTTGGATTACCCAAGTTAGTTCCTGGATAAAAGGCTTGTACTTGGGGCGTCCACAGCGCAATGTCTGGGTTTGTTGCGCTAAAAGCGGCATTTAAAATATCGATCTGATTTTGTATCAATAGCTTTAAACATTCTTTAATTGGTGAATTTGCAGTAATTTCGGGAAAATGAACCGCCACCGGAATAATAATTGTTGCGTTGGTATTTCTAGCCGCTTCATTTTGTGGATCTTGAAGTTTTGCTAATTCAATATTAAATTTTTTTTGAAAATCTAAATGTTTTTGTTTTGCAACTGGATCAGACATCATTTTTTGCATTTGCGCATCGGTTCCGCAAGTTCTTTGTTGTGAAAATCCCAATTGAAATAGGAGTAAAGCGATGATTAATTTTAATTTCATAATTTGATTATTAATTGGTTGACAATTCTGCTTTATTTTTTTGACTTTTTGTAAATCTTTTTTATTCTACAAGAATTCTTCTCACCATTTTATTTTCACCGTTCTGTATAGTTACAAAATATACTCCAGATGAAATCGATTTTATTTGTGATTCTTCATCAAACATACCAGTATTTTGAAATGTTTTATTATGAATGTTTTTTCCACTGATGTCATTTATTGTGATTTTAATTTCGTCGTTGGTTTTTGGCTTAAATGATATTTTGAAACTTCCATTATTTGGGTTTGGATATAGTACAAAATTTTCAAATTCGAAATCATTTGTTGCTAAATTCGTTGCAATTGCAAACTTTGTAGTATTGACTGCATAAAATATATTACCAACAGATTGCACCATTAACCTGCAATCCAACGAATTAATAGTGTTTGGAATTGTAATCACTTGCAAACCATCGTTGGGTGTATTTGCCAGAAGTGTAATTGTAAATGTTAACCCTTTATCTGTTGATAATAATATATTTACCAACGAAGTATTTATATTATTGGCTGTTGTTCCTGCAACATCCCATGTAATGGTTTGCGATGAGTTTCCCGCCCACGTTATTCCGGTTGTGTTTTGTGATGTTATTACAAATGGCCCTGCGTTGGCATTTACTGT
>NZ_JAYWDT010000203.1:0-6530 GCF_043779715.1 Flavobacterium sp.
ATGTTTTAAAAGAAAAAGCGCAAGATGGAAATACAAGCGCCATCCATGAATTAAGTGTTTCAAGTTTATTGTATGACACCTTAATTAAAGCTGCTCTAAACAGCTGGATAACTTTGGGTTATAAAAATGAAATTGAAAAACTTATTAGTCAATAGTAATAACAAAACAAACTAGGTGTCATCCGAAAAGCCTTAATAGAGTAGGAAACAATCAAATAAATATAAGATTATGCCAACAGCAGCAAACGTTCTTCCTCAAGACCTCATGAATAATGTGATGGGGAAGATATTCGATGTAATTACAAATGGGGACGGTACAACAGTACCAAAATCTGAAGACAATTTTTTCGCTTGGAATACACCAGGAACACCTTTTGATCCAGAAGATTTTGAATTTTTAACACAAGGTTTAACAGGAGTGTACAAAGCCAAAATGATAAAAAATGCAGATGGAACAGAAAGCACTGAAGTATTAACTGATGAGCAACGTGAAGATGCAATGGGTAAGGATACTAAAAAAATGTATGCACTTGCAGAAAATTTCGCTCGTTTTGTAGATGTTGTTCCTGATGCTTCAGGAATTAACGATACTAAAGTAAGAATGAACGTTAAAAATGACGAAGGAACTCTTTCTGACGTTTATGAAGAAACGCTACGTTTTAGTCAAGTTGCTAATACAGAACTTACCAAAGCAGAGAAGGATAAAATCGAGAAATTCAGACAATTGTTACAAGTTGAAAGAGAAAAAGAAGACTTGATTACAGGAGAAATGGTTAAAGTGTTGGAACCAAGTCCTTTGGTCAAAGCATATAGCGACAAAATGCAAGCCTGGATTGAAGCGGCTTTAGAGTACAACACAGCTCGTATAGATGCGCTGACAGCATCGACTTCCAGATCAGTACACAACTGGTCAATCAATGCCAGTGTTTTAAGATCTAAAGTGAAATTTGCCTATAATGATTGGGTAAATAACGGATATAAAAACGAGTTTGAAGGTATTGCTGCCCGTATCGACCAAATGTCTGCGAGAGATTTATCATTATTAAAAGCTCAGTATAAAGATGCGCTGGAAAAAGCAAGAATTACTGGGATTGATAGTGGATCAGACTTCTATTATACAGGTTTAGCACCAGCAAATTTTGCCAAATCAAAAGGATGGACACGTTTTACATTTACCAACAAAGACAATAGTTATTATTCTAAAAAGACTACGTCGAAATGGGGAGCTGCAGGAGGATTAAGTTTAGGATTCTTCACCATTGGAGGTTCAGCAAGTGGAGAGAAAATGAATTATGACGCTAAATTTGATTCTAGCAGTTTTGAAATGGAATTTGAAATTTGTCAGGTGCCAATTATTCGTCCTTGGTTTAAAAGCAACTTCTTAACTTCTAAAACATGGAGATTTGCACAAGGAAATGAAGGTTTCAAAAGCAAGTTTTTATCAGATGGAAAACGTCCTCCAAGCAAAGATTCGATGATGCCTGCAATACCAACAACCATGATTTTTATCAGAAATCTGAAAATAAAATTTGCAAATGCAAATACTGCGCTTCATGCAGCTGATTCAAAAGTTAGTGGTGGCGGAATGGTAGGTTACGGTCCTTTCTTTATTAGTGGTAGTTATGGATCTGGAAGCAGTGAAAGATCAAGAGATCATCATGAAGACAGCCAAGGAATCTATGTTGATGGACTTCAGTGTATTGGTTTTAAATGTCATTTGTTGCCAAAATCGCCAAATCCAGATCCAGCAATTAAATCTTGGGTATAGAATATTTTTTCAACTACCGGATGTTTTTAAAGCATCTGGTAGTTTTCTATAATTTTTAAAAATAAAAATCATGAATGCTTCATTTTCAATTCTTCAAAAATTAAAAAACCAATTCTTTCAAAGTGTTCTAAATAAAAGTGACTATCATGTTGCTTTTGCTCCGTTTGCATTTACATTATCAAATGATGATTTTTATTTTTTAAAAAATAACATTGTCACTGGTGCCGATGCAAAAAAGTACCTGAAAGAACAATCTGAATTTTCGTATTTAGCAAATTCAATTTTAAAAAAACCTAATATATGGACAATCGATAGTGATAATCTATTGTACAATTCCTACAGAAATATTCTGGAAAATGCCCTTATCATTGATCCAGATGTTCTTACTGCTGACGAAACCACTAAAATAGATAAAGCAAAAGCCGTTCTCTTTAAGGCTGACGGAAATGACTCGGCTAAGTATGTGAAATACAAAACGTATATCCCTAAAGCCTCTGATATAGAGAAAAAGATAATAGATCTGAATGCGCTTAAAACTACAATTAATATAACAGATACCGCTGCCTTGGAAAAATGGAATATCGATTTTACCAATTTGGCAAATCAAAAGAAAGAATTTTTAATTGAATGGCAGGTTAAAGGTTACAAAAGCGCTGTTGAATCTGCGAAATCAGCTTATGATAATATTATACTTGCTAAAAGTAATTTTGTTGAAAAATGGACGGATGCTAAAAATGTAAAATTAGCAACGAACGTTTTAACGGATGAATACGGAATCGAGTTTTTATCTACAACCTGTATTCCCAATTCTATTTGTGATTACCAATCACCAATTTGGAAAAAAATCACTCTTACTAAACAAGAAATTACACAATTGGCTCAAACTTTTGCGCAGGAAATTCCATCCGAAGTGCTTTTGGAATTCGGTAATCTTGAGCCAGAATTAGAATCTATAGCTTTCGAATATTCTATTATTGATATTCAACGACCTTGGTTTGATGAAAGTATTCTCAACAATAGACTTTGGAAATATGCCGACGATACTCAGAAAGTTTCTCAAGGCGATGACACTATGATAGGTGAAATCCCTGCTTATCCAGTTAAAATTATTTTATCGAAAAATATAGAACTCGTTTTTACGCCTAATGCGGCGGTAAATGAAGATATCAAAAACAGATTGAAAAACGGAAGTAGATTGTTTTTCGGATCATTATTATTGAAAACAATTCCTCTTAATCTAGCGAATGAAAATATCAGCTCTTATAAAGTGCAACAGTTAACTACAAACGAGTTATCTGTAATCACAAAAGTGGCTGTTCAAAATTCACCTGGGACAAAAATAGATGAAAGAAGCAAGTTTAAAATGATGGAGGTAATTAACAATCAGCCTCAAATGATGATTAGGAAACAAGTTGAGTTGAAATCAGTACGACCTATGATGGTAAGTAAAATGAGTGCTGTAAGTGTTGCTAAGCCAATCGTAACTACGGATAGGGCAATTGCTAGACCCGTAGCAGCTCCAGTGGCAACCCCTGTGGCGACTCCAATAAGAATAGTTCGTCCTATAATTACGCGTCCAATGATTCATATGATGCCTCTCACTCCAATTACACCAATTACACCAACTCCAGCAACACCTCCTCCGCCAGTATCAACAACAGCTACAATCACAGGTAAGATTTTCGACAATACAAATCAGCCCATTTCAGTTGTTGAAATTCAGTTGATGAATAATGCGAATGCTGCAACACAATCAGTATTAACATTGGAAGACGGAACTTTTAGCATTGATAATATAGACAAAGGAAGTTATCAGGTTAAAATTAAAAAGACAGGATTTATCACTCAGGAAAGAAAAATGGATGTCGTTGCCGATACCAGACTGGATCTTTTATTGTCTATAGAACCAATTCCAACAGAGACTTTTCAGGTTATGGGAGTGATTTGCAAAAAATTGCCAAAATTGCCAAATCCAAATCCAGATAGCAGTTATATCTAACCGATAAAAAAAGACATCATGAAAAATAGTATTTCCATAGTGTTGTTGATTTCTATTTGCTTTTTCTCTTGTAAAAAAGAATCGGGAAATAATCCTTCTATTGAACCGTCTGCAGTTGAAAACCATTCTAATATAAGTCAAGAAGGATTTAAATCGGATACACCTCAAAAGGAAACGAATTCAACAAATCAAAAAGCAAAAAAAATGAATAGAGACCAACGAATGATAGGAACTTGGAGACATACAGAAGTCATCTCCAGCGGAAGCGGTGAATTTTATGCTTCTATGACCACCGATGATTTTATGGAATTCAAAGCCAATGGTATTGTAACCACTTGGGTTGGAACCGCCGCCGCAGGAAATGCTGATATGACCTTCGAAAATAAAGAAGAGGGCAATGCTCAAGAAGGATTATGGAAGACAAACGATTCCCATACACAAGTCACATTTACGGATCCTATATCAAAACAAGAAGCTACGACCAATTATTTCTTGGAAGATACTCACCTGATGTTTTCTAACGGGAACTCTAAAAAAGTCTACGAAAAAATTAATTAAAAATTAACGCATGAGAACAATTCAATATAATAACAAAGCTCCGGAAGTTAGAGCACTATGTGAAATGCTAAACAAATTAGGTTATAATTTAATTGTATCTGATTCATTTACTAGAGAAGTAGATATAGCTGCTAAAGATTTCCAATTGAAAAATAATTTGGTTGTAGATGGTATTATTGGAATCAAATCTTGGTCTAAACTTTTCGAACTCAACAATCAATTTTTAAGTTACAATAGTCAGCTTTTATCAGAAAATGATTTGATTGATTTTGCTAATAATTTTGGTTTAGAATTAGCCGTTGTAAAAGCCGTTAATGAAGTAGAAAGTAGTGGTAAGGGTTTTTTGTTAAGCGGTAAACCAAAAATTTTATTTGAAGGACATGTCTTTTGGAAAGAACTTCAAAAAAGAGGAATTAATCCTCAAGACTATTACAACTCTAACATAAAAGATGTTTTGTTTCACTCTTGGACAAAGGATTATTATTTAGGTGGTGATGCAGAATATTCTCGAATGGAAAAAGCTATGACTGTTGAAGGATCTTCTGCTTGTAGAGAAGCCGCTTTGTCTTCTGCTTCTTGGGGCTCGTTTCAAATCATGGGTTATCACGCAATCTCACTGGGATATGGTAGTGTAGATAACTTTGTTCAAAAAATGTATATAAATGAAAAAGAGCATTTGTACGCTTTTGGACAGTTTTTAAAAGTAAATCACTTGATTTCGTATCTTCAAAATAAGCAATGGGCTGAGTTTGCTCGCTTGTATAATGGAGAAGGTTACAAATCTAATAAGTATGATGTAAAACTAGAAAATGCATACAAGAAATATTTATAATAATTAAACCAAGATTTTATAATTATGGATTATATAGTTAGTAATATGGTTAATACTTTATCTGATAAAGTACTAAAGTTTGAAAGGGTAAATAGCGACAGAGATTATTCTGGAGGAGGATGGTTTGATGAGGTTTCTCATGCCATATATTTATATTCGGACATGAGTTTTAGATATGTTATAAATACCTTTAGAAGTGTATCTGGAGGAGGGCTTTCTTTGCCATATCAAAATAAAGAAGAATATATTGGATTATGGAAAATTACATATGAGGGTTTTAAAACATATTTAATTTTTACTTTTGATGATGGTTCTCAACAAAAACATGAGACTCAAAATTTAGGAACGGGTTTACAAAGACTAAATGATCAAACATGGAATAGATACTTAATACAATAAGCTGTTCGAAAATAAATTTTCGAACAGCTTATTGTTATAATAAGGAATCAAACTTTTTATTTAGTTGCCTAAAACGATAGTAAATGAAGTACCATTTATTGTAAAAACTGCCAGATTATCACAACTTCCGTTTCCATAGTCTAATGTTGCTGTATGAGAATTTCTAACAAATGTTATTACTCCTTTAGATAAAGAACTGTTAGTAGGAATACAAGCTAGTTTTACAATTATCGGGCTCGTAATTGTGCTAGTTTGTGAAACTGTATTAGGGAAAGTTGTAGTCCAGTTTCCAGTAACACTATACACATTGTCTGTCCAGCTAGCTGGCGTGTTGTATCCAGCAATAATTTCGCTTGTTCTTGTTCCAACTCTGGTTACGATTCTTCCGTCAGACAAAGTAATTGTAAGATTCATATTCATAACCCAAATTGGGTGACTTGGCGAAGTGGCTGTTGCAACAGTCATAGTTCTTGTAAATGTTTTTGTTCCTTCAATTCTTCTTGTATTGTGTTTAAAATTATCGAAAGTACAATTTACAGTATGTGTAGTTGCATTAGGATCGTAAACAAAAGAAATAATGATTTTTCCACTAAGAAAATTTCCGTTATTAATTTGACAACCAGTTCCAAAATCGATAGTTTTAGTAACCGTTTGACCAACTGTTGGAGTTGTGCCAAAAGCAGGAACTCTAGTTATTGTAGCGCAAGTGGATAAAAAACTTTCTCCAGAATTTGAATTTTTGTAAGAAAGTGCATTAGAATCAACGTTATCATACTGATTTTCAACAATATTATATACGTCGTCATTTTCGACATCAATCTTTGCATTAATTCCAGCTTCTTCAGCAGTTATTGTCGAGTTGTCGTTTTCATCTTCTTTAGAACAACCAATTGTTATTAGCGTTAAAAATAATCCGAATAATAAAATTTTACTTTTCATAATTTATTTATTTAATGGTTTGTTAATAAGACATTG
>NZ_JAYWDT010000204.1:0-14830 GCF_043779715.1 Flavobacterium sp.
ATGAACCAGAAGTTATTCGTGAAGGAAAAGGAAGTTTAGATGTTTTGTAATATAACTTTCGCTATTTTTGTCATCCAAATTAAATATAAAAATGTCTAAAAAAATAACAGCTCCTTTAGCAACCATAAAACCACATACTTTAGAAAAACATAAAGATATTCGTATCGATAATTATTATTGGCTCAACGATCGTGAAAATCCAGAAGTAATTGATTATCTGAACAAAGAAAACGATTATTATAACGAAATGACAGCCGATACAAAGGCTTTTCAAGCTGAATTATTCGAAGAAATGAAGTCTAGAATTAAGGAAGATGACCAATCGGTTCCTTATTTGTACAACGGTTATTATTATATCACTCGCTTCGAAAAAGGACAGGATTACCCAATATATTCTCGTAAAAAAGGAAATTTAGAAGCAAAAGAAGAAATTTTGTTCGATTGTAACGAAATGGCAAAAGGACAAACTTATTTTCAATTGGGAGGATTAAGTGTTAGTCCAGATAATAAATTGGCGATTTTTAGTTCAGATGTTGTAGGAAGAAGAATTTATACCATTCAAATAAAAAACCTAGAAACGAACGAAATTTTATCGGATAAAATAGAAAATACGTCGGGTTCGGCAGTTTGGGCAAACGATAATTTTACAATATTTTATTCTACTCAAGATGCCGTTACTTTGCGTTCGGACAAGATTTTTAAACATAAATTAGGCTCAAAATCTTCGGAAGATGTTTTGGTTTATTTTGAAAAAGACGAAACTTATAATGTAGATATTGCCAAATCGAAATCTAAAAAATATTTAGCAATCGAATCTGGAAGCACGCTCACAACCGAATATCAGATTCTCGAAGCCGATAATCCTGACGGAAAATTTAGAATGTTCCAAAAACGTGTTCGCAGTTTAGAATACAGCATCAATCATTACGGCGATAGTTTTTATATTATGACCAATAAGGACGAAGCCGAGAATTTTAAATTGATGAAAACTTTAGAAACAGCTACATCAAAAGAAAATTGGACAGAAGTAATTGCCCACAGAGAAGACGTTTTGTTAGAAGATATCGAAATTTTTAAAGATTATTTAGTCGTTGAAGAACGCGAAAATGGTTTGCACAAAATAAGAATTATGCCATGGAGCGGAAAAGGAGAATATTATTTGCCTTTCGATAGTGAAACATATTCGGCAGCAACAGGTGCTAACGTCGATTTTGATACTGAAATTCTTCGTTATGGTTATCAATCGTTAACGACCCCATCTTCGGTTATCGATTTTAACATGAAAACCAAAACCAAAGAAATTAAAAAAGAACAAGAAGTTTTAGGCGGAAAATTCGATAAAAATAACTATATTGAAAAAAGAATTTGGGCTACCGCTAATGACGGAACAAAAATTCCAATTTCGATCATTCATAAAGTAGGAGTGAAGCTCGACGGAAGCAATCCGCTTTTGCAATATGCTTACGGATCATACGGATATTCGATGGATTGCACATTTTCGACAACAAGATTAAGTCTTTTAGATCGAGGATTTGTTTTTGCCATAGCACACATTCGTGGAGGTGAAGATTTGGGAAGGCCATGGTATGAAGACGGAAAATTATTAAAAAAGAAAAATACATTTACCGATTTTGTAGATTGTTCAAAATATTTAATTTCAGAAAAGTATACTTCAGCCGAGCATTTATATGCTGAAGGAGGATCGGCAGGAGGATTATTAATGGGAGCAGTAATAAATATGGCACCAGAATTGTATAACGGAATCATAGCACAAGTACCTTTTGTAGATGTTATTACCACGATGTTGGACGATTCTATACCATTAACAACGGGAGAATATGACGAATGGGGAAATCCGAACAAGAAAAAATATTATGATTATATGAAATCTTATTCGCCTTATGACAATATTGTAGCGCAAAAATATCCAAATATGTTAGTAACCACAGGACTTCACGATTCGCAAGTGCAATATTGGGAACCAGCAAAATGGGTAGCAAAATTACGAACTTTAAAAACAGATGAGAGTTTACTTTATCTTGACACAAATATGGATGCAGGTCACGGTGGCGCATCGGGACGCTTCGAATCGCTTAAGGAAGTTGCAAAAGAATTTAGTTTTTTGTTAGATTTAGAAGGAATTAAAAGGTAGTTAGATTTTTTTTTATAAATTTGCAGAGTTTGGAGTGATATAAATTTCAAAAGATAAGCCACGATTACAATATATATGAAACAAGAAATAAAAGCTTACGATAACGTTTTAGGGCTAATAGGTAATACACCACTTATTAAAATCAATAAAATCACCGAAGAATTAAAAGGTAATTTTTATGCTAAAGTGGAAGCCTTTAATCCGGGACACTCTACTAAGGACAGAATTGCGTTATATATTATCGAAGAAGCAGAAAAGCAGGGAATACTAAAACCTGGCGATACAATTATAGAAACTACATCTGGTAATACAGGTTTTAGCTTGGCAATGGTTAGTATTATAAAAGGGTATGAATGTATACTTGCAGTAAGTTCTAAATCTTCAGCCGATAAAATAGATATGTTGCGTAGTATGGGAGCCAAAGTTTATGTTTGTCCAGCTCACGTCTCTGCCGATGATGAACGTTCGTATTACAATGTAGCAAAACGTTTACATGAAGAAACAAAAGGTTCAGTATATATTAATCAGTATTTTAATGATTTGAATATTGAAGCACATTATAAAACTACTGGTCCAGAAATCTGGGAACAAACTTCAGGAAAAATTACACATTTAATTGCTTGTACAGGAACAGGAGGAACACTTTCTGGTGCTGCCAAATACTTAAAAGAACAAAATCCAAATATTAGAATTTTAGGTGTTGATGCTTTTGGTTCTGTGATAAAAAAATACCACGAAACTAAAGAATTCGATAACGACGAAATCTATCCATACAGAATAGAAGGATTAGGTAAAAACTTAATTCCTACAGCAACTGACTTTGATATTATTGATAAGTTTGTCAAAGTTACCGATGAAGAGAGTGCACACATGACAAGAAATATCGCAAAAACCGAAGGGCTTTTTGTAGGATATACTTCAGGAGCGGTCATGCAAGCAATTTTGCAATATGCCGAAGAAGGAGAATTTGACGAAAACAGTAATGTAATTGCTATTTTTCCAGATCACGGTTCTCGTTATATGAGTAAAGTATTTAGTGACGAATGGATGAATGCTCAAGGTTTCTTTGACAGCATAAATCTTGAAGAAGCTCAAAAAATAGAATATATAAAGTAATAAGTTTTCAATAAATATAATAAAAAAAAGGTCTGAAATTTTCAGACCTTTTTCTATATAATAAACTTAAATTACTCTTCTTTCTGTCCCATTTTCATTAAATATGCCTTTAAGAAAGCATCAATATTCCCGTTCATTACACCATCTACATCGCTAGTTTCGTGGCCCGTTCGCACATCTTTCACTAACTTGTAAGGCTGCATTACATAGTTTCTAATTTGAGAACCCCATTCTATTTTCATTTTTCCGGCTTCAATATCGTTGCGTTGCTCTTGTTGTTTTTTGAGTTCAATTTCATACAATTGCGAACGCAACATTTGCATCGCTCGATTTCTATTATCGTGTTGAGAACGTGTTTCTGAGCACTGAATCTGAATTCCAGTCGGTTTGTGTGTCAGTTGTACTTTGGTTTCCACCTTGTTTACATTCTGTCCACCAGCACCACTAGAACGAGCCGTTATAATCTCAATATCAGCAGGATTAATCTCAATTTCAATCGTATCATCAACCAGCGGATAAACATAAACTGAAGCAAACGAAGTATGACGCTTGGCATTACTATCAAAAGGGGAAATTCTCACCAATCTATGCACGCCATTTTCTCCTTTCAAATAACCAAAAGAATAATCACCTTCAATCTCTAAAGTAACGGTTTTTATTCCCGCGGCATCACCTTTCTGAAAATTCAACTCTTTTATTTTATAACCTTGGTTTTCGGCCCACATCATATACATACGCATCAGCATTTCTGCCCAATCGCAACTTTCTGTTCCTCCGGCACCAGCCGTAATTTGTAAAACGGCACTCAAAGAATCTCCTTCGTCCGAAAGCATGTTTTTAAATTCGATTCCTTCAATATGAGTATTTGTTACCTCATATTGCTCATCTAATTCTTGTTCAGAAAGTTCTCCTTCTTTATAAAAATCGTAGGCCAATTGCAATTCGTCGGCCATTTCGACCGCTTTGTTATAATCTTCGACCCATTTTTTCTTCGACCGCAGGTTTTTTACGATTATTTCGGCAGCTTTTGCGTTATTCCAAAAATCGGGTGCAAAGGTTTTTTCTTCCTCGTTTGTAATCTCTATTAGTTTTGCATCAACGTCAAAGATACCTCCTCAACGCACCAAGACGCTCCACAATACCTTTTATTTGTTCGGTATTTGTCATAAAATTGTTTAGTTTTGTAATAGTTATTTGAAGCTATTCCCGCTATTCGTTCTAATCTTTTGCTTTTTTCTTTAGAAAGCAAAAGGATTTCCACTACTATCGGGGCTAAAAAAATCAACAGTAAACTATAATTAAGCATCAAAAGTAAGAATTCTACCCGAAATATGGAAATAAATTTAGTTAGCGATACCGTAACAAAACCTACACAAGAAATGCTAAACGCTATGTTTACTGCAAAAGTAGGCGATGATGTGTACAAACAAGACCCAACTGTCAACGCTTTAGAAGAAAAAGTTGCAGCAATGTTTGGCATGGAAAGTGCCTTATTTTTTCCATCAGGAACTATGGCAAACCAAACAGCAATAAAATTACATACAAATCCTGGCGAGCAAATCATTTGCGATAAATGGTCGCATATTTATCATTACGAAGGTGGTGGAGCATCTTTTAATAGTGGTGTTTCCTGTAATCTTGTCGATGGAAATCGAGGTATGATTACTGCCGATTTAGTAAAAAATGCCATAAACGACCCAGAGTTTTACCATGCACCACTCACGAGTCTAGTAAGTATCGAAAATACAACAAATAAAGGTGGAGGCGCTTGTTATGACTTGCAACCACTTCGAGAAATAAAGCAAGTTTGTGCAGATAATAATTTAAAATACCATCTTGATGGTGCCAGATTATGGAATGCTTTGGTGGCAAAAAAACAATCACCAACACAATTTGGGGAATTATTCGATAGTATTTCTGTTTGTTTGTCTAAAGGATTGGGAGCTCCAATAGGTTCAGTTTTAGTTTCTGATGCAAAAACTATTCATAAAGCATTGAGAATTCGTAAAATTTTTGGTGGAGGAATGCGACAAGCAGGTTATTTAGCAGCAGCAGGAATTTATGCTTTAGACAATCATGTAGAACGTCTGGCAGAAGACCATCGTCGAGCAAGAGAAATTGCACAAGTTTTGCAAAACCTACCTTGGATAGCGCAAATAGAACCTGTAGAAACCAATATTCTAATATTTTCTATCCAACCTTATTTGGACGAAAAAATAATTACCGAAAAACTCAAAGAAAAAGGAATTTATATCAGTTCTATGGGATACGGAAAATTGCGAATTGTGACGCATTTAGATTATCGTCAAGTAATGCATGAGTATGTATTGGAAACCCTTTTAAAACTGAAAATTTAAATTACGAATTATGAGCATCAAAAACTCATAATTCGCAATTCATAATTATTTAAACATATCTTCCATACCAGGAATCATAGGCATGTCTACTTTTGTAACTGCATCAAGTTCGGTTAGGTTTACTCTTGTCGCTTTTTCGATAGCTTTGTTTATTACTGTAACAAGATAATCTTCTAATTGTTCTTTGTCTTCTAGCAAAGCATCGCTAACCGAGATGTTTTTTATTGCATTATTTGCAGTGATAGTCACTTTAAGCAATCCGTCAGTGCTTTGTTCGTCAATAAGAACGGTGTCTAAACGTTTTTTTGTGTCTTCTATTTTTTGTTGGGTTTCTTTCATTTTGCCCATCATTGCCATTAAATCCATGTGTGATATATTTTTAATTTAATGCAAATTTAATAATTAAAAGCTAGAGATTCACTGATTTTTAAGTTTAATAAAATTCATTATTTTTTACTTTTTGTTCACTATAAATTATTCAATGTTTTAAGCTAAATTTGTTTTTCTATATAATTTATAATCTGGATTAACTATGCGTTGGACAATCAAGCCAAAACCTTCTGAAGAAAAAATAAAACATTTGGCGCAAGCCTTAAATATTGAAGATTTTGTAGCTTCATTGCTCATTCAACGCGGAATTGAAACTTACGAACAAGCCAAAACTTTTTTTCGTCCCAGTTTTGATGATTTGCACAATCCATATCTGATGAAAGATATGAATAAAGCTGTCGAACGAATAGAAAAAGCGATTGTAAATAACGAAAATATAATGGTTTTTGGCGATTATGATGTCGATGGAACAACTGCAGTTTCGTTGGTTTCTTCTTACTTAAAATCCTATTACAAAAACGTAGCAACTTATATTCCTGATCGTTACGATGAAGGTTACGGGATTTCATTTAAAGGAATCGATTATGCCGATGATAACAGTATTACACTTATTATTGCGCTAGATTGTGGTATAAAATCTATAGATCATGTGGCTTATGCCAAAGATAGAAATATCGATTTTATTATTTGTGATCACCACCGTCCAGGAGCATTTTTGCCTGAAGCCGTTGCCATTTTAGATCCAAAGCGAGATGATTGTACTTATCCTTATGACGAGCTTTGTGGTTGTGGTATTGGTTTTAAATTGATACAAGCTTTAGGTGAAAATCGAAACCAAACGATAGAAGATTTAATTCCGTATTTAGATTTAGTAGCCACTGCAATTGCTGCCGATATTGTTCCTATGACTGGTGAAAACAGAGTTTTAGCAAAATTTGGACTGGAAGTTATCAATACAAATCCAAGGCCAGGAATTCAGGCTTTGATTACTTCGTCTTTTCGACCTTCGGTCTCGGGTCAGAATTTAAAAAAGAAAGTACTCACTATTACCGATGTAGTTTTTATTATTGCACCAAGAATAAACGCTGCAGGACGAATAAAGCACGGTAATTATGCAGTCGAATTATTAACAGAATTTGATTTGCCACAGGCAGAAGAATTTGCATCACAAATAGAAATTTTTAATGCCGACAGGAAAGATTTAGACAAACAAATCACTGTTGAAGCGTTGCAACAAATAGGAAATAATAAAGAAGAAAATAATTTTACAACTGTTGTTTATCAAGAAGATTGGCACAAAGGAGTTATAGGAATTGTAGCTTCTCGATTGATAGAAACACATTATAAACCAACGATTGTTTTTACAAAAAGTGGAGATAAACTAGCTGCTTCGGCACGTTCTGTCAAGGATTTTGATATTTATAATGCTTTAGAATCTAGCGCAGAATATCTAGAACAATTTGGCGGACACATGTATGCTGCAGGAATGACTTTGAAAGAAGAAAATTACGATGCTTTCAAAAATAAATTTGAAGAAGTTGTAAAAGAAAGTATTCATCCGGATTTGCTTATTCCTGAAATTTCTATTGATGCTGAAATTAATTTATCATCAATAAGTGAAAAATTGGTTAGAATTTTAAAACAATTTGAACCATTTGGACCACAAAATATGACACCAGTTTTTATTTCAAAAAATATAAAAGATACTGGTTATCCTAAAACTCTTGGTAAGGAAGAAGAACATTTACGATTGTTTGTGAAACAAGATAATAGTGAAGGTTTTGCTGCGATTGGGTTTAATTTAGCACAAAAAATAGATTGTATATCCAACAAAAAACCGTTTGAAGCAGTATATTGTATCGATGAAAACGAATGGAACGGAAACGTAACTTTGCAACTGAGATTAAGAGATATAAATTAAGAAAAATGAAAGTAAAAAGCATATACATCATACTAATGGTTCTAATTGCAATTGCATTATTTTGGAATCAAAACACCGTAAAACCAAGTCTTTGGATAAAAGTTATAGGAATAGTTGTATTCTTTTATGGTATGATGAAATTAAGTGCAAAAACACCCAGTAAAAATCAAGATAACGAAGAATAATGTTTGCAAAAGGAGATAATATTTCGGTTTTAGACGATGCCATAAATGGTGTTGTTCTAAAAGTGAACGGAAAAATAATAACGATTGAAACTGAAGATGGTTTTGAACTCGATTATAACGAAAAAGAACTTATTTTGATAGAATCTTCAAGCGATTTGATGAATAATATTTCTAAAACTAATTTTTCAACAGTAGCAAAAGAAAAGGAAATTCCCAAACCAAGAAGTTTTGTTAAGGAGAAAAAATCTAAAAAAGAAGAATTTGTTCTCGAGATAGATTTACATATCGAAAAACTGGTTCCCAACAAAAGAGGAATGAGTAATTATGATATTCTAAACATTCAAACCGAAACTGTAAAACGCCAAATGGATTTTGCTCTTCGCAACCGAATCCCAAAAGTAGTTTTTATACACGGAGTAGGCGAGGGTGTGCTAAAATCGGAACTCGACTTTTTATTAGGTCGTTACGAAAATATCACTTTTCAAGATGCAAATTATCAGAAATACGGTGTTGGCGCAACTGAAGTTTATTTTATTCAGAAGAAAGGTAGTTTATAAAGATGTTACATATTCACCAAAAACAAAATTATCATTCGTTGGATAAATATACGTTAAAACTCCTTTTTGGAAAGTTGTTTTGTACAAAGTGATGGTATGTTTGAAGTGTGTTGCATCGACAGCAACGGTTTCTACACTTATGATTCCACTAGTTCCAGCCACGCCATCTTGAGCAATCCATTCTTCGATAAGCGTAGGAGTAGATGGTGTAATGGCAGCACAAAAGAAATTTGTATTTAAACTTCCGTTATAAACTCTATAAACGACTTTGTTGGTTGTATTTATTAATGCAGTTCTAGGCGAACCAACTGGAGTTACGACATTAGCAAATAACGAAGCATCTACATCTAATAGTAAAGCATTGGTGTTATTGTATTTAAAGATTAAATTATTTCCTCCGCAATTTTGTGTTGTAGCAAGAGAGTAATCAAAATTTAAATTAATAATCTCGGTTCTATAACTTCCAAAAGTGTACGAATCGTAAACAATTTGTTTGTTTGGTGTTACAAATGTTATGTTTTTAAAAACAATATTATGGTTATAAGCAACAACAGTAGTTCCGTTAGTGTCCAAAATTTTGGTCGTTGTAATTTCGGCAGTTCCGCCGGTTACTGTCCATTCTTCTAGAACAGGAATTGTTGGTGTATCACAAATATTACTTGTAGAGGTTGTTGCTGCAAATTTTCTGTAAATTAAAGATGTTGCACCGCCAATAGATACAACTCTAGGTGTGTTTACTACAGTTTCGGTATTTGGAAAATTAGTTTCTGGAGTGTTAAAAATTAAAGCTTCTACATCATTAATTTTGTATAAAACATTCGAATTACTACATTTTTGAACTGTTGCGTTTTCAAAAACGAAATTTTCGGTAATTAAATCACCATCATCGCAACCAGTTAATAATAAAACACTTATAAATATAGTTAGGAAATATTTCATTGTCATAAATTTTAAACAAAAATAATATTTTTAATTACTAATGAAAGCTTTATTCTTCGATTTAAGAAAAATTAAACAATATTGTTATATTTGAGGAAACTAAATCAAACTAAATTTTATTATTTATGACTTCTGAAACAAACAAAACAACAAAGCCACTGATAATCATAGTAGCTTTATTTTTCATCTTCGGATTTGTAACATGGGCAAACGGTACTTTGATTCCATTTTTCAAACTGTCTTTTGGTTTATCTAACACCCAAGCTTTTTTTGTGACTTTTGCTTCTTACATAGCTTATTTCTTTTTAGCATTGCCATCTTCATGGATTTTGAAAAAAACAGGATTTAAAAACGGAATTATATTTGGTTTATTAATATTAGGCTTAGGCTCTTTAGTTTTTATTCCCGCAGCACAAACACGTTCTTTTCCGCTATTTTTAGCAGGTATTTTTATACAAGGAGCGGCTTTAGCCTTATTGCAAACAGCGGCAAATCCGTATTTAACCATTATTGGTCCAATTGAAAGTGCGGCAAAAAGAATAAGTATAGCTGGTATTTGCAACAAATTTGCGGGTATGATTGTTCCAATAATTATGGGTTCATTATTTTTAAAAAATGCAGCTGAAATTGAAAAAAAGATTGCAGCAGCAACCGGAATAGAAAAAGAAAATATATTAACAGATGTTTTATCTAGAGTAAACACACCTTATATTGTATTGGCTATTATTTTCTGTGCTTTTGCTTTATTGATAAAATATACTCATTTACCAGAAGTTGAGGTTGAAGAAGATATCATCGATGAAACAAAAGGTGAAGTTGTAAAACATAAATCTATCTTTCAGTTTCCGCATTTGTTTTTAGGAGCATTTTGTATTTTCGTTTATGTAGCTGCGGAAGTTATGGCAGGAGATATTATTGGAGTGTACGGGAAAGCATTAGGAATTGCTCCGGATACGGCTAAATACTTAACTTCTTTAACATTATTTAGTATGTTAATAGGTTACGTAATAGGTATTTTTACCATTCCAAAATACATTTCTCAACAAAAAGCATTACGCATTTGTGCTATTTTAGGAATTGTATTTTGCACTTTGGCATTTTTAACTGCAAGTTCTCAATTGTCAGTTATTTTTATCGCTTTATTGGGTTTATCAAATTCTTTGATGTGGCCAGCCATATTCCCGCTAGGAATTAGCCATTTAGGAAAATTTACCAAAACTGGTTCTGCAATTATGATTATGGGTATTGCGGGTGGTGCTATTTGGCCTTTAATTTATGGTTATTTAAGTGATTTACCAGCTCATGGCGGATTAGGAATGCCATTTCATATTGCTTTTTATGTTGCTATACTTCCATGTTATTTGTATATTTTGTTTTTTGCAATAAAAGGACATAAAATAGGTGTTGAACACAAATTTAATTGATTCTTAAACCACTAATAAAATTCTTAAAGTTATATTAATATTAAAATTCGGAAGAAGGTAATTCGTTACTTTTACTCCGAATTTTTTATTTCCTATGAAGCACTTTTATTTAAAATTAATATTAGTTTGTTTGTTTTCCAATTTTTCTTTTGCGCAATCTCAGAAGGAAATATACAATCAAAGCGTTCAAGCGTATCAAAAGAAAGATTTTACAGAATTCCTGCAACTAACCCAAAAGCTAGATAGTTTGCGACCTTCGCATCCTACGTATTCGTATAATTTAGCTTGTGCATTTGCTTTAAATGGAAAAACTGACGAAGCAATTTCAGTTTTGGGAAAATGTCTTTTGATGAATAATAAGATTGGTTTTGAATCAGAAAATGATTTAGCATCAATTAAAAATTTAGAAGAATATAAGAAATTAGTATCATTAAAAACAGAATTAGAAACTCTAGTTTCAACATCAAATAAAGTAGTTTCATTATCAGAAAAAAGCTTGCATCCTGAAGGATTACTCTATTTAAATAAATCTAAAACTTGGTTGGTATCCAGTATTCGAAATCGTAAAATTGTTTCTTTTGATGTGAAAACTGGAAAATGTACCGATTGGTTTACTGATAAAAATTTACTTTCTGTTTTTGCTATGAAAGCGGATAAGAATGAAAAGATATTGTGGGTTTCAACTTCAGTAATGCCAGAAATGAAAGGCTATAACAAGAATTTAGAAGAACAATCTGAAATCCTTAAAATTGATGTTAAATCAAAGAAAGTTTTGCAACGTTTTCCATTGCAAGGGAATCATGTTTTGGGTGATTTAGTTGTCACCAAAAACGGAGACATTTATATTTCAGATAGTGGAGAGGCTACTATTTTTAAAATCGCAAACGATAAAATATCGGTTTGGTTGGACTTGAAAAAAGAAGGATTTAACTTGCAAGGATTGACATTTAACGAAGATGAATCTCAGCTGTTTATTGCTGATTATTTAAAAGGTATTTTAAAAATTTCAATGCAAAATCTAAGCGATAGAAATTGGTTAAAATTTCCAAAACAAACTACTGTCAAAGGTGTTGATGGATTGCTTTGGCATAAAAACTCATTGCTTGCCATTCATAACGGAGTAAAGCCAATCCGGATTATGCAATATTCATTAAACCATAATAATGAAATCACAAATTTTAAAGTTCTAGACCACAATCGTCCAGAATTTGATGAGCCAGCTTTGGGAACAATATCCAATGGGAACCTATATTTCTTTGCTAATTCACCATGGAAAGGCTACAGCAAGAATTTTGAACTAGATGAAACCAAGTTTGATTATCCAACGTTATATAGCAATTCCTTAACCAAATAATTGTATGCAAATCAACAAATATTACTTATCGGCATTATCATCTTTTGTTATTTGGGGATTTTTTAGTTTAGCGCTAAAACCGTTACATAATTATCCGTCATTGGATATTCTGTTTTACAGGGTTTTTTATGCCACAGGACTATTGCTAATCATCAACCTTTTATTCAGGAAAGAAAAACTAAAAACCGATTGGCAATCATTTGTTACTTTAGAAAAAAGCGAGAAAATAAAAACATTGTCACTAACCATTCTGGGTGGGTTTTTACTCATATTCAATTGGTTTATGTTTATGTATGCCTTAAATCATGTCAGTCTAAAATCAGCATCATTTGCGTATCTAATTTGTCCTATTATAACCACCATTTTGGCTTATTTTATTCTGAAAGAAAAGCTGAGTAAATGGCAATGGTTTTCGGTGTTTTTGTGTGTGATTAGTTGCGGAATATTATCTTACGGAGATTTAAATGGGCTTATTTATAGTTTGGTAATTGCCATTTCTTTTGCCTTATATTTAATAAGTCAACGAAAAAACAATAAGTTTGATAGGTTTGTAGTATTAACAGTTCAATTGCTAATAGCATCACTAGTTTTGTTACCATTTTTTCCTGTTTATCGAGGAGAAACGCCAACAGAATCAATATTTTATATTCTAATGATTGTAATCGTAGTATTGTTTACAATTATTCCATTATTTTTAAACTTGTTTGCACTGAAAGGTATGAATTCTTCAGCAGTTGGTATCTTGATGTATACCAATCCGATGATAAATTTCGTATTAGCTATTTTTTATTTTAAAGAAGAAATAAATGCAACTCAAATTATTTCGTATTCTTTGATTTTGATTTCTGTTGTTATATTTAATGAAAGGTTTTTTAGAAAAAATATATAACTATTTTTCTCATACAATTTTTTCTTTTCCATTTAAAAAGGATAGCCAATAGCTAAATTAAAAACCAAATTATCTTTTAACCAAGCACTGCTTCCAAAACTCACCTTATCCAATACCCATCTTTGTCCTTCTGGTAGATAAGGTTTCCGAATGGGGAAAGCCAAATCGGTTCTTAATACCAGAAAAGAAAAATCAAAACGCAAACCAGCACCCACACCAACGGCAATCTCATCAAGAAATTTTGAAGAAAATTTTGAACCTGGTTTGTTGACATTATTGTTTAATAACCAAATATTTCCTGCATCTACAAACAAAGCACCGTTGATAAATCGGTAAATATTGGCTCGGTACTCGGTATTCATTTCTAATTTAACATCACCGGATTGATCTGGTAAAAACGTGCTGGCATCGTTGAAACCATTATACGTTCCCGGACCTAATGATCTTGAACGAAAAGCTCTCAAACTATTGGTGCCTCCAATAAAAAACTGTTTGCTAAAAGGAATTTCGTCAGAGTTGCCATAGGCGAAAGCGGCTCCCATGATAATTCTGCTTGAAATTTGTGATGTTTTAGTCAGCTTGTAATTGTGCTTGAACTCGTTTTGTATTTTCACATATTGACTAAAAGGAATATTGAAGATTTTAATAGTGTCCCCTTTTTTGATATTCGCACCCGTAACAAGTCCCGTAACATTCCCTGATAAATCAATACTTCCCTTATAGAAGAAAGTGTTTTTCTTTCTTTTCTGCATAGTATTCGTATACATATAAGAATAGGTGGGGCCAAAAATCAACTGTTTCTCCACCACTTTTCTCAAACTTTCGTTGGCAGCAATTTGTTCGTTATACAAATCAGAAACATTCTGCGGACTTGCTAAAGTGATTTCCGTGACATTCAATTGGTGTTCTGTTCGTTCGTTTCCTTTCCATATATAACCAAACGCTGCTTTGAAAGTTTGCAACGAATACAATTTAATCCGGTTTTGATTTTCATAACCCAAAGTTGCTTTTGTTCTTGGCACAAAACCACTAGAAGACTTTATTTTGAAAGGTGATATAAATCGGGGCCAAATTAAATTGGCTTCAGAACCAAATCGGTATACATTGAAACCGTTTTTTTCGCCGGATAATTGTACTTCAAAACCTCCAAAAGCCGAAATAGTAAGCAATTCAGCACCACGAAAAGTGTTTCGGTTGCTCCAATTAACATTCAATTCAGTACCCGTATAATTGGCAGAATTTGTTTTGGCTAAAACTTCAACTCGCACCGATTTTTTTGTTAATGGAGTCAAATAGTAATAGGCATCTAAATAATTACCAATGGTATCAGCAACTATAAATTGGTTTTTTACAAACTTGAAAGTGCCCAAATTAACCAATCTGTTCAAGGATAAGTTATGATTGGTACGGTTGTATAAATCGTTTTTTCTAAAATACAATACGCGGTCAAAAACGCGAGGTTCAAATAGTTTTTCATTGTCGATAATCGTAAAATCTTTATACCTTACAATCGAATCTGATGCCACACTCAAGCTATCGGCATTAATACCATAGTTGGGATAAATTATGATTTTATTGATTCTGAAACTGGTTTTTGCTAGTTCTG
>NZ_JAYWDT010000205.1:0-14804 GCF_043779715.1 Flavobacterium sp.
ATGCCAACGTAGAGGGAGATTGGTTTTTTCATTGTCATATTCTCTACCATATGATGAGCGGAATGGGCAGAGTTTTTACTTATGAAAATCAAGCACCAAATCCATTAATTTCAAACCCAAAATTAGCACAACGCAAACTTTTTGCCGACGACAGAAAATTTCATTTTATGGCAGAAAATGATTTTGCAACCAACGGAAACGATGGCGAAGCAATGTATCAAAGCACGCGTTGGAGCATTGGCACAGAATGGCGTTTGGGTTACAACGATCATCACGGTTACGAAACCGAAACACACATTGGACGATATATTGGCAAAATGCAATGGATAATGCCGTTTATTGGTTTCGATTGGCGTTATAGGAAAATGGAAGAGGACGAAATGGAAGAAAATCTTTTCGGACAACAAAGCACTAAAGATGTTCGTTCCGTTTTTAGTGCAGGTTTAGAATACACTTTGCCAATGCTTATAAAAGCACAAGCCGAAGTTTTTACCGATGGGAATTTCAGATTACAATTTGAACGAATGGATATTCCAGTTTCTAAAAGACTCCGAATGGATTTATCGTGGAATACCGATAAAGAGTATATGGGAGGATTACGATACATTATGAAAAGGAACTTTAGTTTAACAACACATTATGACAGCGATATGGGAATAGGTTTTGGTATGAATTTGAATTATTAAATAATTAGTTTAAGTGAATTTACAAGAAAGCCCAAATTTTATTTTTAGCCCTGATTGAGCCGATATCCTCTTTTCTTGTTTTTTGGGAACGAGAAAAGAGATAAAGGTGAAAGCAGGAATTTAGCTTGCAAGAAGGCGCAAGATTTTCGCTTCTAAAAATTTTTCTCGAATATGTTTTCTGAAAAACCCAATATGTTTTTTAAAACAGTTGCATCACTATTTACATAAAATACCTGTTTGCTGTTTTTTGTGGCAGTGTTTAGTAAATTATTTTTTTCTAAAATGGTTTTGGTTTGTTTTGCTACAGCTTCGCCAGAATCGATTATTTTGATATCTTCTGGAATAATTTTTTTGATGGCTGGTATTAAATAGGGGTAATGACTACATCCTAGAACCAGATAGTCGATGTTTGCCGTTATCATGGGCTCGAGATAGGAGGTGAGTAGTTTTGTCATTTCTGGGGATTCGATCTCATCGTTTTCTATGAGTTCTACGAGTCCGTAACCTATTTGTTCGATGACTTTTACGTTTGTATAACTTTCCACTTGTCTATTGAATAGCTCGCTGTTTATTGTGCCTTTTGTGGCTAGAATTCCTATTGTTTGTGTTTCGGTTTTGTTTGCGGCTGTTTTTATAGCTGGTTCTATTCCTATAATTGGAACTTTATATTTAGCTCTAATTTCGGTAATAGCATTTGTTGTAGCGGTGTTACAAGCAACCACAATCATTTTGCAATTTTGAGACAATAGAAAATCGATGTTCTTGTAACAGAGTTGTATGATTTCTTGTTTTGTGCGTTTTCCGTAGGGTGCATTCTTGCTGTCTGCTAGGTAAATAGTATTCTCGTAGGGAAGTAATTGATGAATTTCTTTCCAGATTGATGTTCCGCCTATTCCTGAATCGAATAATCCTATTGGGTTGTTGTTGCTCATAAAAACAAATGTAAAAAAAAAACTATCTCGTTTTTTAGAACGAGACAGTTTTTTAATTTATTTTGAAAGTATTAGAATTTTAATTCTTTTTTCACATCTTCAATTAAGTTTGGACCATCGGCAAGGATTAAACTTGCAGAATCCATAACATATTGGTATCCTTTTGCTTTTCCTACTTTTATAATGGCAGCTTTAGCCTTGTCCATAATAGGTTTAACAATTTCTTGTTCTTTGTCTTGTAATTGCTTTTGAGCAGAGTCTCTGTATTGTTGAATACGTTGTCCCATGTCTTGCATTTCTTTTGCACGAGTTTCATTGATAGCTTCAGTTGTAGTTGCAGCTTCACCTTCGTATTTTTTCATTTTTGTTTGGTACTCAGTTACCATAGTACCGTACTCAGTATCGAAAGTCTTGCTTAATTTGTCTAACTGTGCTTTTGCAGATGTCATTTCTGGCATTTTAGATAATAAATCTTGTACATCGATGTGAGCTACTTTTGTTTGAGCATTCATTGTGCTAGCACCAAAAAACATAACTGCTGCAATAAGTAAAGTTTTAATCTGTTTCATCTTTTTTGTATTAGTGTATTAATTAATTTTAAGGGTTTTTGTTTTTAATTTTTCTTTTTTGCGGCTTCTTTATCAGCTGCTATTTTTTTCTTCTTTTCTTCTAATGCTTTTTTGCGTTCTTCGAGCGTTTTTTTGTTGTTTTCTATTGTTTTTAGACGGGCTACTTCTTTTGCATTTTTAATAGAATCTTGAGCTATTTTACGGTCTTCAATTTTATTAAAATTTTCAGAAGCTGTTTTGTTAGTTGCTGTAGAATCGATAGTTGCTCCAGTTTTGTTTCCTTTTGGGTCTTCTAACAATTTTTTGCGCCTGTCTTCAAAATCTTTTTTCTTTTGCGCAGCACTTTGTTTGCGTTCTTCGATTGCTTTTTCGCGAGCTATTTTTTTGTCTTCAAGAAGTTTTTGTCTTTCGGCTAATGCTGGATTGGCTTCTATTTTTTCTTTTTCCTCTTCTTTTTCTTCGTTGGCTTTAAGCTGTTTTTTGCTTACTTGCTCTCTCTTTTCAGATTGTGTTATCATTCTTACAACTCTGTCGCTGATATCGAATGATTTTCTTGAGAAAAGCATAGTCAAATCTGAAGATTTATCGAAAATAAAATCATATCCTCTTGCTTCGGCAATGTCTTGTACTGCTGTAAAAACTTGGTCTTGTACGGGTTTTGCGATTGCAGTTTTCTGAATTATAAAATCACCGTTAGAACCAAATCGTTTTTGTTGGTAATCGATCAAATCGTTTTCAAGGAACTTAATTTCTTCTTCTCTTTCGTCTATAAGTTCTTTTGTTAGCAAAGCTCTTTCTGACTTAAGAATGTCTTTTAGTTTATTTATTTCGTTTTTTTTGACTTCAATGTCTTGTTTCCATTTTTGGGCTTTTTGCTCCAATTGTACAGATGCTTCTTTGTAATCAGGTACATTTTCTAGGATATAATCCATGTCTATATAACCTATTTTAGCTCCTTTTGCTTGTGCATTACTGGTTACAGTAGTGCCAAAAATTAGTAACAATAAAAAAAACTTTTTCATAAACGTGTAATGTTAAGTTCAACTATCGTGCCAAATATAATTAAAATTGTTGACCTATTATAAAATGTGTTTCCCAGCCATTTTTTACGTTTGTTCCTGGAATAGCATCAAAACCATGTCCAAAATCTATTCCTAATAATCCAAATGCAGGCATAAATACTCTTAACCCGACTCCTGCAGAACGTTGCAATGTAAATGGATTATATCCTTTAAAATCTTTATATGCTGAACCAGCTTCTACAAAAGTAAGAGCATATATTGATGCTGTTTGCTTTAATGTAATAGGATAACGTAATTCTAATGAGAATTTATTGTATACGGTTGCTCCAATTTGTTGCCCTGCTCTGGATCCTTCAGTAATTACGGGTGTTAATGAGTTGTTAGGATAACCTCTAAGCTGTATAGTTTCTCTACCATCCATCGAATAATTTGCTAATCCATCGCCTCCTAAATAAAATCTTTCGAAAGGAACAACACCTCTGTCTTGATTATATGCACCCATAAACCCAAATTCACCTAAAGTACGAAGTGTTAGTTTTTCATAGACTTTACTAAACCATTCTGCTTTAAATTTTATCTTATAATATTCTAACCAATTGTATTTTTTTTGATCTACTTTAGATACATCAGAATCAGCTTTTTGGTAACTATCTACAGCCATATAACCTGTTTGACCTTGTGCATTTGTGCCTAAAGCTATATAATCTCCTTCACTTGGAATATGACCTAAATCATCATTTACTATGATAATTCCAGAATTTGATTTGTATTTTAGTTTATAAGCTTCTTCATTTTCTAAATTACCATAATTAACTCCATTAAGTAAAGAATAAGGTAATGTCATTTTTGCTGAAACACTAAATTCTGAACCAGTAGTTGGAAATATAGGATTTACTCCTTTGTTGTTTCTACTTAAACCAATCGTGTAAGCTAAATTACGAGATGCTCCATCTCCGAAAGTAAATAGACCTACATTATAGTTATTTAAGTCGTAATGTTGGTAACTTAATGCATGAGATAATACGAAATAATCGTCAGGTACTTGTAGTCTTTTTGCTATTCCTACAGAAACTGAAAATATATTAAAGTTTTTAGACTTGTCTACTTTTCCTGTTTGTGAATTTTGAGAAAACTGTTTACTATAAGAAATTGAACTTGAGAAATTTACAGGTTTTTTTCCTCCAAACCATGGTTCAGAAAAAGAGAAACTATAAGTTTGAAAATAAGTACTTCCTTGCAATCTTAAAGATAATTTTTGTCCGTCACCCATAGGTAATGGTTTGTATGCGTTCTTCTTGAAAATATTTCCAATCGAAAAATTATTAAAAGAAAGTCCTAATGTTCCTATAAATCCGCCACCACCATAACCACCTTGTAGTTCTATTTGACTTGCTCCTTTTTCTACTAAATTATATTTAATATCTACGGTTCCGGCTGCTGCATCTACATTTTCGAAATCGGGTTTGATAGCTTCTGCATCAAAAAATCCTAATTGTCCTATCTCACGAATTGTTCTAATTAGTGTTTCTTTGCTATAAATATCTCCGGGTTTTGTACGAAGTTCTCGGTATATAACTTTGTCGTTTGTTTTGTCGTTTCCTACAACAGATATTTTGTTGAAATAGGCTAATGGTCCTTCTATTACACGGATTTCCATGTCTATAACATTGTTTGCAGTTCCTACTTCAACTGGATTTATTGTAGAGAAAAGATAACCATTGTTTTGGTATAAATTTGTTAAATCTTCGCCGTCTGGTTTCGATTTGTCGGCTATTCTTTCTTCTAATAAAATACCATTATATACATCTCCTTTTTTAATCCCAAGTACTCTTCCTAGAAACTGGTCATTATAAACGGTGTTTCCTAAAAATTTAATATCGCCAAAATAATATTTGTTACCTTCTTCGATATTTAAATTGATGGATATTTTATTTTTTTCTTTATCAAAAGTCACAGAGTCAGACACAATTCTTGCATCACGATAACCATTTTCTTTGTACTTATCTACAATTGAGGTTAAGTCTTCTTTGTATTTTTCTTTAATGTATTTTGATGATTTAAAGATATGAAGAACACTTTGTTGTTTTGTGTTTTTCATCGCTGCTCGAATTTTCGAATCTGTAAACTGTGTGTTTCCGTTCACAGTTATCTTTTCGACCTTAACTTTTTGGCCTTTGTCCACATTTACAACCATGTTTACATGGTTTATTGTTGTAGTATCTTGGGTCGTTACAATATTTACTTTTGTATTATAGTAACCTTCTTTTTTATATTTATTTTCAATATAATTTTTAGTGGTTGTAATAAGGTTTTCGTTAACTATTTTTTCGGGTGTTAGTTCCGTGTCTTTGGTTATTGCTTCTAGTTTACCTTTTTTGATACCTACAAACTTTGCCTCTTTTAGTTTAGGAAGTTCATTAATATTCAATTCAAGAGAAATACTATCGCCTTCTATTTTATCTACATAAAAATTCACATCGTTATAAAGCCCTAGTTTCCAAAGTTTTTTTATCGAATTACTAATTTCTTCTCCAGGAATTGTAATATTTTGCCCTTTTTCTAGACCAGCAAAAGTTACAATAGTTTGTTCGTTGTAGGTAATTTTTCCTGTAACAGTAACTTTTTTCAATATATAAGTTTTACCTTGATCAAAAGGAAGTCGATCTTGTGCATTAACTTGTACTGCGCTACCTAAAAATAAAAATAACAGTACTAATTTTGTACTGTTTACTGCATTAAATAAATTATTTAATCTGTTCACTTGTTTTTCCAAATCTACGTTCTCTTTTTTGATAGCTAATAATGGCTTCATATAAATTATCTTCACTAAAATCTGGCCACAACACATCGGTAAAATAAAATTCTGCGTAAGCTATTTGCCAAAGCAAGAAATTACTAATGCGGTGTTCACCACTTGTTCTTATTACTAAATCTACGTCTGGTAGATTGTGCGTGTAAAGATGCTTATTTAATATTGAATCGTCAATAGAATCTATTGAAATTATATTATTTTTAACTTTATCACTAATTATTTTAACAGCATTTATGATTTCCTCTCTCGATCCGTAGCTTAATGCTAAGGTAAGTGTCATTCTGGTGTTGTTTTTTGTTTTTTCTATTACTTCTATCAATTCTTTTTGAACTGATTTTGGTAAATTTTCAAGATTTCCTATCGAATTTAACTTGATATTATTTTTCACTAAAGTTGCTAATTCTTTTTTTAAGGAATTAATTAGCAATTTCATTAATAAATCGACTTCTAATTTTGGACGGTTCCAATTTTCGGTCGAAAAAGCATATAAGGTTAGGTTTTCTATTCCTAGTTTTGCAGAAGCTTCTACCGTTATTTTTACAGATTTTGTTCCGTTTTCGTGACCAATAGCACGCAACAATCCTTGTTTTTTTGCCCAACGACCATTGCCATCCATAATAATGGCTAAGTGTTTGGGAAGATTGTTAGTATTTATTGATGTTAGCAAGCTCATTTTCGATTATTCGTTACAATAACAAGGTTTGTTTCCAAAGGTATAAGTTAGCGTAAGCCCAGTAAATACATACCAATCGTTACTATTCGTATTACCAAATTTTAAATTTTCTAAACTTCCGTTTTTGGGCAAACTTCCGTCAATATCGTCCGAAAATGTATATCTCGCTCCAGATTCTATTCCTAAAACAAAATTATCGGCAATTCGCATTTTTAAACCACCAATAATTGGTATTGCTACTCCGCCAGAATTTCCATTGGAAGCGTATCTGTCGTTTACAAAATATAAATCATCGGAAGTAAAATAGCTTAAACCAGTATATAAATAGGGTGTTGAAATGAATCCAGATTTATGTAAATTAAAATCAAACCAGTTAAACTCGAATCCTCCAGAAAACTCGGTAATCGTGTTTTGGAAAGTATAATTTCTTTCTTGACGAGAGCTTAAATCAGAACTCGCATCGATTCCTTTTATCTTAGATTGAGTTACCGAAAATCGCCAAGAATACCTAGGATTTTTATTCCATTTGTACAAAATCCCAATAGCAGGTTCCTTTGGTGCGATATATTGTGTGCTTCCTACATCTCCTATAAAATTGCTTCCTCCGCCAAAAACACCAATCTCATGAATTTGTGCATTAGCCATCTGAAAAAGAAAGAATAAGGTTAAAATGTAAGTCGTTTTTCTCATTTATTTTTAATAAGGGTGCAAATATACTAATTCTGAAGACTTAACAAAGTGAAATTTGTCATCCCGAACAAATAATTAGTTGTTTTTTATTGATGTAAAAACGAAAAATAGAGAGTTGTAGTATTTCGTGGTAAGATTAATTTCGTTTGTCTTCGCCCCAAAGCAGTTTGTTACGTAATGTTTTTAAGAAAGTTTCCTCAGGAATTTCGATCATATTAATTTTAAAAGGCGTTTTTTTAATAGTCAAAATTGCTTCGTTTTTTACCGATGCAATTCTGGAATCTAATGAAACTAAGTAGTTTTCTTCACGACCAGAAACCTTCAATTTTATTTCGGTATTATCAGGAATTACAAGCGGTCTGGCGTTTAAGTTGTGTGGTGCAATAGGTGTTACAACCAAGCAATTTGCTTCGGGCGTAAGAATTGGTCCGCCGCAACTCATCGAATAGCCTGTAGAACCTGTTGGGGTTGATATTATTAATCCATCTGCCCAATAAGAATTTAAATATTCTCCGTTCAAATAGGTTTCAATAGTAATCATCGAAGTAGTATCTTTTCGGCTTACCGTAATTTCGTTCATCGCAAAATTCAAATCTTTTATTTCTTCAATTTTACTGGAACATTTTAAACTTAATAAAGTGCGTTTGGAAATAGTATATTTTTTTTCGAGAACCATTTGCATGAATATTTCGATATTCTCTTGCTGAACAGTTGCTAGAAATCCTAATCTTCCCGCATTTATACCTAAAATTGGAATTCCGGAATTTCTTACCAATGTTGCGGCTCTTAAAAAAGTTCCGTCTCCACCAACACTAATTAGCATGTCGAAACTTTTGTCTAAATCTTTGTGAGAGCTAAATTTTTGGTAAGTGTTTACAATCGATTTGTTTTCGACTAAAATAGCAGCGAATTTCTCTTCGATAACAACTTGAACTTTATTTTGATTCAAAAAAGCAAACAATCGCTCGATAATTGCCGAAGTAGAATTCTGGTAAAATTGTCCAAAAACAGCTATTTTCATTTTTAATGTGGATTTGGTTATTCGTGGATTTGGTAATTCGGATAACAAATAACCGAATAACCAAATCCATGAATATCTATATATTAAGGTATTTGTCTAAATATTCCGAACGCTCTTTTAGATTGTTGATGTAATTGTCTTCTTCATGTTCCGAAATTATATCATATTCGTAACGACGAAAAGTTTGAATGATTTCGTTCATTCCGCCAGTGGCGATTTTTAATGTTATTTGTATTTTTCCATTTGTAGAATCGGAAATAAATAAGCCTAAAATTCGACCATTATTCCCTTCAACAATTTGCGAAATCTGGCTAAAAGAGTATTCTGTAATATTTTTTTCAATAATAATAATGCCACCAGATTCTTTTAGAAATGGTGTCTCGTTAAAAAAACGAATAACATCTATAAGTTCATAATACCCTAAATATTTATTACTCTCATCGAGAATAGGCAAAATCGTTGTTTGATTTTTTGCAAAATCCTCTAAAACATCTAACCAAATCGAATCGTTTTTAGCAAAAAAACCTTCGAGCGTATATTTGTAATCGATAATTTTTTTATCAAAATCGAAAGTTTCTACATCTTCGCTAGACAAATTTCCAATAAAAATACCTTCTTCCATAACAGGAAAATGCGAAAACTGCGCGGCTACAAAAAAATCCTGCGCAACAGCAACACTTTCGTGAATGTCGAGCGGTTTGTAATCGTTATTTATATAGTCTGATAAAATATTCATAGCTAAAAAATGTACTGCAAAATAATTAAAAAATAAGTTACTAAGCTTGTTTTAGTTTGTATTTTTGTAATTTATAAATACAAATTAAGTTTATAATGACTCAAAATCAATGCAAGTTAAGTGTAAATATTAATAAAATTGCCACTTTGCGAAATTCTCGTGGCGGAAATGTACCAGATTTACTAAAAGTGGCTGCCGATATTCAGAAATTTGGAGCGCAAGGAATCACGATACATCCACGTCCTGATGAAAGACACATTCGTTACCAAGATGCACGAGATTTGAAACCTATCGTTTACACGGAATATAATATAGAAGGAAATCCGCTTGAGCTTTCATTTATCGATTTAGTTTTAGAAACAAAACCAACTCAAGTTACATTGGTTCCCGATGCTAATGATAATTTGACATCAAATGTGGGTTGGAACACAATTAAAAACAAAGATTTTCTGACTGAAATTACGCAAGAATTTCAGCGAAATAATATTAGAGTTTCCATATTTGTAAATCCAGTGCTCGAAATGATTGAAGGCGCAAAAATTACTGGGACCGACAGAATCGAATTATATACCGAAGCTTTTGCACACCAATATAGCTTGGGAAATAAAAACGCTATCGAACCTTATAATAAAGCTGCGATTTTAGCCAATGAGCTCGGAATTGGTATAAATGCTGGACATGATTTAAGTTTAGATAATATTCAGTTTTTTAATCAAAACATTCCAAATTTGATGGAAGTTTCCATTGGTCACGCACTCATTTCCGAATCATTATATTTAGGTTTGGATAATGTGGTAAATATGTATTTGCAGAAGTTAAAATAGAATAGATTTAAGATTATCGACTTGCGGAAACTCAAAAAAAACTTTGTGAATCTTTGAGCCTTCTTCGTGAATCTCTGTGAAATTATAAAATTATGTTATACTCAAAAATAGAAGGTCAAGGCGCCCCACTCCTAATTCTCCACGGATTTTTAGGTATGTCAGACAATTGGAAAACACTCACCACAAAATATATCGAACAAGGATTTCAAGTACACGCATTAGACTTGCGAAACCACGGAAAATCTTTCCATTCCGATGATTTTAGCTACGAAGTTATGGTGCAAGATGTGGTTGATTATTGCGCGTTTCATAATTTAACTTCTATTGATGTTATTGGACATTCGATGGGCGGAAAAGTGGTTATGTTGCTCGCTACGACTTATCCAGAATTAGTAAATAAATTGATAGTTGCCGATATTGGACCTAAATTTTACCCAATTCATCATCAAACTATTTTAGCAGCACTGAATGCTGTTGATTTTTATAAAAAACCATCACGTGCAGATGTTGAAACCATCGTTTCTGGATATATTTCAGATTTTGGAACTAGACAATTCTTGCTTAAAAATTTATATTGGGAAGAACCTGGACAATTGGCTTTTCGTTTCAATTTGAAAATTTTTAATCAGAAAATTGAAGATATAGGAAAAGCTTTACCTTTTGATAATATATTTGAAAAAGAAAGCTTATTTTTACGTGGCGACAAATCGGATTACATATTAGATTCGGATTTCGAAACCATATTGCATCATTTTCCAAAAGCAGAAATAGAAACTGTTTCAAACGCAGGACATTGGCTTCATGCCGAAAACCCTCTTGAATTTTTTGAAAAAACGGTACAATTTTTGAAGAAATAATTATCAATTTTAAACAAACAAAACATTATGAAACTACTTTTACGCTTACTTCTTACAACAATTATTGTTGTAGCGCTTTCCTATTTTATGGGCGGAGTTCAGGTTGATAATATTACAACAGCTATCAAAGTAGCTATTGTTTTAGCATTGCTAAACACTTTTTTGAAACCAGTTTTAGTCTTTTTCACTTTTCCAATCACAGTGGTTACTTTAGGATTATTCCTATTGGTTATAAATGCCGGAATGGTTTTATTGTGTGATTATTGGTTAGACGGATTTACCATAAGTTCGTTTTTAACAGCCTTATTTTTCAGTATTTTACTATCAATTTCGCAATCTATTTTATACAAATTAATAAAAGACGAGAATTAGCAAAATTCGATAAGTTAAAAATTTGTTGGGTGGCAGAAATTTTGTAATTTTGCCACCCAATTTTATTATGTAAATTAAAGAGAAGATGGATATTAGAAGAATAGCAATAAACGCTGTAACCGAAATTATCGAAATTACAGTAATGCCTACAGATTACAAAGGTCAAGTAGCAAAACGTATCAACGAAAAAATGCCTCTAGCAACTGTAAAAGGTTTTCGTAAAGGTGCTGTGCCAAAAGATTTAGTAGAAAAACAATACGGAAAAGCAATAAAACAAGAAGAAGTTAAGAAAGTTGTCGATTTAGCTTTAGAAAGATTTATCACTGCCGAAAGATTAGCATTGCTAGGAACTCCGTTAGAAATAGAAAAAGAAATTTTCAACTGGGAAGTAGAAGGATTAACTTTTCAATACGAAATAGGATTAGCTCCATTTTTTACTTTAGATTTAGAAGCAAAAACTGACGTAGTAAAATATATTGTTACTGCTGATGATAAAATGATCGACGGACAAGTAACGCGTATCCAAAAACAATTTGGAAAAGCGATTCCTCAAGATGTTGTTTCAGAAAAAACGGATGTTTCAGGAACGTTTACAAACGAAGAAAAAGGAATAAATAATCCAATTACTATTTCTTTAGATATTTTTAAAGACAAAGTAACAGCTAAAAAATTCATCGGAAAAAAATCTGGCGATGTAGTTACAGTAAACACAAAAGGTTTATTTGAAGACGATCATCAGTTGATGGATTTCCTAAAAGTAAGTCATGATGACGTACACGGATTAGAAGTTGATGTAAACTTTACTATCGAAAACATTAATGAAACTGAACCAGCAGAACTAAACCAAGAATTGTTTGATAAACTTTTTGGTGAAGGGAATGTATCTTCATTAGCAGATTTGAAATCAAAAATAAAAGAAGATGCTGAATCTCAATTTGCAGAACAAGCACAGCAAAAACTAACAGATGATGTGGTTAACGCATTAATCGAAAATACAAAATTCGATTTACCAGAAGCATTCCTAAAAAAATGGTTGCAAACTGTAGGTGAGAAAAAATTATCTCCATCAGAAGCAGAAGCAGAATATTACCGTTCAGAAAAAGGATTGCGTTTTCAGATGATTGAAGGTCGTGCTTTGGCTCAAAGTGACATCAAAATCAATTTTGAAGATTTAAAATCATTCACATCAAGATCAATCCGTCAGCAAATGGCACAGTTCGGACAAACAAATCCAACGGATCAAGAAGTAGAAGGAATTGTAGCAAGAGTTTTATCTAACCAAGAAGAAGTAAAAAGATTGTCTGAGCAAGTAACAAAAGACAAACTAATGCAAATGTTGGTCGAAAAAGCAAATCCTACTACAAAAGAAGTTACTTATGACGAGTTTATTGCAGCAATGTACGGCGAATAAATAATAAAATAATTAGTATATTTGAGCGTCTGAATGATATTATTCAGACGCTTATTTTTTTAAAGTTTCTAAATTTTAAAATAGTAATAAGACAGTTTGTCACAAAAAATAAAAGGTACGAACTTTGCTTTAAGATTAAAAAACTATAAGTTTTAGTTCTGCAACTTTAAACTTTTAAACATATAAACTTTTAAACTAAAATTTAAATGAACTACGGAAAAGAATTTAAAAAATTTGCTACCAAACACCAAGGTGTAAACGCAATGTATTATGATAAAATAGTGGGTGCAATGACACCAAAAAACATGACGCCATATATTATAGAAGAACGCCAGTTGAATATTTCTCAATTAGATGTTTTTTCTAGATTAATGATGGACAGAATCATATTCCTAGGAACAGGAATAGACGATCAAATTGCAAACATCGTACAAGCACAATTACTTTTCTTAGAAAGTGCCGATGCTAGTAAAGACATTCAAATCTACTTAAACTCTCCAGGAGGAAGTGTTTATGCAGGATTAGGGATTTATGACACGATGCAATACATCAAACCAGATGTAGCAACAATTTGCACAGGAATGGCGGCGTCTATGGGAGCGGTTTTATTGTGTGCAGGAGCAGCTGGAAAACGTTCGGCATTACCACACTCTCGAGTAATGATTCACCAACCATCGGGCGGAGCACAAGGTGTTGCAACCGATATGGAAATCAACTTACGTGAAATGTTGAAACTAAAAGATGAGTTATATAATATTATATCACAACATTCAGGACAAACTTTCGATAGAGTACATAAAGATTCCGAACGTGATTATTGGATGATTGCCGACGAAGCAAAAGAATACGGAATGATTGATGAGGTGTTGAGAAGATAAAAATAGTCGAAAGTCAAAAGTCGAAAGTCAAAAGACTTTATGACGTTTGACTTTATGACATTTGACTAAAAAAGATGGCAAAAGAAAAATTAGAATGTTCCTTCTGCGGAAGAAAAAAACCAGAAACCAATTTGTTAATTGCTGGAATCGATTCGCATATATGTGACAAATGTATCGAGCAAGCACACGGAATTGTGATGGAAGAAACCAAAACAAGTGGTAAACCAAGACAAGTTTCTGATTTAGTTTTACAAAAACCAAAAGAAATCAGAGCTTTTCTTGATGAATATGTTATTGGACAAGATCAAACAAAAAAAGTAATGTCTGTAGCGGTTTATAACCACTATAAACGTTTAATGCAACAAAATGATCATGATGAAGTAGAGATTGAAAAATCTAATATTATCATGGTGGGACAAACGGGAACAGGGAAAACATTAGTGGCAAAAACAATTGCAAAAATGCTTGATGTTCCGTTAGCAATTGTCGATGCAACCGTTTTGACAGAAGCAGGATATGTTGGAGAAGATGTAGAAAGTATTTTAACACGCCTGCTTCAAGCTGCTGATTACAATGTTGAAGCTGCTGAAAGAGGAATTGTATACATTGATGAGATCGATAAAATTGCAAGAAAGTCTGATAATCCATCTATTACGCGCGATGTCAGTGGTGAGGGTGTACAACAAGCCTTGCTTAAATTATTAGAAGGCACTGCAGTAAATGTTCCCCCTCAAGGCGGACGCAAGCACCCTGATCAAAAAATGATTACGGTTAATACAGAGAATATTCTTTTCATTTGCGGTGGCGCATTTGAAGGAATCTCAAGATTTATTGGTAATCGCTTAAACACAAGACCTCTTGGCTTCGCTTCTTCGGCAGGTTTACATCCTGGCGATCTTGACAAGGAAAATTTAATTCAGTTTGTTACCGCTCAGGATTTAAAAAGCTTCGGACTTATTCCTGAATTGATCGGTCGTCTGCCGGTTGTATCATTCCTTAATCCTCTTGATAAAGAAGCGCTTCGCAAAATTCTTACTGAGCCAAAGAATGCATTAGCAAAGCAGTATAAAAAATTATTTGAACTGGAGGATATTGAGCTTGAGTTCAAAGACGGAGCTCTTGATTTTATTGTCGAAAAAGCTGAAGAATTTAAATTGGGCGCTCGCGGATTGCGTAGCATCTGTGAAGCTGTTATTAACGATGCCATGTTTGATTTACCTTCTGAAAAAGTAGAGCGCTTGGTAATTACTCGAGCCTATGCAGAAGAGAAGTTTAGTCGTTCACAGTATAGCAAACTAAAAGTAGCTTAATCAGCTAAATA
>NZ_JAYWDT010000206.1:0-14590 GCF_043779715.1 Flavobacterium sp.
TAAAATCAGAAATCTAAATAAAAATGAGCGATTCAAAAGTAAATATGGTAGCCCCTCCTGAAGGTGTTGTTGGTGAAGGTTTTTTTGCCACAAAACTAAATGATGTTGTAGGTATGGCTCGCGCGAATTCTCTTTGGCCTTTACCGTTTGCAACTTCTTGTTGCGGAATTGAGTTTATGGCAACTATGGCTTCGCATTACGATTTAGCACGTTTCGGTTCTGAGCGTGTGAGTTTCTCTCCTCGTCAAGCGGATATGCTAATGGTGATGGGAACTATTTCTAAAAAAATGGCACCTATTTTACGTCAGGTTTACGAACAAATGGCAGAACCTCGTTGGGTAATTGCTGTTGGTGCTTGTGCGTCTTCAGGAGGAATTTTCGATACGTATTCTGTTTTACAAGGAATAGATAAAGTAATCCCGGTTGATGTTTATGTGCCAGGTTGTCCTCCAAGACCGGAACAAATTGTGGATGGCGTAATGCGTTTGCAGGAATTGGTCAAATCCGAATCTGTTCGTCGTCGTAGCTCGCCAGAATATCAAGAACTATTAGCATCTTATAACATTAAATAAGAACATGGCTTTAGAAAACACCCAAATTCAAGATAAATTAACAGAAATTTTCGGAGAAAGCGTCGTGCATTTTCGTCAAGAAAAAGACATTTTTACTTTCGAAGTAGCGTCTGATAAAATAACTTCAGTCATTCTTTTTTTGAAGAATGAAGAATCATTAAATTTTCACTTTTTGACCGATTTATGCGGAATTCATTATCCAGATAGTGATGTAAACGAGCAGTTTGCGGTTGTGTATCATTTGCACAATTGGATTGAAAACAAACGAATCAGAATCAAGAGTTTTATCAACGGTGAAAACCCCGAAATAAAAACAATCTCAACTATTTTCTTGAGCGCTAATTGGATGGAACGTGAAACTTACGATTTCTACGGAATCAATTTCATTGGGCATCCACAATTAAAAAGAATTCTGAATATGGACGAAATGATTTCTTTTCCTATGCGAAAAGAATTCCCATTGGAAGATTCAGGAAGAACAGACAAAGACGACAGATTTTTTGGTAGAACACCATCAAATTCTTAAAATAAATAATTCAACATTATAAAATGTCAGAACTATTATTACCACCAGAGCATCGATATGCTAAAATAATTAAAGAGAGACTAAACGAAGACGGAAGCGAACTTTCGATTCTGAATTTAGGACCAACGCATCCAGCGACTCACGGTATTTTCCAAAATATCTTGTTGATGGATGGAGAGCGTATTCTCGATGCTGAACCAACCATTGGTTACATTCACCGTGCGTTCGAAAAAATTGCCGAAAATCGTCCTTTTTACCAAATCACTCCTTTAACGGATAGAATGAACTATTGTTCTTCGCCTATAAATAATATGGCTTGGTGGATGACATTAGAAAAACTATTAGATATTGAAGTGCCAAAACGTGCTCAATATTTAAGAGTTATCGTCATGGAATTGGCACGTATTACGGATCATATTATCTGTAATTCAATTTTAGGTGTAGATACTGGAGCATATACTGGTTTCTTGTACGTATTCCAATTTAGAGAAAAAATCTACGAAATTTACGAAGAAATTTGTGGTGCTCGTTTAACAACAAATATGGGAAGAATTGGCGGTTTCGAAAGAGATTGGTCGCCAAAAGCTTTCGAATTATTAAACACCTTTTTAGAAGAATTTCCAGCTTGTTGGAAAGAATTTGAAAACCTTTTCGAAAGAAACAGAATTTTTATTGATAGAACTGTAAACGTAGGAGCTATTACTGCCGAAAGCGCAATGGCATACGGATTTACAGGTCCGAACTTACGTGCTGCAGGTGTCGATTATGACGTTCGTGTGGCTGAACCATATTCTTCTTATGAAGATTTCGAATTTATTGTCCCTGTTGGAAAATCTGGTGATACTTACGATCGTTTTTGCGTTCGTAATGCCGAAGTTTGGGAGAGTTTAAGTATCATTCGTCAAGCGTTAGCAAAAATGCCAGAAGGAAATGTGTACCACGCAGAAGTTCCAGATTATTACCTTCCTCCAAAAGAAGACGTATATAATAATATGGAATCATTAATTTACCATTTCAAAATTGTGATGGGTGAAGTTCCGGTTCCGGTAGCTGAAATTTATCACGCTGTAGAAGGCGGAAACGGTGAGTTAGGATTTTATTTAATTACAGATGGAAGTCGTACACCTTACAGATTGCATTTCCGTCGCCCATGTTTTATATACTATCAAGCATATCCAGAAATGATTAAAGGAGCATTATTATCTGATGCCATCGTAATATTATCAAGTCTTAATGTAATTGCGGGCGAATTAGACGCTTAATAATTATGGAAAAAACACAGATTAAACAAAATATAAATATCACGGAAGCCTTAATGGTTCGTATCAACGAATTGTGTAGTCATTATCCGGAAGATAAAAGAAAATCAGCATTATTGCCTGTTTTGCACGAAGTACAAGATGCTCACGACAATTGGTTGAGTATTGAATTACAAGACAAAGTAGCAGAAATTTTAGGTATCAAACCTGTTGAAGTATACGAAGTGGTGACATTTTACACAATGTTCAACCAAAGACCAATTGGTAAATATATGTTCGAATTTTGTCATACTTCACCTTGTTGCTTAAACGGAACCGAAAACTTAATGGATTACACTTGTAATAAATTGGGTGTAAAGATTGGCGAACCAACTGCTGATGGACTATTTGAAGTTCGTGGTGTAGAATGTTTAGGTGCTTGTGGTTATGCACCAATGATGCAATTAGGAGATTTCTACCAAGAACATTTGACCGAAGAAAAAATAGATCAGTTAATCACTGATTGTAAAGACAATAAAATAATATTACACGATAAATAATATGTCAAGAAAAATATTATTAGATAAAGTAAACATTCCAGGAATTAAAACCTACGAAGTATATCGTCAAAATGGCGGTTATACATCAGTAGAAAAAGCTTTAAAAACCTTAACACCAGACGAAGTGGTCGAAGAAGTAAAAACTTCTGGAATCCGTGGGCGTGGAGGAGCAGGTTTTCCAATGGGAATGAAATGGAGTTTTATTGATAAAAAATCAGGAAAACCCAGATATTTAGTTTGTAATGCCGATGAATCAGAACCTGGAACATTCAAAGACAGATATTTGATGGAATTCATTCCTCATTTATTAATCGAAGGAATGATTACTTCAAGTTACGCATTGGGTGCAAATCTATCTTACATCTATATTCGTGGAGAATATATGTGGATTTATAAAATTTTAGAACGCGCCATTGCCGAAGCAAAAGCTGCTGGTTGGTTGGGTAAAAATATATTAGGAACTGGTTACGATTTGGATTTATATGTTCAAATTGGAGGTGGCGCCTACATTTGTGGTGAAGAAACCGCATTAATCGAATCATTGGAAGGAAAAAGAGGAAACCCTCGTATCAAACCACCATTCCCAGCAGTATCGGGACTTTGGGGGAATCCAACTGTGGTAAATAATGTAGAAACTATTTCTGCAGTGCCTTGGATTGTAAATAATTCAGGAGCCGCTTATGCTGAAATAGGAATAGGTCGTTCTACAGGAACCAAATTAATTTCAGCTTCAGGAAATATCAAAAATCCTGGTGTTTACGAAATCGAAATGGGATTATCTGTTTACGAATTTATGAATTCCGATGAATATTTGGGAGGAATGAGTACCGACAGACCTCTAAAAGCATTAGTGCCTGGAGGAAGCTCAGTACCAGTTTTACCAGCCCATTTAATATACAAAACAGCTAATAACGAAGACAGATTAATGTCTTACGAAAGTTTGTCTGATGGTGGATTTGCAACAGGATCTATGTTAGGTTCAGGAGGATTTATTGTGTATGATGACAGAGCTTGTATTGTTCGTAATACATGGAATTTCTCTCGTTTTTACCACCATGAATCTTGCGGTCAATGTACACCTTGCCGTGAAGGTACGGGATGGATGGAAAAAATATTACACAGAATAGAAAATGGTCACGGTCGTGAAGAAGATATCGATTTATTGTTGAGTATTCAAAGCAAAATTGAAGGAAATACAATTTGTCCTTTAGGAGATGCAGCAGCTTGGCCAGTAGCAGCGGCAATTCGTCACTTTAGAGACGAGTTTGAATACCATGTTCGTTTTCCAGAAAAAATAAAAAATAGAGATCACTTTGTAAATGAACCTTTTTATAAAGTCATAATGTCGAATGTCTAAAAGTCATAACGCATTGTAAAATGGGAAAATTTGAGTCATTTGAAGAAATTAATTCTTGGCAGAAGTCAAGAGTATTTAATAAAAGGATTTATGAGATAACTGAAAGTGTAAGTTTTAAAAAGGATTACGATTTAGTCAGACAAATTAGAAGGGCATCTATTTCAATTTCTTCTAATATTGCTGAAGGATTTGAAAGAAATACAGATAAAGAATTTATCTATTTCTTATACATTGCAAAAGCATCGGCTGGTGAAGTAAGATCGCAATTGTATTTAGCATTAGATTTAAATTATATTACAAAAGAAGAGTTTGATGAATTATTTGAAAATGTTTCAAACATCTCAAAATTAATAAGTGGGTTTATAAAATATTTGAATAAGTAATAAAGTTGTAAGGTTGTAAAGTCATAAAGTCGTATTTTCTCGACACATTGACATTAAGACATTAAGACATTAAGACGTTAAGACTTAATAAAATGAAAGTAACAATAGACGGACAAGAAATAGAAGTAACTCCAGGAACAACAATCCTGCAAGCTGCACGTATGATTGGTGGAGAAGTAGTGCCGCCAGCCATGTGTTATTACTCAAAACTAGAGGGTAGCGGCGGTAAATGCCGTTGTTGTTTGGTTGATGTAACTAAAGGCAGCGAAGCAGATCCAAGACCTATGCCTAAATTGATGGCATCTTGTGTAACAGGTTGTCAAGACGGAATGGAAATAGCCAGTAAAGCTTCTCCAAGAGTTCAAGAAGCAAGAAAATCGGTAACAGAATTTTTGTTAATTAACCACCCTTTAGATTGTCCAGTTTGCGACCAAGCAGGAGAATGTGATTTACAAAATTTAAGCTTCGAACACGGAAATCCAAAATCTCGTTTTATTGAAGAAAAAAGAACATTTGAGCCAGAAGATATAGGTCCAAATATTCAACTACATATGAATCGCTGTATTTTATGCCAAAGATGTGTCCAAGTTGCAGATCAATTAACAGACAATAGAGTGCATGGAGTAATGGATCGTGGAGATCACGCGAACATTTCAACGTGTATCTCTAAAGCAATTGACAATGAATTCTCTGGAAATATGATTGACGTTTGTCCTGTTGGCGCTTTAACCGATAAGACATTCCGTTTCAAATCTAGAGTTTGGTTCAATAAGCCTTACAATGCACACAGAGATTGCGACAAATGTTGTGGAAAAACAACTGTTTGGATGTTTGGTGGAGAAATTCAACGTGTTACAGGTCGTAAAGATGTGTATCATGAAGTAGAAGAATTCATCTGTAATGGCTGTCGTTTTGATCATAAAGATGTTAATGATTGGACTATCGAAGGACCACGAGAATTCGAAAAAGATTCGGTTATCAATCAAAATAAATACTTCGGAAAAACGGATAAAGTAGTTATTGCTACCGAAAAATTAATTTTAGAAGGTAGAGAAATTGACAATAAGAAAATCAGTATGTCTGAGATTGATTACAACGAAAAAATTGATGGCAACCTTATAGATTCAAAGAAAAATGGATAGTGCATTTATATTAGAAAAGAGCGTTGTTATTTTAGTTGTCTTCGCTTTAACAATGATTATGGCGATGTATTCTACTTGGGCAGAACGTAAAGTTGCTGCATTTCTTCAAGATAGAGTTGGGCCAAATCGTGCAGGTTGGGGTGGATTATTACAACCACTTGCTGACGGATTGAAATTATTTTCGAAAGAAGAATTTTCTCCTAACACACCCAATAAATTTTTATTCGTTGTAGGGCCAGCTATTGCGATGAGTACGGCTTTAATGACCAGCGCAGTAATTCCTTGGGGTGATAAATTACATCTTTTTGGTAGAGATATATTATTACAAGCAACTGATATTGACAATGCATTATTGTACATTTTTGCAGTAGTTTCTGTTGGAGTTTATGGTATCATGATTGGTGGTTGGGCTTCAAACAATAAGTTCTCACTAATGGGAGCGGTTCGTGCTGCCTCGCAAATGGTTTCATATGAAGTAGCCATGGGATTGTCTATGATTGCTTTATTGATGATGACTGGAACCTTGAGTTTGAGAGAAATATCAGCACAACAAGCCGGAATGAATTGGAATGTATTTTATCAACCAGTTTCGTTTTTAATATTTTTAATTTGTGCTTTTGCAGAAACAAACAGAACGCCTTTCGATTTAGCAGAATGTGAATCAGAATTAATTGGTGGTTACCACACCGAATATTCTTCCATGAAAATGGGATTCTATTTATTTGCTGAATATGCGAATATGTTTATCTCATCTGCAATTTTAGCTGTTTTATTCTTCGGAGGATACAATTATCCAGGAATGCAATGGATGGTTGAAAATGTTGGAGTAAACACTGCAAATATTTTAGGTTTCTTAGCCTTGTTCATCAAAATTTGTGGATTTATTTTCTTCTACATGTGGGTTCGTTGGACTATTCCACGTTTTAGATATGACCAATTAATGCATTTGGGTTGGAAAGTATTAATCCCATTAGCAATTCTAAATATTATGGTTACAGGAATTTGCCTTTTACTGTTTAAATAAAAGATTTTATGTCAACGACTATACAAAATATATCATTATCAGGTAGAAAAAAACAAGTTTCCAATAAAGAAATGAGTTTTTTAGAAAGCCTATATCTTGTGGCGATTGTAAAAGGATTACTTATTACAATTAAGCACTTTTTTAGAAAAAAAGTCACCATTCATTATCCAGAACAGGTGCGTGAAATGAGCCCAGTTTATCGTGGTCAACACATGTTAAAACGTGATGAACAAGGTCGTGAAAACTGTACTGCTTGTGGTTTGTGTGCACTTTCTTGTCCTGCAGAAGCTATTACAATGAAAGCTACTGAAAGAAAAGCAAATGAAAAACACTTGTACCGCGAGGAAAAATATGCTGAAATCTATGAAATCAACATGTTGCGTTGTATTTTCTGTGGTTTGTGTGAAGAAGCTTGTCCAAAAGATGCGATTTACCTAACTACTTCAAAAGTTTTGGTTCCTTCTAATTACGAGAGAGAAGATTTCATTTTCGGAAAAGACAAACTGGTTATGCCTTTAGATATCGCAATGCAAAATGCACAACTTAAAAACGCTAACTAATGAGTACATTATTAATTATTTTCTACTTTTTGTCTGCAATAACTCTTGCGACTGCATTTTTAACTATCATTAGTAAAAACCCTATTCATAGTGCCATTTATCTAGTGATTTGCTTCTTTAGTGTTGCAGGTCATTACTTATTATTTAACGCTCAGTTTTTAGCTATTGTTCATATAATAGTATATTCTGGCGCCATTATGGTTTTGTTTTTATTTACGATTATGTTGATGAATTTAAACAAAGAAGGCGAACCACACAAAAAAATAGCAACAAAACTGGCAGCAGTTGTTTCCTTCGGATTGGTTTGTTTTGTAATGTTGGCGGTTTTCATCAAAGCAATGCCTAAAATGGAAACTTACAGAACCACTGGTCAAGATTTTCAATCGATAAAGGTGTTGGGAAAAGTATTGCTTAATGAATATATGGTGCCTTTCGAATTTGCTTCTATCCTTTTGTTAGTAGCCATGATGGGCGTGGTGTTATTGTCTAAAAAAGAAAAAACAATTCAATAAAATGAATAATATATTAATAGAAATAGGAATTGAAAATTACATCTATTTGTGTGTAGTTTTGTTCTGTATCGGAATTTTTGGTGTTTTGTATCGCCGAAATGCCATCATCATGTTTATGTCTATCGAAATTATGCTAAATGCGGTTAATTTACTTTTTGTAGCATTTTCAACTTTTCATCAAGATGCACAAGGGCAAGTTTTTGTATTCTTCTCGATGGCGGTTGCCGCTGCCGAAGTTGCCGTAGGATTGGCGATATTAGTGTCAATATTTAGAAATTTAGGTTCTATTGATATTGATAATTTAAAAAACTTAAAAGGATAAATACTAATGGAAAAAAATTTAGCTTTAGTATTGTTATTAGCTCCATTTTGTGGGTTTTTATTTAATGTTTTCTTCGGAAAAAAAGCAGGAAAAACGATTGTTGGTGCGATAGGAACTTTATCGATTCTAATTTCATTTTTTGCAACGACTTACTTTTTTGCACTCATTCAATCGAATGCAAAACCAATTCAAATTGATTTGTTTCAATGGATTTCTTTAGAAAAATTCAATGTTAATTTCTCATTTCTGTTAGATCAATTGTCAATTCTTTGGTTGTTGTTTGTTACTGGAATCGGAACATTAATACATCTGTATTCAATTTCTTATATGCACGACGATGAGAATATGCACAAGTTTTTTGCTTATTTGAATCTGTTTGTGTTTTTCATGATTACATTGGTTATAGGAAGTAACCTATTAGTAATGTTCATCGGTTGGGAAGGAGTTGGTTTGTGTTCTTATTTATTGATTGGTTTTTGGTACAAAAATCAAGAATATAATGATGCGGCGAAGAAAGCTTTCATCATGAACCGAATTGGAGATTTAGGTTTGTTGATTGGGATTTTTATTTTAGGATATTTATTCAACACTTTAGATTATGCTACTTTAAAAAGTGGTATTTTATCGAATAGTAATATTTTATCAAATCCTTTACTACCTATAGCTGCTCTATGTTTATTCATTGGAGCTTGTGGGAAATCGGCACAAATTCCATTATATACTTGGTTGCCAGATGCGATGGCTGGACCAACGCCAGTTTCAGCATTGATTCACGCTGCAACAATGGTTACTGCTGGTATTTTTATGGTGACCAGAATGAATTTCGTATTCGATTTAGTACCATATGTTCAAGATATTATGGCAATTGTTGGAACAATTACTGCAATTGTAGCTGCTTCGATAGGATTGGTTCAAAATGATATTAAAAAAGTATTGGCTTATTCTACCGTTTCACAATTAGGATTAATGTTTTTAGCATTGGGTCTTGGTGCTTACGAAGTAGCAGTTTTTCACGTTATCACGCATGCTTTCTTCAAAGCTTGTTTGTTCTTAGGTTCGGGTTCTGTAATTCACGCTTTGCACGGAGAACAGGATATGCGCAAAATGGGTGGATTGAAAAAAGCAATGCCAATTACATTTTGGACTATGATGATTTCGACTTTGGCCATTGCGGGAATCTTTCCTTTTGCAGGGTTTTGGTCTAAAGATGAAATTTTAATGACTGCTTTCCACGGAAATATGATACTTTGGATTATTGGTTCGATTGCATCAATCATGACCGCATTTTATATGTTTAGATTAATGTATTTAACATTCTTCAAAGAATTTAGAGGAACGGAATATCAGAAAAATCATTTACACGAAAGCCCAAGTTTAATTACTATTCCATTAATAATTTTAGCATTTTTAGCTGCAATTGGTGGATTAATTAGTTTACCAGGAAACAGTTGGTTGAATCATTATTTAGCGCCATTATTTGGTAAAGTTGGTCATGCAGAACATCATCTAGACGGAACGGCTTATATATTGATGGCCATTGCAACAGTTGGTGCTTTAGTTGGAATTGGAATTGCTTATTCTAAATACATCAAACAAAATCAAATCCCTTCTGAAGACTCTGAAATTACGGGTGTTGCCAAAGTTTTATACAACAAATATTACGTTGATGAAATTTACGATTCAATTATTGTAAATCCATTATATAAAGTATCACATTTCTTTAGAAAATATGTTGAAACTGCGGTTTCTGGATTTGTTTTCGGTTTAGGAAAAATAACAAACGAAATTGGAAATCAAGGAAAATTAGTTCAAAATGGAAGTATCGGATTGTATCTTTTTGCTTTTGTATTAGGCGTTACTTCGATTTTAATTTATTTATTTTTAGTTTAATAATTACACACAATGAACGTATCATTTATACTCATATTTTTATTATTCGGTGCTGTTGCAACTTATTTTGCTGGAGATAAATTTGCTAAAACAGTGGCTTTGTTTTTCAGCTTAGCTTCAATTATTGGATCAATATTTATATTAAATCAATACAATCACGGAATCAATTCTGATTTTATAGCCAATTGGATTTCTAATCCTAACTTATACATTGCTTTAAAAGTTGATGGATTCTCATTAGCGATGCTACTTTTAACGACAATTTTAACATCAATAATTATATTTTCTTCTTTCGGAAATCAATACAAGAACAGCAAAAACTTCTATGCTTTAGTATTGTTTATGTCATTTGCAATGGTTGGAACTTTTTTAAGTGCCGATGCTTTCTTGTATTATATTTTTTGGGAATTGTCATTAATCCCAATTTATTTTATTGCCCTTGTTTGGGGTAATGGCGATGCTGAAGAACGTAAAAAAGCAGTAATAAAATTCTTCATTTATACATTAGCAGGTTCATTATTCATGCTAGTTGCCTTTATCTATTTGTTTCAAAAAGTTGGAAGTTTAATGATTGGCGATTTATATACAATTCTTCTGACTCAAAATGAACAATTTTGGATATTCTTGGCCATGTTTTTAGCGTATGCTATCAAAATTCCAATTATTCCTTTTCATACTTGGCAAGCAAATGTGTACCAAAAATCACCAACTGTTGGTACGATGTTGCTTTCAGGAATTATGCTAAAAATGGGATTGTATAGTGTCATTCGTTGGCAATTACCAATAGCTCCTTTCGCAGCAAAAACATATATGACAATTCTTATTTCATTAAGCGTTGCAGGTGTGATTTATGGTTCGATAGTGGCTTTGAAACAAAAAAATATTAAAAAATTATTGGCTTATTCATCTCTTGCTCATGTTGGATTAATCGCCGCTGGAGCTTATACTTTAACTTTAGATGGTTTGCGTGGTGCGGTTTTACAAATGATTGCTCACGGATTTGTAGTTGTTGGTCTTTTCTTTGCTGCCGAAGTAATAGAAAGACGTTTGAATACACAAGAAATATCTGAAATGGGTGGAATCAGAATTCAAGATAATAAATTCACTTCGATGTTTATGATTATCATGTTGGCTTCGGTTGCATTGCCTGGAACATTCAATTTTGTTGGAGAATTTACTTTGCTATACAGTTTATACAGTGCTAATATTTGGTTTGCAATTATTGCAGGAACAACGATTATACTTGGTGCAGTTTATATGCTAAAAATGTTTCAACACGTTATGTTGGGAGAAGCTAATGCAAAAATTTTCAAATCGATAACGGTAAATGAAACTATGGTTTTTGTAGTAATAATTGTTGTATTGTTGTTTTTTGGATTGTTTCCAAAACCAATAACAGATTTGATTACACCAACATTGCAAGAAATTGTATTAAAAATTAATAAAGTTTAGAGTTCAGACTTTTTGAATTCAATAATATAAAAAAGAAATATAAAGAATGAATACTCTTATATACATATCAGGATTAGGAATATTATCGCTTCTTGCAGAGATTTTTAATGCAAGAAAAATAATTGTACCTATTACAATCATTGGACTTTTAGCCATTTTAGGTTTTAATATATCTACTTATAATCATCTAGGTACTTATTATAATAATATGATAATTGTCGATAAATTTTCGGTAGCTTTTTCAAGTTTATTTATTGTAATTACAATTTTTTTAGTGGCATTAAGTCATGAGTTTTATAAAGATCAAAAAACTAAAATTTCCGATTATGTAGGTATAAAAGTATTTTTACTAGCCGGAACTGTAGCCATGGTTTCATTCGGAAACTTATCAATGTTCTTTTTAGGAATCGAAGTTTTATCAATCTCATTATATATTCTTGCAGCAAGCAATCGATTAAATTTAAAAAGTAATGAAGCAGGAATGAAATATTTTCTTATGGGTTCATTCGCTTCAGGAATTATACTTTTTGGAATCTGTTTGATATATGGCGCAACTGGAAGTTTCGATTTGAATGTAATTCAGCATGTAACAAACACACAAGCCTATCCGCAATGGTATTTTATAGGAATTGTATTTTTGATAATAGGAATGTTGTTTAAAATCGCAACGGTTCCTTTCCATTTTTGGGCACCCGATGTTTACGAAGGCGCGCCAGCCCTAACTACCGCAACTATGAGTAGTTTGGCAAAAATAGTGGCGATGGCAACATTGTACAAATTAGTAACGGTACTTTTACCCACTCAACCCTACTCTATTCAGCTTATTATTGTTTGTGTGGCAATTGCATCAATGGTTTTAGGAAATGTTATGGCATTACGTCAGAATAATGTAAAACGTATGTTTGCTTTTTCTGGAATATCGCACGCAGGTTTTATGGTTTCGACTCTTTTGTTGATGAGTAATGCTGCAAATACCTTATTATATTATGCTTCAGCTTATGCCGTTGCGGGGATTGCCTTTTTTGCAGTTGTAATGTATGTGACAAAAGACAAAGAAAACGAAACCATTGATAGTTTTAATGGCTTTGGAAAATCACATCCATTATTAGCAGGGATAATAACGGCTTCTTTATTGTCTATGGCAGGAATTCCTATATTATCAGGTTTCTTTGCTAAATTTTTCTTACTAAATCAATTGGTACATACAGGTTGGATTGTTTTGGTAATTGTAGCAATTATAAGTTCTATTATAAGTGTGGGTTATTATTTTAAAATAATCCTTGCTATGTACACAAAAGACATCGAACAGACTTTACCAAAAGTCCCTGTAATGTATCAAATCGTTGCTGTTGTCGCTTTAATATTAAATATTACTTTGGGATTATTCCCTAATGTAGTTTTGAATTTGTTGGGATAAGACCGATTAAAAAAAATTAATACAAAAACCATTTCGTTATTTATGAAATGGTTTTTTTTATTAAAAACTACCTCATTCCAAATGTTTTTAGCTCACATTGAAATAAATATAAATGATTATTTCAAAAAATCAATTAAAAAATTTAATCCTAACTTGCTTGTATCATAAATAGTTGTATATTTGCAGTCTTAAAAAAATTAACTAAACATCATTGTTATGTACGCAATCGTAGAGATAGCAGGGCAACAATTTAAAGTAAGCAAAGACTTAAAGGTTTATGTTCACCGTTTATCTAATGAAGAAGGATCAAAAGTTTCTTTTGATAAAGTTCTTTTATTAGATGACAATGGCACAATCACTTTAGGCGCCCCAGCTATAGAAGGTGCTTCTGTTGAAGCAAAAGTGTTACAACACTTAAAAGGAGATAAAGTAATCGTTTTCAAAAAGAAAAGAAGAAAAGGTTACAAGAAAAGAAACGGTCACAGACAATATCTTACCCAAATTGTAATTGAAGGTATTAATAGCAGTGCAGCTCCTAAAAAAGCAGCCGCTCCTAAAAAAGTAGCTGTTGAAACTACAACTGAAAATGTTGAAATAGTAGCGGAAGCTCCTAAGAAAAAAGTAGCAAAAGCTAAAAAAGAAGATACAAAAGAATAATAACTTATAAAACCAAAACGTCATGGCTCACAAGAAAGGTGTCGGTAGTTCGAAAAATGGTAGAGAATCAGAATCAAAACGCTTAGGTGTTAAGATTTATGGTGGTCAAGCTGCAATAGCTGGAAATATCATTGTTAGACAAAGAGGTTCTAAACACAATCCAGGAGAAAACGTTTACATGGGTAAAGATCATACTTTACATGCAAGAGTTGACGGATTAGTGAAATTTCAGAAAAAAGGTGAAAACAAATCTTATGTTTCTGTAGTTGCTTTTGAAGCTTAGTCTATACTAACTTATAGTTTACAAAACGTCCAATTATATTGGGCGTTTTTTTGTTTTATTCTTTTTATTTACTACTGTCAATTATGCTAATTAAAAGCATACTGAATTATAAATGATTTTTAATCTGCGAATCTGTGGTTAATAATTTTATTTAATACCTTTACATACAATCTGATTTTTTATGAGCAAAATAAGAATTACCAAGCAATTTAGTTTCGAAACCGGTCACGCCTTATATGGTTACGACGGAAAATGTAAAAATGTACATGGGCATAGTTACAAGCTTTCGGTAACGGTTATAGGAACACCTATTTCTGATAGAAACAATGTAAAATTTGGAATGGTAATCGATTTTTCGGACTTAAAAAAAATAGTAAAAGAAGATATTGTCGATGTTTTTGACCACGCTACTGTTTTCAACGAAACTACTCCACATATAGAATTAGCAAAAGAACTTAAATCTCGTGGTCATGAAGTGATCCTAGTAGATTACCAACCCACAAGCGAAAATATGGTAATCGATTTTGCCAAAAAAATAAAACGCAGATTACCAGAATCTATAAAACTACATTCTTTACGATTACAAGAAACCGAAACCTCATTTGCAGAATGGTTTTCTGAGGATAATTAGCTCATTTTAAGAGATTTATAAAAAATAAACGGTTTGTCATTTCGACGAAGGAGAAATCTCATTT
>NZ_JAYWDT010000207.1:0-2932 GCF_043779715.1 Flavobacterium sp.
TTTAATTTCTTTTGTTGCGGATCCGGATAACGATTTATTCCATTAGAAAACGGATTTTCATTGGCATCAAGATAAACCATATTGTGAGTAAAATCTTTATATTCATCTCGTGCAGAAGAATAAGATTTCATGCTTTTTATATTTTCTCTGATGAGATTATTGATGTTGAAATTATTCATTTTCTATAGCTTTTAATCGTAATGATACGGCATTTTTGTGAGCTTGTAAACCTTCGGCTTCCGCCATGATTTCAATTGCTTTACCTATGTTTTGAATACCTTCTTTAGATATTTTCTGGAAAGTCATTGATTTAAGAAAACTATCTAAATTTACGCCTGAATAATTTTTAGCATAACCATTTGTTGGCAGAGTATGATTGGTTCCTGATGCATAATCTCCAGCACTTTCGGGCGTATAATTCCCGATGAAAATAGATCCTGCATTTTCTATATTATCAATATAAAAATCTTCATTTTTAGTACAAATAATAAAGTGTTCTGGTCCATATTCGTTGATTAAATTTAATGCAATACTATCGTCTTCAACGTAAATTAGTTTAGAATTTTCGATAGCTTTTTGTGCTATATTTTTTCTAGGTAAAACTTCTATTTGTTTGTTGATTTCGATTTCGACTGCATTTATCAATTCTTTTGAAGTTGAAACTAAAATTACTTGACTATCGGTTCCATGTTCGGCTTGACTTAACAAATCGGAAGCGACAAAGCTTGAAATTGCTGAATCATCTGCAACAATGAATAATTCGCTTGGCCCTGCTGGCATATCGATGGCGACTCCAAATCGTGTGGCAAATTGTTTTGCAACTGTTACAAACTGATTTCCTGGTCCAAATATCTTATACACCTTTGGAATAGTTTGTGTACCAAAAGTCATTCCTGCGATGGCTTGAATCCCTCCTACTTTTAGAATTTTTGTTACACCACACAAATTGGCTGCGTATAAAATAGCAGGATTTATTTTGCCTGATTTATCTGGTGGTGAACATAGAATAATTTCTTTGCAACCAGCAATTTGAGCTGGAATAGCCAACATTAAAACTGTTGAAAACAAAGGTGCTGTTCCTCCTGGAATATATAATCCAATTTTTTGAATCGGGCGTTTTTCTTGCCAACAATTTACGCCTTCAATCGTTTCGACTTCTATTTTTGAAGTTTTTTGAGCGGTGTGAAATTTTTCAATATTCGATTTTGCTAAATCAATAGCTTGTTTTAATTCTGTTGAAACTAAAGCGATTGCTTCATTTATTTCTTCATTAGAAACTTCAAATTTTTCAATTGAAACTCCATCAAATAAAGAAGTATATTTTGTTACAGCGACATCTCCTTTTAATTTTACTTCTTTGAAGATTCCTTTTACAGTTTCTTCAATATCAGTGAAAGATTGTGTTGGCCTTTTTAGAATTTCTGACCAAGTTTCTTTTGTTGGATTGTATATTTTATTCATAACTTTTATTATTAAATAACCATTTTTTCAATTGGACAAACCAAAATTCCTTGGGCACCAGCGGCTTTCAACTGGTCTATTACGTCCCAGAACAATTCTTCATCAATAACAGAATGTACACTACTCCATCCTTCTTCGGCAAGTGGCATAACGGTTGGGCTTTTTAGAACTGGGAGAATTTTACTAATTTCAGCTATTTTATTATTAGGTGCGTTCATCAAAATATATTTAGATTTTCTAGCTTTGAGAACCGATTGAATCCTGAATTGAAGCTTGTCTAAAACCGCTTTATTTGCTAGTGATATTTTTGGAGAAACAGCTAAAACGGCTTCGCTTTTATAAATTATTTCAACTTCTTTAAGGTTGTTTTTAAATAAAGTACTTCCGCTAGAGACAATATCTACGATAGCATCTGCCAAACCAATATTGGGAGCAATTTCTACAGATCCTGATATTTCGTGCAAATCGACTTCGGTATTTTTAGATTTAAAATAATTGTTAACTGTATTTGGGTAAGAAGTCGCAACACGCAATCCTTTTAAATCCTGAATAGAATTGTATTGAAAAGTTTTAGGAACTGCGATGGATACTTTGCATTTAGAAAAGCCTAATTTTTCTGCAATTTGAATATTCCCTCCTTTTTCGACTAAAATATTATCGCCAACAATGGCAATATCTACAACACCATCAATGAGATATTGAGGAATGTCTGAATTCCGAAGAAACAAAACTTCTAAAGGAAAATTTGAAGCCGTAGCTTTCAATTGATCGTTTCCGTTATCGATAGAAACACCACAATCTTTAAGGATTTTTAAGCTATCTTCATTAAGACGACCGGATTTTTGAATTGCAATTTTTAAAGTACTCATTTTTTTTTGATTTAAATTTGGTGGATGAGTACAACTTAGAGGAAACAAAAAACCCGTTTGATGTACTCAAACGGGTTTTAGAATATTGTGATTTACACGCATACCATTAACACTTCGCCTGAGAGCAAATATGAAAATGATGATGTAATTGGTTTAGAAACATTTTTGTTTTTTTAATACATTGCAAATATATGTTCAAATAAAAATAGAAAACAAATTATTTTGTAAAATTTATTATTTTTTAATTTATTTTATGATTTAAAAGAAGTGTTTTCTCTAATTTCAGTATGACGAATTTCGCCTCCAGAAGTTCCTACAGATTTAGACATTATTACGGTAACAATTGCAATAGTTATAACTAAATAAGCAACCAAAAGCGATTTTGAATGTTTTTTATAATTAGCATACAATCCTAAAAAAGAAGCCAGTCCGAGTAAGTAAAATATTTTCATGAAACTTTCAGCCAATTCTTCATGCTCGTGAATTAAATCTTGTGAAATGCCTAAACTTTCGACAATATCCTCAGATTTTTCTCCCGTAAACATAGAGATTTTTCCCATTATCATACAAAATATAAAGATAATATAAGCTGTATTAATAAG
>NZ_JAYWDT010000208.1:0-6349 GCF_043779715.1 Flavobacterium sp.
GTTTTTTTGGAGTTCATTTTTAAAAAACACAAAATTTTCTACGAGTATATCATCCTCAAAGACAGCAGCTTTAATTCTTGTATTTCCGACATCAATAGCTAGAATCATATTTTATTTTTTGATGTTGCGAAGATACGAATTGATTTTTTTTAAAAATTGTTTTGGATAAACTAAAAATCATTCTATATTTGCACCCGCAATAGCGAGGTACCTTAGCTCAGATGGTAGAGCAATGGACTGAAAATCCATGTGTCCCTGGTTCGATCCCTGGAGGTACCACAAAACCCGAATAGAAATATTCGGGTTTTTTGTTTTTAATTTATTACTGAGATCTTTTTAATATTTGAATTTACTGGAACAAAAAAACAGTTTGTCATTTCGACGAAGGAGAAATACAGTAATTTAAATAACTAAATTGAGACTTCTCCTTCGTCGAAATGACAATGCTATAAATAAATATCCCACAAAAAAAATCCGAATATTTCTATTCGGATTTTTACTTTTAGTAAGTTTCAAATGAAACTACATCTTCATCAACCAGTTTTTTACTGAAACTTCATTGTTAATGATATCTCTTAATTCAGAAATTTTAACTCGATCTTGTTTCATAGTATCACGATGACGAATAGTTACTGTTTCGTCTTCTAATGTCTGATGATCGACTGTGATACAAAATGGTGTTCCAAGTGCATCTTGTCTTCTGTAACGTCTTCCAACTGCATCTTTCTCGTCATAAGCGACATTGAAATCCCATTTTAAGTCTTCAATAATTTTTCTGGCAACTTCTGGCAAACCGTCTTTCTTTACCAATGGTAAAACCGCTGCTTTTGTAGGTGCTAAAACCGATGGCAATTGCAAAACTGTCCTTGTCGAACCATCTTCTAGAGTTTCTTCTTTTAATGAATTTGAAAAAACTGCCAAGAACATTCTGTCTAATCCTACCGATGTTTCTACAACATACGGCGTATAATTTGCATTGGTTTCGGTATCAAAATATTGTAATTTTTTTCCTGAAAATTTCTCGTGTGCTTTCAAATCGAAATCAGTACGAGAATGTATTCCTTCTAATTCTTTGAATCCGAAAGGGAAATTAAACTCGATATCAGAAGCTGCATTTGCGTAATGTGCTAATTTTTCGTGGTCATGAAAACGGTAATTTTCTTTTCCTAATCCGAGTGACAAATGCCAGTTTAAACGGGTAGTTTTCCAATATTCGTAATACTTCATCTCTTCACCTGGTTTTACAAAAAATTGCATTTCCATTTGTTCGAATTCACGCATTCTGAATATAAACTGACGTGCAACGATTTCGTTTCTAAATGCTTTTCCTGTTTGTGCGATTCCGAAAGGAATTTTCATACGACCAGATTTTTGAACATTTAGGAAGTTTACAAAAATACCTTGTGCTGTTTCTGGACGCAAATATAAATCCATAGCAGATTCTGCTGAGGCTCCAATTTTTGTACCAAACATGAGGTTAAATTGCTTTACTTCGGTCCAATTTCTTGATCCTGAATCTGGGCAAGCAATTTCTAATTCTTCGATTAGTGCTTTTACATCAGCCAAATTTTCGGTTTCTAAAGAACGAGCCATTCTTGCTAGAATTTCGTTCTTTTTAGACAAATATTCTACCACACGAGCATTTGTAGTTACAAATTCTTCACGATTAAAGCTTTCACCAAAGCGAATACTTGCTTTTTCGATTTCTTTTTCGGCTTTTTGGTTTAATTTTTCGGCATAATCCTCGATTAAAACATCAGCTCTGTATCTTTTTTTGGAGTCTTTATTGTCTATTAATGGATCGTTGAAAGCATCTACGTGACCTGAAGCCTTCCAAGTCGTTGGATGCATTAATATTGCAGCATCAATACCTACAATATTTTCGTGCATTTGCACCATCGATTTCCACCAATATTCTCGTATGTTTTTCTTTAGTTCTGCACCATTTTGAGCGTAATCATATACTGCGCTCAAACCATCGTAAATTTCGCTCGACGGAAAAATAAATCCGTATTCTTTAGCATGTGAAATTACGTTCTTAAATAAGTCTTCTTGTTTTGCCATGTTGCAAAAATAAGAAAAGGGAATGAAAATTTTAGAAAAAAAATAATCAAAAAAAATATAACTATTTTAGAGAAAAAACTGTGTTCCCAATTAGATTAATTCCCGAAAAAATATTTATTTCGTAATCTCCTTTTAGTATATCATTTTTATTGGGATCTACAAAAACGCAAACATCGAGTTGGTCGTTGTCATAAAAAACATTTGTTTTTGCACTATAATCTAATAATTTGTTTTTGTCTTCTACAAATTCGCCATTTTTGTTTACAATTTTGTTTTTTGGATTTACGATTTGAATGTATAAATCTTTGTTTCCTTTCAGAGCGGCTTTGTTTTCTAACAAAGTAAAACAAACTTTTATTTGCTCAGTGTTACTAAAACGTTTGGTTTCGATAATATTGTTAGACACAATTTTTATCCCATTTGCATAAACATTTGTTGCTGTTAGATTTTTAGAAACCGTTAGTATGCTTTCGTTATTAGAGTTTTGCTTTTGTAACTCTCTGTTTTTATTAATTAAAACGTCTACTTGATTGGTAAGTGATTTATTTTCATCGCTTTGTTTTCTTAAACTGTTTTTTAGTGAATCTATTTTTTCTAGAAAAGAATTATTTATGGTTAATTCAGAAATAATATTTAAATTTCGAACGGGTTTTAAATCATTTTTATTGGTAATAGTTTTATTTTCTTGTCTTAAAGTCCCCGAAGATTGGATTAATTTTTTGTTTTTTAGCAATTCAGAATCATAACGATTGAATATTTCTTTCAAATCATTTGTATATGTTTTTTTGTCTATCGCAATTGTTTCCTTTAACTTTTTGTTTTTACTTTGGCTATCGTAATACTTTACAGCAAAGACCATAGTTGTGGATACAAAAACGACGGAAGAAATCTTTATTGCCGTTAGGGTGGTTCTTAACGTCATAATTTGAGGAAAATTTATAGTTTTAAATAAAAATATATATTATTTTATATTATCGCAAATAAAATCGACAAAATGCTTAAAAATCTGATAAAATTATTCTTTCCAAACGTATGTTCTGGCTGTTCGGAAATGCTTTTGCAAAACGAGGATACCATTTGCATTTCATGTAGACACAACATGCCCTTAACTAACGATTTGTTACTTACTGAAAATGAGTCTTTTAAAAAATTTTATGAACGAATTCCTATAGAACACGCTTCGGCAATGTTGTATTATCACAAAAAAGGAATCGTGCAGCAGCTCATTCATAATCTGAAATATAGAAACCATCAAAAAATAGGATTAGTCTTAGGAGAATGGTATGCTAATGATTTGAAAAACATTGAAATACTAAAAAACACTGACTATATTATTCCTGTTCCATTGCATAAAAAAAGGTTGAAAGAACGCGGTTATAATCAAGTAACAACTTTTGGAAATGCTGTCGCAAAAGGGCTAGAAAAACAATTTGACCATACTATTTTAGCCCGAAACCAATATGCTATAACACAATCTAAAAAGAACTTAATAAACCGAAATTCTGTATCCGAAAATACTTTTCATGTGCAATTTTCGGACATTCACCACAACAAACACTTCTTACTTATAGATGATGTTCTTACCACTGCCGCAACGCTCGAGGCTTGTGGAAAAGCTATTTTGAAAATTCCTGGCGCAAAATTGAGCATTGTTACTATTGCTATGTCGCAATCCTAGATTTATTTTAAAAGGTTAAACAATTTTAAAATTATTTCGTTTACACTAAATATAGTCGTTATTTTGCACTTGATTAAATCGAATTTCATGAGAAAGATTCATATACTAATAGTTATTTTTTGTACGTTGCTTATTGTTGTGAGTTGTGCAAAAAGAGGGACAATAACTGGCGGCGATAAAGACATTACACCACCTAAAATCACTTCTAGTTTTCCAGAGAATTTTTCGACAAATTTTAACAAAAATACCATCAAAATCACTTTCGATGAATATGTAAAAATCAAAGATTTACAAAAACAACTCATCGTTTCTCCACCTATGAAAACTCCTATAACGGTTTTGCCTCAAGGAACTGCCAGCAAATATATTACCATCAAAATTAATGATACTTTGAAGCCAAACACTACTTATAGCTTCAATTTCGGGAAAAGTATTGTCGATTATAATGAGGAAAATCCTTTTCCGCAACTAAAGTATGTACTTTCTACTGGAACATTTATTGATTCTCTTTCCGTTGAAGGAATTATTAAAGATTCCTACGAAAAAGACACTGATAAATCTGTAAATGTGATGCTTTATGAAGTCGACGAAAAATACAATGATTCAATTATTTACAAACAAACACCACGATATATAACCAATACTTCCGATAGTTTAAAATCTTTTAAAATAGAAAATATTAAAGCTGGAAAATACAAATTAGTTGCCCTAAAAGAAAAAAGCGGTAATTATAAATTTGATCCAAATAAAGACAAAATAGGATTTTATGACCAAATAATTTCCGTTCCCGACAAGTCTGTTTTTGAATTAGAATTATTTAAAGAAGAAGCAAACTTTAAAACCAGAAAACCATCACAAGCTTCAGGAAATAGAGTAATTGTTGCTCACGAAGGAAACGCAAAAAACATAAAAATTGAAGCCCTTCAAAATGGTAACATTATAAAAACTAGGCTGACTAAATTTGAAGATAAAGATTCTATTCAAGTTTGGTTTGCACCAATAAAGAACGATTCGATTCACCTGAATATCGAAAAGGAAAAGTATAAAAAAGATTACATTGTTAAATTGAAAAACCAACGTCAGGATAGTTTGAAATTATCTCAGAAACAAAACGGAGCAATTCCTTTTAAAGAAAATTTTACTATCGTTACAAAAACTCCTTTGGATAAGTTCGATTTTACAAAAATGACTTTAACAAAAAAAGACTCTTCAAAAATTGATTTTAAAACCAATTATGATGAATACAATCACAATTTAGAGATTTTATTTACAAAAGAACCCGAAGAAAAATATACCCTTTCCTTATTGCCAAATGCTGTTGAAGATTATTTAGGTCAGAAAAATGACAGCTTAACTTTTAAATTTTCGACAAAAAACACTTCCGATTACGGAAATCTAAAGATAAATTTAAAAAACGTAAAATCTTTCCCCGTTATTGTAGAATTGACTGATAAAAACGGCAAAATCCTCGCTACAGAATATTCGGAAAACAATCCAACTATCGAATTTATTTTGGTTGAGCCGCAAAAATATTCACTTCGTGTTATATATGACCAAAACAAAAACAAACAGCGTGATACGGGAAGTTATTTAGAGAATCGCCAGCCCGAAGAAGTTGTTCATTATCCAACAGAAATAGATGTTCGTGCCAATTGGGACGTGAATCAGGATTTCGATTTGGGTAAGTAATTACTGAATTTTAAAAGTGTCTTTATCATTTAGAAAACCAAATTTATTTCTAGTTTCTAGCATTTTTTGTTTGTCTAAAACAATTATAAAAATACCTCCGTTTTCTTGTGGTTCGAGAATGGAGTTTCCTAAAAAATCTATCGCTTGTGAATGTCCAATATACTCGTGATTATTTTCATCGAGACCAATTCTATTTACTCCAATTGTGTAGCACATATTTTCGATAGCACGCGCTTTAAGCAGAATATCCCAAGCACTTATTCTTGGTTTTGGCCAATTGGCAACATAAATTAATACATCATAATTTTCTGTATTTCGAGAAAAAACAGGAAAACGCAAGTCGTAACATATTAAAGGACAAATTTTAAAACCTTTGTATTCTACAATCAATTTTGTCTTTCCAGAAGTGTAAATTTTGTCTTCGCTAGCCAAAGAAAACAAATGTTTTTTGTCATAATGTTCCATTTCTCCCGACGGAAAAATAAAAATTAATCGGTTGTAGAAATTATTGTTTTCTGTAATGATTAAACTTCCTGTTATGGCGCAATTTTTGGCTTTGGCCAAAGATTTTAATAATGTAATAGTCTCACCATTCATAGTTTCTACAACCAATTTTGGATTCATTGTAAAACCCGACGTGAACATTTCAGGAAGCACAATTAGATCTATTTCTTTAGTAATCGAATTGATTTTTTGTTCAAAATATTTTCGATTTTCATCTGGGTTTTCCCAAATTAAATTGGATTGAATGAGAGCAATTTTCATTTATTATTATTTGTATTACAATTATTTTAATATCTAAAATTTATTCAAAAAAACCACCCGAGGGTGGTTTATAATTTATCTTGCTAATTTATTAGCATCTTTTTGAGCTTTTTCGATTCTTTTTTGTTGATCTACTGATTTTTCTTTCATTTT
>NZ_JAYWDT010000209.1:0-6304 GCF_043779715.1 Flavobacterium sp.
TATAGAATATATTTTGCTTTTCGGTAGTTGCGTTTGATTTTTTGAACAGGCATTTTTTTATGGTCTAGTATCGGTAAGATGAGTTTAAATAGTGCTGATTCTAAAAAAAAACAACAACTCTATTTTGTGAGTTGTTGTTTTTTTAATATGTTTTTTAAATTTTTATAAAGTCGCTGGCTTCTCTGCAGAACAGGCTTTTTTTGCAGCACAACATCCAGCTTTTTTCTCAGTAGCAACTGGATTTTCTGCTGCAACACTAGCTTCTAGATTTGCTTTTTTAGATTTTCTAACTTTTTTAGGTTTTTCTTGAGTTGGATTTTCTTGATACAACATTGCTTTATCAGCAGATGATTTTACGTTCGAAACTTTATAGGTTTTACCATCAGCAACAGCTTCTACAGTTTCGACCAATTTTTCTGGAGTTTGTACCGTTGCATCATATTGTATGGTTGCCGTTTTTTTATCAAAATCGACTGATGCTTTTTGTACACCCTCAAGACCTGCTAATTTATTTTCGATTGTTTTTGCACAACCCATTGCACAAGTCATTCCTTCAACATTGAAACTTGTAGTTTCTGCTTTTGCAATTGCTGGAGAAACCGAAGCTGTTTCAGTTTTGGTTTCAGTAGTTTCTTTTTTACAACCCACAAATATTGAAGCAGTTGCAATTAATATTCCTAATGTTATTTTGATGTTTTTCATAGTACAAAAATTAAATATTAAAATTATGAATAACAAAAATATGCAAAAAACGATTTGATATCCATAAAAATAACAGAATTTTGGGAATTCAAAATTAAACTATGCTGACTAAAGATAATAAATGGGTTTTACTAATAGCACTTTCGCTTATTTGGGGAAGTTCATTTATACTAATAAAAAGAGGTTTGGTAGGTTTAAATCCTTATCAATTAGGCTCGTTACGAATTATTTTTGCAGCTACATTTTTGCTTATTATAGGTTTTAAAAGTCTATTTAAAATACCGATTGACAAATGGAGATTTATAATTTTAACAGCTTTTTTAGGTACATTTTTTCCTGTTTTCTTATTTGCTTATGCACAAACAGGTATAAAAAGTTCTGTTAGCGGAATTTTAAATTCTTTAACACCATTATATACGATGCTTTTAGGCGCATTAGCTTTTGGTTTTTCTTTCAGAAGAAATCAAATAATAGGTGTTGTTTTGGGACTTAGTGGCTGTTTGTTATTAGTTGTTAATGGAAATTCGGCACATGGTAAGACCAATTATTTTTGTACAACTTTAGTCGTTGTTGCGACAATTTGTTATGCTTTGAATGTAAATTTAATAAAGAAATATCTGTCAGATGTTACTCCGCTAGGTATTACCACGGGGAATTTTGCAGTGTTATTAATTCCGGCAATTGTCATCCTATTTGGTTCTGGTTTTACAAATGTAATGACACAAACCGCAGTTCAACATTCAGTTTTATTTATTATGATACTTGGCGTATTTGGTACTGGAGTTGCTAATATTTTGTATTTTCAATTGGTACAAATAACATCACCACTAACGGCTTCGTCAGTAACTTATTTTATTCCTATTGTGGCTATGAGTTGGGGAATTCTTGACGGAGAAATGTTAAATTCTTTACAGTTTTTTGGTGCTTTTGTAATTTTCGTAGGTGTTTATACGGCTACTAAAAAGTAGAAACTGTTATTTTTTGCAATAATGATTGGAATTTTCGACAGGATATTTTTTGTCTAAATCGATATTATTGAAGCTTTGATTGTTTCCCCATGAAAAATACTTTTCGTAGTATGGTAAAAACCTGTTAGTTTTTATTTTTTCTAAAAAGTAGATTTCATGTTCTTTCTCTTTGATACCCATTTCGTAAAGCATCGTGTCATAAGTTATAATTCCTAACGAATTAAAAAATTGTTTCATTCTGAAATACTCGCAAACATTACCGCTTTCTAATCTTCCTGCGAAATAAAATGGCATAAACCAACCTATAATATGACAACTTGCAGAGATTACTTTACCAATAATATAAAATTTGAACTCGTAATATTTTGAAATTGGAATATCAAAATCATTCATGATTTGTAAAACTTCCTTACGGTGAAACCATTCGTCGATTTCTATTTGACGAATTTCTTTTTTCTCTGTTTCATCTTTTACCGAAGCAGCATGACCTTGATAGGCAAATGCAGCAGCTTTCTCGGCAGAGTAAGCTTTTTTTATTAAATCGACTAATTCTGGATGATTTAATGTCATTACTCGATTGATTTTACAACTTGTTTCTCCGCTTCTTTTCTAGTTCCGTCGAAACCATCAATTCCTGAAACAGTCGTGTATTTTAGGACGTGTTTTTTACCTGGATTCATACGTTGGTAAACACTTTGTACCATAAGTGTTGCTTCGTGAAAACCACAAAGAATAAGTTTCAATTTTCCGGGATAAGTGTTTATATCACCAATGGCATAAATACCTTCAATATTGGTTTGATAATCTAAAGCATTGTTTACTTTGATAGCGTTTTTTTCAATCTCTAATCCCCAGTTTGCAATAGCTCCCAATTTTGGTGTAAGACCAAAAAGCGGAATAAAATAATCGGTTTTGATGTTACGATGTGCACCATTTTCTTCAATATCTATCGATTCGAGATGTTCAGATCCGTTAAGACCTACAACTTCTGCGGGTGTTATAAGATGTATTTTTCCAGCATGTTTGAGTTCTTGTACTTTCTCGACAGAATCTAATGCACCACGAAATTCGTTTCTTCGGTGTATTAAGGTTACTTCGGAAGCAACATTAGATAGGAAAACACTCCAATCTAGTGCCGAATCTCCTCCGCCAGCAATTACGATTTTTTTGTCACGAAATAATTCTGGATTTTTTACAAAATATTCGACGCCTTTGTCTTCATAAAACTCAATGTCTTCGATAAGTGGTTTTCTTGGTTCGAAACTACCTAATCCGCCAGCAATAGCGATTGAGTTTGCGTGGTGTTGCGTTCCTTTGTCAGTAGTTACGATAAAGGTCCCGTCTTCGAGTTTTTGTATGGTATCGGCTTTTTCGTTTAGGGTAAATCCTGGTTGAAATTGCTTGATTTGTTCCATTAAATTATCAACTAAATCACCTGCCAAAACTGAAGGATAACCTGGAATATCAAAAATAGGTTTCTTTGGATATAATTCGGTTAGTTGCCCGCCAGGTTGCGGTAAACCATCTATAATATGACATTTTAGTTTGAGAAGTCCTGCTTCAAATACTGTAAAAAGTCCGGTTGGACCTGCTCCGATGATAAGTATATCTGTTTCAATCATTTTTATTCTAGTCTAAAGTCTAAAGTCTAAAAGTCCTAAAGACTTTAAAACTTTGAAAATCTAATTATATTCTGAAAAATATTGTTGGTTTGCGTGAGGGATTGCAGTGGAAATCCTTTTTTGAGGTTTTTCTCCGAAAAAAAAGATTGTAACGGAAAGCCCGACCCCGCCATTAAAAGCGGGGTCATGCCCAAGTTTTATGCTACATTGACCACAGTTTCTATTTGTGGGGCGTATTTTTTGATTGTGGTTTCTACACCAGCTCGCATCGTCATTTGGCTTACGCTGCATGATGTACAAGCGCCTTGCAAGCGAACTTTTACATGCTTAGAGTCTTCGATTGAAACCAATGCAATATCTCCGCCGTCAGAATTCAAAAAAGGTCTGATTTCTTCTAGGGCTTTTTCTACGTTTAATATTAATTCTTCTGGTGTCATATTTAGACTACTTAGATTATTAGATTATTAGATCATTTAGACTGCTTGTATTTTTAGACAACTTAGACTAACTAAATAATCTAAAAATACAAGCAGTCTAAAATGTCTATTTTTTTACTGCGCTACAACCTGCCATTGTAGTAATTTTAATTGCTTCGGTAGCGGGTAAGTTTTCGTTTCTAGCTACGGTTTCTCTCACTACATTTCTTGTTACTTCTTCGAAAATTGTTTCAATTATTGATGCGGTTTGTAATGCTGCTGGACGACCGTAATCTCCTGCTTCGCGAATGCTTTGTACCAATGGAATTTCTCCCAAAAATGGTACTTGTAAATCTTCTGCAAGATTTTTTGCACCTTCTTTTCCAAAAATGTAATATTTATTATCAGGTAATTCTTCTGGTGTGAAGTAAGCCATGTTTTCGATAATTCCTAAAACTGGAACATTGATACTGTCCGATAAGAACATAGAAACCCCTTTTTTAGCATCGGCTAAAGCCACGGCTTGCGGTGTACTTACGACAACCGCTCCAGTTATTGGCAATGATTGCATGATAGACAAATGAATATCGCCTGTTCCTGGTGGTAAATCGATTAACATAAAATCGAGTTCGCCCCAAGCAGCATCAAAAATCATTTGGTTTAGTGCTTTGGCAGCCATTGGTCCACGCCAAATAACGGCTTGACTTGGTGCTGTAAAAAATCCTATAGATAATATTTTAACTTCAAAACTCTCGACAGGTTTCATTTTCGATTTTCCGTCGACTTCGATAGAAATGGGTTTTTCGTTTTCTACATCGAACATAATTGGCATGCTTGGTCCGTAAATATCAGCATCTAAAACACCAACTTTAAAACCCATTTTTGCCAATGTTACGGCTAAATTTGCTGTAACAGTAGATTTCCCTACGCCTCCTTTTCCTGAAGCTACGGCAATAATATTTTTGATTCCAGGAATTGCTTTTCCTTTTATTTCGTTTGCTTTTTCAGCGGTTTCGACCTTGATATTTACTTTTACTTTGGCAGTAGCCAAAAAAGTATCTTGTATGAGTTTGCGGATATCGTCTTCTGCACGTTTCTTTATGTGCATGGCTGGTGTAGAAAGTACTAAATCGACCACAACTTCGTCTCCAAAAGTGATTACATTAGTTACAGCGCCACTTTCGACCATATTTTTTCCTTCGCCTGCTATAGAAATGGTTTCTAAAGCTTTGAGTATTTCTTTTCTATCTAATTTCATATTGTACCTCTTGTCTTTATTAAGACTGATTTTAGATTGCAAAGATAGTGAAGAAGTTACATAATGACAAAGTTAAAGAGTCGTAAAGTTTTGATAATTGTTTCAGTTATACTAAAAAACATTAGAAACAAAAAAACCGTCTCATTATTACAATGAGACGGTTTCTAATTAATCTTTAATTTCCTTTCCTTGGTTGTCATTAAAATGATATTCAAGGTACGTGTAAGAATCACGTGGAATAATTTTTATCCATTTTTTATATTCAAAAAACCATTTTGAACGTATTGATGGATATCCTTTTACAAGGTAAGCGGCTATAAATGGGTGTACATTAAGTACTACTTTTTTATGCAACTTTATAATTCTTTCTAAATCGGAAGCAATTCTGTCAATGATTAAAATAGGCGCTTCAATGTCGCTATTTTCATTATTAGGATCCTCTTCACGAGTTTCAATATTTACTTCTGGTCTAACTCGTTGTCTAGTAATTTGTACTATCCCGAATTTGCTAGGAGGCAATATTTTGTGTTTTGCTTTGTCGTCACTCATTTCTTCTCTTAAGAAATCGAACAGTACTTTACGATTGTCAGGATTAGACATATCTATAAAATCGACGCATATAATACCACCCATATCTCGTAAACGCAATTGTCTTGCTACCTCGGCAGCCGCAATCATGTTTACTTCGAGAGCTGTATCTTCCTGATTGGTCGCTTTGTTCGAGCGGTTTCCGCTGTTTACATCAATCACGTGCATGGCTTCGGTGTGCTCGATAATAAGGTAAGCACCTTTGCTCATTGATACGGATTTACCAAACGAGGTTTTTATTTGTCTTTCGATACTGTACTTTTCAAAGATTGGAGTGTCTTTCGACTGATAAAGCTTTACCATTGATTCTTTACTAGGAGCAATTTGTTGAATGTACTCTTTCGTTTCGTTAAACAGTTCTTCGTCATCTATTACAATTCCGCTAAAAGTATCATTAAAAACATCTCGTAATATTGATGATGCTCTGTTGAGTTCTCCTAGCACTTTTGATGGATGATTTGCTGTTGGTATTCTTTTGCACATTGATGTCCATTTGTCCATCAAGTTTTGCAAGTCTTTGTCTATTTCTGCAACTTTTTTGCCTTCTGCTACTGTGCGAACAATAACACCGAATCCTTTTGGTTTGATAGATTGTACAAGACGTTTTAGTCTGTCTTTTTCTTCTTTAGAATCTATTTTTTGAGAAATAGATACTCGGTCTGAAAACGGTACTAAAACAATAAATCTTCCAGCAAGAGAAAGCTCTGAGCTTATTCTTGGTCCTTTAGTAGATATTGGTTCTTTAACCAC
>NZ_JAYWDT010000210.1:0-2898 GCF_043779715.1 Flavobacterium sp.
CCATAATGTGCCATCTAGTTTTATAGCAGTAACATATTCGTCGCCAGCAGATATAAATTGCCAGTTTGTTGCTGTTCCAATCTGAATAGGAATATTTGAATTTGTTGTGCTTCCGTCACCAAGTTGACTCTCTTGGTTGCGTCCCCACGTCCAGAGCGTACCATCTGTCTTTATGGCAACATTATGAGAATTTCCAGCAGAAATTATTTGCCAGTTTGAGCCTGCTCCAACTTGTATAGGAATATTAGAAAAACTAGCAGGAACACCAGTTGTACCCAATTGTCCAAAATTATTTCTTCCCCAAGCCCACAAAGTCCCACCAGTTCTTATACCCAAAGTGTGTGATCCGCCAGCAGAAACTGATTGCCAGCATTGTGCAGATAGACTGATGTAAAATAGACTAATAAATAAAAAGAGTAATTTTTTTCTCATAGTTTATTAATTTCTGTTCAAACAATATTTTGTGTAAGATATGTAAAAATAACTTATTAACAATATTTTATCAACATTTTTTCGACAAAAAGCCTTTTATTTCGGACAAAATCAATGATTTAAAGTTAATAATTTTAAAATAAATATCAATTTGTTGATAACTTACAATTGAAAAATCAGCTTATAAATCCAACAAAATAAAACTAAGAGTAAAAAAACAATCCATATCTTTTTTGGATATTAATAAAAAATGTACCTTTGCACCAAATTTACAAACCTAGTATTATAGTTTTTTATATATGGTAATTTCAAAGCATCCACTTAGATTTATATTGACGGCAGTAATTGCCTGTCTTCCATTATTTAGTTTTGCAAATATTATTTCAGACAGTACAAAAGTACACGCTGAAGCAATCCACGTAGTTTCAGACTCAGTAAACGCTAAAACAGAATCAGTACATTCAGAGAAGGAAGCTTCTCACGATGCTCACGCAGAACCAACGGATGTAAAATCTAAAATCAAAGCCTTCGTTAAACATCACGTTTTAGACTCTCATGATTTTACTTTTTTCTCTGATGAGAAAGAAGGAAAACATTACGGTTTTTCTTTACCAATTATTCTTTGGGATAATGGCGTGCAGTTTTTTTCGTCTTCTAAATTTCACCATGGTGAAGCAGTAGCGGAATCTAACGGAAATTTCTACAAAATAAACCACCACGACGGTAAAATATACAAACTGAATAGCGCAACTGATACAATCACTGAAGATGAGAAAACAGGTTTTCCTACCAATGTTCGTCCTTTAGATTTTTCAATCACTAAAAGCGTTGTGGCAATTATGTTTGCTGCATTTTTAATGTTCTTCATATTTACAAGTCTAGCTAAATCATATAGTAAAAACGGAGGAATCGCTTCAGGAGCAGGAAGAATTTTCGAACCATTGGTGGTTTTTATTCGTGACGAAATTGCAATACCAAACATTGGTGAAAAACATTATAAGAGATATATGAGTTATTTATTGACTATATTTTTCTTTATATTATTATTAAATGTTATTGGCTTAACACCTCTAGGAATTAATGTTACTGGAAATTTAACTATTACATTTTCTTTAGCTATACTAACGTTTATTATTACGAATCTTACGGCAAATAAAAACTATTGGGGTCACATTTTCTGGATGCCAGGTGTGCCAAAAATAATGCGTATTGTATTGGCGCCAATCGAACTTTTAGGAGTTATTATTAAGCCATTTTCATTAATGATACGTTTGTATGCAAATATTTTTGCAGGGCATATTGTATTAATGAGTATTATTGGTTTAATGTTTATCTTTAAAAGTTGGATAGGAAGTAGTTTGTCATTTGGTTTGTCATTTGCTCTTTCTATTCTTGAAATATTGGTGGCATTTTTACAAGCATATATTTTCACGCTATTGTCTGCTCTGTATTTCGGATCAGCAGTAGAAGAGCATCATCACGAAGAAGCTCATCACTAAGTCAAACGTCGAAAGTCAAACGTCGAAAGTTTAAAGTCAGATTGGCTTTATGACATTAGACTTTACAACTTTAGACTATTAAATAAGAATGTTTAATTTTTAATATATATATTATGGAAGGTTTAAATTTCGTAGGAGCAGGATTAATTGTAATCGGAGCAGGATTAGGTATTGGTAGAATTGGTGGTTCAGCAATGGATGCTATTGCTCGTCAACCAGAAGCTTCAGGAAAAATCCAAACAGCTATGCTTATTGCAGCTGCACTTATTGAAGGTATTGGTTTCGCAGCGTTATTCGCAGCTTAATTAAAGCTTAAAAAACAATAGTTGCAACGGTTGGTTGTAACTATTGTTTTATTATTAAATTAAATATTTTTATAGATTACATAGATATGGAAAAGTTAATAAATCAGTTTGAGTTAGGTTTGTTCTTCTGGCAAATTTTAATATTTGTTGGATTAATCCTTTTATTGAAAAAATTCGCTTGGAAACCTATTCTTGATGCGGTAAACGACAGAGAAGAAGGGATAAAAAACGCATTGCTTTCGGCAGAAAATGCTAGAACAGAAATGCAAAACCTTCAAGCAGACAACCAACGTATTTTGCAAGAAGCAAGACTAGAGCGTGACAACATGCTTAAAGATGCTCGTGAGATTAAAGAAAAAATGATTGCTGACTCTAAAACCGAAGCGCAAGCACAAGGTTTAAAAATGATCGAGCAAGCAAAAGCTGCAATCGAAAGCGAAAAAAATGCGGCTATGGCAGAATTGAAATCTCAAGTTTCAAACTTGTCTATCGAAATTGCTGAAAAATTATTAAAAGACGAATTATCTAACAAAGAAGCTCAAACTAAATTGGTTGAGAAAATGTTAGGAGACGTTAAATTAAATTAATTATGTCAAGTACAAGAGCAGCAATTCGTTACGCAAAAGCAATTCTAGACTTAGCAACATCAAAAAATGTCGCTA
>NZ_JAYWDT010000211.1:0-14264 GCF_043779715.1 Flavobacterium sp.
TCTAATTTCAATTTAGAATAATATTATTTAAAAGCCTATCATTATTTGATAGGCTTTTTTATGCATTATACAATCATCAGGATTATATGTTAAAAAAAAACTAACCAAAATTAGTTAAATAACTATCTTAAATATAGTTATATAAAGCACAACTTTTTCTTAATAAATTATATTTTTACCACAAAATAATGTACTTAATCGATTAAATACGTTATTTCGTAGAAAAAATATTAAAAAACTGCGTTTTTCGTAAAAAATAAAAATTTTGTTAAAATATTTATTTTATCTTTGTAAAAGCAATACCACTTTAAAATTATTTTCATTAACGCATTGATACAAAGCGTATTAATAGTTTTTACCTTTAGAATAGCACTTCATAATAAATATGTAATTATAAACCAATTAAATATTTTAAATTATGAAAAAAGTGATTTTAAGCGTCTCCGTGATGCTGTTTTCGATGGGTGCATTTGCACAATGGAACTCTAGTGATGTATACCAATTAGGTGATGATAACGCTTCGGGTGTGTCTCAAGTTGGACAATACAATTATTCAAGTGTGGAACAATTGGGTGATGAGAATGTCGCAACCGTAATCCAAGTAGGAGGTTACAATGATTCCGATATTTTACAAATTGGAGATGGCAATGATGCTTCTGTAGATCAGATGGGAAATGATAATACTGCAATCCAATATCAAAATGGATTAGGTAATGTAGCCATGGTTGAGCAAGATGGTGCTGAAAATTATTCTGAACAATATCAGTATGGATTCAATAATTATGCTTCTGTTTCTCAAACAGGAGGTAATAATTACGCAGGTCAATTACAAGTTGGATATTCTAATGAAGCTATTGCAACTCAAATTGGTTGTGAAAATGAAAGTGTACAAATCCAGTACGGAACAATCAATTTAGCTGTAAACTACCAAGAGGGAAATGGAAATTATGCCGGATCTCTACAAGATGGTTTTTGGAACTGGTCATTTATTACTCAATTGGGTAACCATAACGATGCTTTAACTTTACAATATGGAGATGTTCATACAAGTGTTGTAACTCAGATAGGTGACGGAAACTCATCAATAGTATACCAAAACAATGGTCCTATGGGTCCTGCAAACCCATGTACTGATTGTAATGATTAAAAATAATAAAAAAGAAAAAGATGTGTGAGAATATATTTTTACACATCTTTTTTTCTTTTAAATAAATTTTATCATGATGACTATAAAAAAAATAGCCCTTAATATTTCGACTATATTATTTTTAGTTACGTATTCTTATTCTCAAGAAGAGATTAACCCAAACGAAACTAAAGAACAATTGTTAATTAAAAAGAACGAATTAAAATCTATTGGTGTAGCTGATAGTTTTGAATTGTTTAATAGAGTCAGTCAAAATGAACTAATCAATATTCAAACAAATAACATACAAGAAAATACTTATATCACTATTTCTCAAATTGGAAATTATAATAATTCTAATGTAGATATTAAATCCAATTACGGCCAAGTAGATGTTTATCAGAATGGTAATTATAATTCTCTATCTATTGATAGACAAGGGAATCAGGTTAATGAATCTGTTTCTCAAATAGGGAATTACAATCACATACAAGATTATTCCCCCAATGTTTACGAAAATTCATCGATACAATTAAATCAGTACGGCAATAATTTGAGTTTGTATAATTACGGAACAAATTCGTTGACAAATTCATTAAATATCATACAAACAGGAAGTGATCAAGTTGTTTATATAATTAGTAATTAAACTAATATAAAATGCCAAAAATAAGATTCATACTATTTCTAATAATTTTATTTCCTACTTTCTTTTTGTTTGCACAAATAACAAATAAAGAAGTAAAGGCAAAAATTGAAATTGAAGAAAATGCAGATTTAGTTTCTATAACTGGGCTTGCAGAAAATTTGACCGATAGCTACAAAAGCTTATCCTATAAGCTTACGGTAATAAAAACAAGCAAAACCAATAATCGATCAAATAATGTACAATCAGGACGATTTACTCTTGAAGCCAATCAGATAAAAGTTTTATCTAAAACCCAAATAAATACTAATGACAGCAATCAAACTATTATTTTACTTCTTATATATGATGAAAATGAGCAACTTATTGGTAAAGATAGATTTGTTATAGGAGAAAAAAATATTGGTTTAGATTATAATCAGCGACCTAAAGATGGTGTAGAAATTACAGGAATTGTATCTGACGAAACCAAAACAAAAATGGGCAAAGATTTTTATGACGCTTATTATACAGAGTATAGCAAATTGAAACTTAACTCTTCAAAAATTATTGTTGTTGAAGAAGAACTAACAAATTCCAGAACTACAAGAATAAGGATAAAAGTAGATAACGATATTCTAAACGAGTTTATTACAAAACCAGATGAAGAATATTTAGCTAGTATGTCTGATGATTCGGTAGTAAAAACTTTCAATTATTTGAAAACTTTAGAGAAACAAAGTAAATCAATCAAACAATATTAGCTTGTAAAAAAATGAAGATCCTACTAAATATATTATTTATGTTAATCGCAGGACAAATTTATAGTCAAGACTTGGTCTATAAACCTAAGAATCCAAATTTTGGTGGAGATACTTTTAACTATCAATGGTTATTAAGTTCTGCCGAAGCACAAAATTTATATAAAGAAGAGGATGACAGCAAATTAAAACAAAAGACCGATTTGCAAAAATTTAGCGATAATTTAAACAATCAGTTGTTAAATCAGGTTTCAAAATCCTTATTTCAGCAGCAATTCGGAACAAGTGGTGTTACAACTGGAGTATATAGTTTTGGAAGTCTTTCGGTAGAAATTTATCAGTCCAATTTAGGATTAGTTGTTAGTATTCTTGATATAAATACTGGAGAGCAGACACAAATAATAATTCCGTAACGATAAGTTATATAGCATACAGTCATTTTGGTATTCAAAACAAATAAAAGCCTTTTTATGAAATACGTAAAATACATTTGCCTCGTCCCTATAATTTTACTAACCAGTTGTGGTGCCTATTTTAATCAACCTCTTGGAATCGAAAAACCCACACTTGGAGAAAGTTCCGAAACTACTGTAAGTCTAAAAAACCTACCCAAACCTGCAGAACCAATTGTTGTAGGTGTTTATAAATTTAGAGACCAAACAGGGCAATACAAAGCATCTGAAACGGGAAGTACTTTTAGCACTGCAATTACGCAAGGCGCAACGACTATTCTTATCAAAGCGCTCGAAGATTCTAAATGGTTTACACCTATTGAAAGAGAAAATCTAGGTAATCTTCTAAACGAAAGAAACATTATTAGATCTACTCGTCAAGAATATGCAAGAGGTAATGAATCCCCAGATTCTCAACTCACGCCATTACTTTACGCTGGAGTACTTATAGAAGGAGGAATTATTTCCTATGATTCTAATATTCTTACTGGAGGTTTTGGTGCTAGATATTTTGGAGCTGGAGCTTCAACTCGCTATCGACAAGATAGAATTTCAGTTTATTTGCGATTAGTTTCTACATCAAATGGAAAAATACTAAAAACTGTTTACGTCTCAAAAACAATTCTTTCACAAGCAATCGACGCAAGTTTGTTTAGATATGTAAATTTTAAACGACTATTAGAAGTTGAAACTGGTTACACAAAAAATGAACCAATACATCTTGCTGTTACCGAAGCTATCGAAAAAGCTGTAGAATCCCTTATTATTGAAGGTATTAGAGATAATGTTTGGCAAGTAAATGCTCCTGTCCTCAAAATAACACAGCTTATAAACGAATATGATAAAGAAAAAGCCATAGCTGATGAAACACAAATGTATGGTCGTCATTTATATCAAAAAAGAGGCGTATTTGGGATAGGAGCCACAGGAGGAGCTTCATTAATTAACGATGATTATTCACATCCATCTTCAAGACCTATGATTCGAGGAGAACTCAAATATTTATTCTCTCCAACATTTAACTTAAATGGATCTGTTAATGCTTTTTGGTTTGGAAATTCTAAAAAACTAGAAGTTGGTTATGCTTCATTAGATTTAAATATTGAGGCAATTTTACTACCGTTCGATAAGTTTACACCATATATATTTGGGGGAATCGGATATAATTCAAACAGCGCTTTCGAAAACAAATTCTTAAAAGTTCAATTTGGAGGTGGTCTAGAATATTTATTATCCGATAAAGTTGGCGTTAAAGTTTATGCAGAAAACAATTTGACTAATAATGACAATCTTGATTATTTGATAAAAGGAGCAAAAAAAGATTCTTTCTTACGTTTCGGATTAGGTTTAAGCTATTATTTTGGAAAAAGAAAACCTCAAAAAAAGGTTGAACCTTCAGAAATAAACTACCAAGAACTTATAAACACTAAATAAAAATGTCATGAAAAAAAGAATTTTCAATTTTGGATTTTTTCTTATTGCCATGATTATTTTTTCATGCAGCAAAGAAGTAATAGACGAAACAGGTCTTGGTATAGTTACAGGACGAGTTGTAAAAGAAGTCACTTTCGAACCATTAGCAAATGTTAAAATATCATCAAGTCCTAATTCGAGTACTGTATTAACTGATGCGCAAGGAAATTTCACTATGCAAAACGTTCCTTCTGGAAATTATTCGTTCGAAGCCCAAAAAGACGGATATATTACAAAATTTGAGGCTGGTACTGTACTTGCAAATACTTCTATAGAAATTGTTTTCGAATTAAAAATTAAAGAAACTGAAAATAATCCACCAACAATTCCTATACTCACCTCACCTATTGATAATGCAATAGATCAAGAATTAAATGTTAATCTGACTTGGACATCATCAGATCCAGAAAATAATACACTTACATACGAAATTACTTTAAGAAATGATTCAAATGATATTGTTCAGACCTTTTCTGATATTACAGTAACAAATTTTACATTAATAAATTTGAATTATGCAACAAAATATTACTGGCAAGTTTCGGTTTCTGATGGGACAAATCCAAAAGTTTTAAGTGCAATTAGTAGTTTTAAAACGGCAATATTTCCTAATGCTCGATTCCTATTTGTAAGAAAAATGAGTGGTAATAATGTTATTTTTACCGCAAATGACACAGGTAATGAATTACAGCTAACTACTACTGCCACTAATTGTTATAGACCACGCAAAAATACACAAGCTAACAAGATTGCATTTATAAAATCTGACGGAGCTCAAGAACATATATATACTATGAAACCTGATGGTTCCGATGTGTTTAAAGTCACGAATTCAGTACCAATTACTGGTTTCAATCTAGATTATATCAATTTTTCTTGGTCAGAAAATGGAAGCCAGATTATATATCCAAACTTTGACAAATTATATCGTATTAATTCCGATGGAAGCGGACTCATTCAAATTTACCAAACTACAAATAGTAAGTTTATTTCCGAATGCGATTGGAGTGTAGACGGTTCATTGATAGCTATAAAAATTAATGATGTAAACGGTTATAATGCAGAGATACTAGTAATAGACCAAGCAGGAAATTTATTAAACACTGTAATTACCGGATTTAGCGGAGCAATTGGAGGATTACATTTTTCTGTCAATAATCAGAACTTACTGTTTACTAGAGATATTTCTGGGTATCAAGCACCTGATTATAGACAACTTAATACAAATATTTTTATGTATAACTTTATAACAGATTTAATAACGCAACCAGCTGTATCAAAACCACTTGGAACTAATGATTTAGACGTTAGATTTTCTCCTAATGAAGCCGATTTATTATTTGTAAACACATCAAACGATGGCGTTTCTACTCGATATATTCAAAAGTATACTATAGGAGGAGTTACAAGTACAAGAGTCACTTTATATACAAATTGCACAATGCCAGATTGGAAGTAAAATTCTTAATGTTTTTATTAGACCGTAAGTATGAGAACAATTTATTACATCATATTTTTTATGCTATTTGCATCAGCTTGTGGTACAAAAAAGAGTACTATAAATAGTAATCAAATTAATTTATGTGAAACTATTTTTCAAAATTACTATTTGGGTTCTTCTAAAAAATCTATTAGATTAATTAAAAACTATGAAGATTACAAAAGTGTTTTTTTAGCATTTAGGGCAAAAAAAATTCCTTACGTTGATTTTAATAAATCAAATGTTTTAGTGATAAATATCGGAGAAAATAAAACAACAGTATTTAATGTTGAACCGTCAAAATTAATAGAAGATAACGGTAAATTAATACTTATTTTTAAAGAAATTTATCAACCTAAAGAGAATGCCATTACTAATAAAATATGCAGACCAATTTCAATATTTAAAATTAATTCTAAAAAAGAGATAGTATTAAAATAAAAGGGAATATTTTACTTTTGTAATGATTCATTTACAGCTTTCATATACAAATCCTCATATAAAGGTACAATTTTTTCAACAGAAAAATTATTAGCAACCACAAAAGATCTCTTTTTAAATTCATTAAGAATATTCTCATCCGAAAGGATTTTTAGGGCATTTTCGGCCATGTCTTTTACATCTCCTACATTACTTAAATATCCTGAAACACCGTGAATATTTACCTCTGGCAAACCACCTGAATTACTAGAAATTACTGGCACACTACAAGCCATAGCTTCAAGTGCTGCAAGTCCAAAACTTTCAGTTTGTGATGGTAGCAAAAATAAATCTGTAAGTGATAAAATTTGATTTATCTCATTACTATTCCCGAAGAAAATCACTTTATCTATTATACCTAATTTTTCACATAACTTTTCGGCTTTAACTTTTTCTGGTCCATCGCCAACCATCATGAGTTTTGCAGGTATTTTTTGCTGAATTTTATAAAAAACCTTTACAACATCTGGAATGTTTTTTACTTTTCTAAAATTACTAATATGTGTAATAATTCGCTCTTCTGGTTTTGCCATTACCGAACGTTTACAAGGAATATTATCAACTACTTTATTTTCTAATTCGATAAAGTTTGGGATAACTTCTATCTCATTTCTAATGTCAAAAAGTCTGAGTGTATCGTCTTTTAAACTCTGAGAAACAGAGGTCACTTTATCCGATTTATTTATACTAAACGTAACTGCCGTTTTGTAAAACGGATGGTTTCCAACCAGAGTAATATCAGTTCCGTGCAATGTCGTAACCATAGGAATAATTATCCCTTGATCTTTTAGCATTTGTTTTGCCATATAACCTGCATAAGCGTGCGGGATAGCATAATGCACATGCAATAAATCGATTTTATGTAGTTTTACCATATCGACCAATTTGCTAGACAAAGCCAATTCATATGGTTGATAATGAAACAGTGGGTATTCAGGAACATTTACCTCATGGTAATGCACATTTGGGTTTAATAATGCCAAACGAACGGGTTGCCTGTAAGTAATAAAATGTATTTCGTGACCACGACGGGCTAGCTCTAGACCTAATTCGGTGGCAACAACGCCACTTCCTCCAAAAGTTGGATAACAAACAATTGCTATTTTCATTTATTGATTTTGATGAAACGAATTTAGTCAAAATAGAATTTATCCTACGATAAATAAAAGTTAAATGTTATAATTATATTTTACAACAACCATCTAATGACTCAATTCCTTCAGCAGTTGCTTTTACTTCATCAGCATCATATCCCATTTTTGAAATGCTATTTTTTATAGTTTGCAAATTGGTCTTTTTAGTATTAAAATATACTGTAAATGTCATTTTTTTATCGTCAAGTTCATACATTTTCAGTCCTTTTATTTTTAACATTTCTGTCTTAAATTTTAGTCCACAAGTTTCACATTCCTTGCAATGATCACAATGCAAAAAAGTTTTGATTACTGCTTTTTGATTGATTTTTTGATTGGTTTTTTGATTGGTTTTTTGATTGGCTTTTTGAGCAGATACTGTATTGGTTGCAAAAAATAATACTGCTAAAAAAAAGATTGATTTTAAAATTGAATTTTTCATTTGAATTTATTTAAAGATTTATAGTTTAATATTAATGTTCGTGAGCACCGCCACCTTTTGAAGTTGCCAATAAATAGAAAGCTCCTTTGATTACAATTTTTGCATCGGCAAGAATTCCTGAAACCAATTTGACTTCGGTATACCCTAAATCTGTAGTTCCTGGAACAACTTCTATTGCTTTGAAGTGAACTTCATTGTGCTCTTCTTCTGTTTTTGGAGTTTCTTCTTGGTGTTCTTCTTGAATGTAAATGTAATATTTGTCTCCGTTTCTAACAATGGCATCTTTTGGAAGTGCTTGAACTGTTTGATTCGTGATATTAATATTTGCAGCAACATACATTCCAGAAATTAAATCTTTGGCATCGCTTGGATTAATTTTAGCGTGTACCGCAACGGTTTTGCTTTCGTTAGAAAATGATTTATTGATTCCAAATATTTTCCCTTTAATGGATTTGTTGGATTGATTGGTCAGTACAAAATCGACTTCCTGACCAACGGAAATTTTGCCTAAATCTTTTTCAAATACATTTAAATCCAAATGCATTTGGCTGTTATCGACTACTTCAAAAAGTGTCACTCCTGTTTCAGCATACGCACCTTTGGTTATGCTAATTTTACCTACATAGCCGCTTATTGGCGAAACAATTGGAATTAACGAAGTGTTTCCGTTTAAACTAACATTCAAGGCTTGCAACTTATTTTTTGCTGCTTGTGCTCTCGCTCTTTCTACCGCTAATTTTGATTTTACTTCTTGAAATGTTTTTCGAGGATTAACATTTTCATCACTTAATCTTTTTTGACGGTTGTATTCCAATTGTAAGTATTCGATGTTTGCAATAGCCGAATTGTAATCTTCTTGCATTTCTGCAACTTCAAGGTTTTGAATGGTTGCCAATGTTTTGCCTTTTGAAACATAAGTGCCTTCTAACACATAAATATCTTTAACGACTCCACCAATCAAGGTTGATATATTCGCCATGTTTTGTGGTGGAACTGCCGTATAACCGTTGGCTTTGATTACTGTATTAAGGTTTTTCATTTCAATACTACCCGTTTCGATACCAATAGTTTTAAATTGCGCTTCGGTCAGTGCTACTTCGGTTTCCGATTTTTCTTCTTCGTGTATTTCTTCGGTTTTCTTTTCTCCACAAGAAACTAGAAGAAAGAAACAAGAAGCAAGAAAAAAGAGATTATTTTTTATATTTTTTATATTTTTCATATTATTGAATATTAATTGTTGTTGAAAGATGGAAATTGCAATTGAATGGCACTTTGATTGTAAGCATTAATGGCTTCGGCACTTTGCTTTTTAATATCGATAGCTTGGTTTAAAAAACTGATGTACGACCAGTAACTCATATCGCCATTGGCATAACTTTTTTGAGCCGTTGTAATGATTTGTTCAGCATATTGCAATCCTTCGTTTTGATAATACACTAATGCTATTTTCTGTTTTTCAAACTCATTTTGTAATTCCTCTTTTTGTAATTTTAAAGTTAGTTTACTTTTATCTAACTCTAATTTCGATTGTGAAACACTAATTTCAGAGGCTTTTGCTTTAGCAGTATTTGCACCACCAAATAAAGGAATTTGCAATCCTGCTGTAAAACCTTGGAAATAGGATTTGGTATCGATAGTTTGCCCGAAGTAACCTAATCCTAATTTTGATGTTCGCATTGCTTTAAATGTATTGGCTTCTTTTTGATATACAGAAATTTGCTGTGTATAATAATCGTTTACTAATCCTTGTATTTTATCATCGTTACTAGCTGTTGGATTAGCATATTGCAAAGGTGTTGTAGCATCAGGCACAATGTTTTCATCCGTTTGAATGAAATATTGCAATTGCTTTTGATACACCACCAAATCATATTCTAACTTTGCTTTTTGGGTTTCGATTTCCTTTGATTTTGCTTTGGCACTTATCACTTCGATATTTCCACTTTCTCCTGTTTGAAAACGAAGCTCTGCGTTTTTAAGGAATTTGGTATAAATCTCGAACAACTCATTATTCAATTTTTGAATGGAAACACCATACAAATATTGGTAATACGCTAATGATACTGCTTTTTCAATTTCATATTCCGTTAATGCTTTTCGTTTTTCAGCCAATTTTGCCAGTTCTTCCTGAAGTTGGCGATTGGCTTTTGTGATTTTACCAATTGGAAAATATTGTTGAATAGAAACATTGTGGTCATAATCAACACTATTGAACTGTCCGCCTTGGTATTGCACTTGCAAAGGATCTACTTGAAATGCTGTTTTTTTGAGAACGGTTTGTTTTTCAATTTCTTTATCCGCAATTTTTAAATCGATGTTGTTTGCTTTGGCTTTTTCAATGGCTTTTTCTAAAGTTATTGTTTGACTGTTTTGAGCAAATGAAAATGTGCTGATTAATAAAACGATTATTGATACAATGGGATTTGACATTTTTTTTCTTCTTTTAATTCCTATTTCTTCCATTTTTTATTGTTTTTTTTGGTTGTCAGAAACCTCATTTTTTTTTATTGAAAAAAATCTTTTTAGTTGAGGTTTCAAAGAGTAAATATAAAATTGGTAAAACGATTAAGGTTAGTAATGTTGCCGAGAATAATCCGCCAATTACTACAGTTGCTAATGGTTTTTGAACCTCTGCACCGCCACTTGTAGATAATGCCATTGGTAAAAATCCTAATGAAGCTACCGCGGCAGTCATTAATACTGGTCGTAATCTTGTTTTTGTTCCGATTAATACTCTTTGTAATGGGTCAGTTATTCCTTCCGTTTTGAGTTGGTTGAAATACGATATTAGTACAATTCCGTTCAAAACTGCTATTCCAAATAATGCAATAAATCCAATTCCTGCCGAAATACTGAATGGCATACCTCGAAGCCATAATGCAAAAACTCCACCAATTGCTGATAACGGAATAGCTGTAAAGATTAGTAACGATTGTTTCAAACTATTGAATGTGAAAAATAATAATACCATAATTAGTCCTAAAGCAATTGGTAAAGCAACAGACAACCTTTTATTAGCTTCAATTAAGTTTTCAAATTGTCCGCCATAAGTAATATAATACCCCGCAGGAAGTTTAAAATTGGTTTCTAATTTTTGCTGAATTTCCTCGACAACACTTTTAATATCTCGACCACGAACATTTAAACCAACGGTTACTCTTCGTTTTCCATCTTCACGAGAAACTTGAACTGGACCTTGTTCGTAATTTATTGATGCAACTTGTGAAAGTGGCACTTGTTGACCATTTGGTAATGGAATGAATAAATTACTAACATCAGTAATGTCGCTACGATTGTCTTTGTTTAAACGAACTACTACATCAAAACGTTTGCTCTCTTCATAGATTTTACCTGCGCTTACGCCTGCAAAAGAAGAGCGAATAATTTGATTTATATCGGCAATATTTAATCCATACAAAGCAATTTTATTGTAATCGTATTTGACTGTTATTTGTGGCAAACCTGTTACTTTATCGGCTTTTAAATCGCCTATACCTTCAATTCTATTGATTTTAGATATCAACTCGGTGGCTTTTGTATCTAAAACTTCTAAATCGTCACCGAAAATTTTAATCGCAATATCGCTTCGACTTCCTGTCATTAATTCGTTGAAACGCATTTGAATAGGTTGTGAAATTTCGATGGTTGCACCGGGAATCGCCTCCATTTCTTCTTTCATTAGATTGGCTAAATCTTCCCAATTATCGGCAGATGTCCATTCGGATTTGTCTTTTAAAACAATAATTAAATCGCCACTTTCTATTGGCATTGGATCGGTTGGAATTTCGCCACTTCCAATTTTAGTTACAATGGTTTTAATTTCAGGGAATTTGGCTTTTAGGATTTTTTCATATTTGGTTGTGGTTTCTACCATTTGCGAAAGCGAACTTCCTGTCATAATCGTAGCATTGATGGCTAAATCTCCTTCTTCGATTGTTGGAATAAATTCGCCACCCATATTTTGAAAAACAATAATTGCAAATACAAATAGTGCCAACGAAATAGCTAGAACCGCTTTTTTCATTCGTAATGCGCTATCTAAAAAAGGGGCATAGACTTTCTCAAACCAAGCCATCATTTTGTCGCTAAAATTGGATTTGTGTTCGGTGTTTTTAGATAAGAACATGGCACTCATCATTGGTACATAAGTAAGAGACAAAATGAATGCGCCGATAACTGCAAATCCTACTGTCATTGCCATTGGTTTGAACATTTTACCTTCTGTTCCTACTAATGCTAATATTGGCAGATACACTATTAAGATTATAATTTCGCCAAATGCTGCGCTGTTTCTGATTTTTGAAGCTGATTGATACACTTCACTATCCATTTCTGCTTGGGTTAAATTCTTTTGCCGTTTGAGTTTTTGTAAATGGTGCATTGTGGCTTCGACTATGATAACCGCACCATCGACAATAATCCCAAAATCGATTGCACCTAAACTCATTAAATTTCCACTTACACCAAAATGGTTCATCAGAATAACTGCAAAAAGCATTGATAATGGAATTACAGATGCTACAATTAATCCGGCACGAAGATTTCCTAGAAATAATATCAATACGAATATTACAATTAATGCACCTTCTAAAAGATTTTTAGTAACTGTTCCAATGGCGTTGTCTACTAACTTCCCTCTGTCAATGAATGCTTCGGCAACTACACCTTCGGGTAAGGTTTTGTTGATTTGAACCATTTTTTCTTTAATTCTTTCAACAACTGCGCTAGAATTTTCACCTTTTAACATTAGAGCTAAACCACAAACTATTTCACCGTTACCGTCTTTTGTAGAAGCTCCATATCGCAATGCAATACCTTCTCTAACTGTTGCCACATCACGGACTAAAACTGGCGCACCATTTCTATTTTTAACTACTACATTTTCTAAATCCTTTATGCCAGTTGCCATACCAACTCCACGAATGAAATAAGCATATTGGTCTTTCTCGATGTAGGCACCACCCGTATTTTGATTGTTTTTTTCTAACGCCTCAAAGATTTCTGTAATGGTTACACCTAAACTATTAAGTGTGTTTGGGTTGACTGCAATTTCGTATTGTTTTAGTTTTCCACCCCAAGTGCTGACTTCGGCAACACCTTCAATACCTTGTAATTGTGGAATGATAGTCCAGTCTTGAATAGTTCGTAATTTTATTGCATCATATTTGTCTTCATATCCATTTTTGGCGTAAACATCATACTGATAAATTTCCCCAAGACCAGTTGAAATAGGTGCTAATTCTGGTGAACCTGCATAAGCTGGAATATTTTCTTTGGCTTCGCTTAAGCGTTGAAAAATTTGTTCCCTTGCCCAATAAATATCTACATCGTCTTTAAAAACTACTGTAACTACCGAAAGTCCAAAACGAGAAATACTCCGTAACTCGATAACTTTTGGGATTGTTTTTACTGATTGTTCTAATGGATAAGTGATTAATTGCTCGACTTCTTGCGCTGCTAATGTTGGTGCAGTCGTCAATATTTGCACTTGATTATTGGTTACATCTGGTAGTGCATCGAGCGGTAGATTTTTAATAGAATAGCTTCCCCAAGCTATTAGAACCAGAGTAAATAAAAGTATTATAAACTTGTTCTTTATACTGAATTGTATGATTTTGTCTAACATTGAAATACTATAATGAATTAGAAAATTAGCAAAATTGCTTTTGCTATTATTTGTGAAAAGGTCACAACTTTCTAACCCGAAATTACTCGGGCATCATTATACTATTTGGGGTGGCTGCCAGATACTTCCATAGAAATTAGAAGTGGGTATTGATTTGTAGTTAGGAATTTGAGTAGTGATTTCTGTTGCAATTTTTCTAAACTCAAATGTAACTTCTTTACTAAAATTCAATATTTGCTGTCCACAACAATTACAAACACAAAATGGCGGACACAAATCATTTTCTTTATCGTGAGAATGATTTTCATGGTTTGCTGCAATTTTTGGTGAAGAGTGTGCGAAACTATTCACTTCCATATCTGCACACGGCAAACACGAAAGTGCTACTAAATAGATTGATAATATGTATTTTAATAGTCTCATCCGATGACAAATATAATTATTTTATAATTGCCTCATAAATAATCTTCTGGATATCTTCTCTAATATTTTCTTTAGATAATTTATTTGGTGCGTTCGAGTCTGGAAAAGTTCTGTTAGATAAGAAAACGTACACAATTTCAGTTTCTGGATCTACCCAAGTCATAGTTCCTGTAAAACCAGTATGTCCAAAACTTGTTAATGAAGCACAACCACATGTAGGTCCTGATGTTCCTGGCAATTGTG
>NZ_JAYWDT010000212.1:0-2891 GCF_043779715.1 Flavobacterium sp.
TTGCATATTTTTTTAAAAGAGTTATATTTGATACGAAAATAAGAAATCGATAATGATATTGCCCAACAAAAAAATTAAAATTGCTTTAATTGGTTATCGATTAAGTACGGGTGGCGCCGAAAAAGTGATGGCCATTTTATCTCATTTTTTTGAAAATAAAGGATTGGAAGTTCATAACATTATCGTTCTCGATGCTGTTTCGTATTCTTATGCTGGGAAATTAGTCAATTTAGGAAAACTCAAAAACGAGTCGAACGGATTCTTAAATAAATGTAATCGGTTCACCTTTCTTAAAAAATACCTGGACGAAAACCAATTCGATTTCATCATCGATTTCCGATTTAGGATAAAACCAATTCAAGAACTGATCATTGCAAAATATTTGTACCAAACCAAAACGATATTTACAGTTCATAGTTTTTTGATTGATCATTATATGCCAAAATGGAGTTTTTTGACTCGATTTATGTACGGCGCTTGTTATAAATTAGTGAGTATTTCGGATGAATCCAAAGCCTTAATCGAGAAAAAACACCAACTTAAAAATGTAGTTCGAATTTATAATCCAATTGATATTAATGAAATTGCATTAAAAAGTAAGACTGAAATCACGGTTGATTATGAGTATATCATCGGCGTAGGTCAGATGGAAACCAATATCAAGCAGTTTGATAAGTTGATTGAAGCGTATGCTAAATCTATTTTGCCAATAAAGAATATACATTTGGTTTTATTAGGTGATGGCGAACAAAAACAAAAGCTTTTAAATGTGGTTAAAGAGAAGAATGTCGCAGATAAAGTACATTTTTTAGGGTATCAGCACAATCCGTTTTCATATTTAAAAAAAGCACGATTTTTTGTATTATGCAGTTTGAATGAAGGGTTGCCTAATGTTATTTTAGAATCTTTGGCTTGTGAAACACCTGTCATTGCTTTCGATTGTTCCTCTGGACCCCGAGAAATGATTCAGCATCGAGAAAACGGATTGTTGGTTGCCAATCAAGAATTAGGAAAACTTTCTGAAGCAATGAATTTATTTGTAGAAGATGAAAATTTATACCAATATTGCAAGCAAAATACATTGCAAAGCGTACAGTCTTTTGCTGTTGCAACTATCGGAGAACAATGGTTGAATCTAATGAATATCAGCTTAAAATAGAATTATGACAACACTTCAAGATATACAACTAATAAATATTCCAGTGGTTGAGGATAGGCGTGGCAATCTCGCTTTCATTCAAGAAAAAGTGTTGCCATTTGAATTCAAGCGTGTCTATTATCTTTTTGATGTGCCCAGTAATTCTTTTAGAGGCAGTCATTCGCACGTCAATCAATGTGAAGTGTTAATCGCTTTGAGCGGAAGTTTTGAAGTTGTTCTAAATGACGGAAAAGAAAAAAAATCGTTTTTATTAAATAAACCTAATTTTGGATTGTATATTCCAACTGGAATATGGAGGGAATTAGAAAATTTTTCTTCGGGGGCAGTTTGCTTAGTTATGGCTTCAGATATGTACGAGGAAGACGATTACATTCGGGATTTTGATCAATTTTTAGAATCGAAAAAATGAAGCTTTTGTTCTTTGTTCCCAATGTCAATAATGAAGGCGGAGTTGCCCGAGTCCTTTCAGTAAAAGCAAATTATCTTGTTGAAGAATTGGGATATGAGGTGCATATTCTGACTCAAAACGAGGGTTCTTCTCCTTTGTTCTATACTTTTAATTCCAATATTATTTTTCACGATATGGTGTTGAAAGGAAACTTATTTCAGTTTTTAAATTCTTTTTCGAATGGATTAAAAACTAAAATTAAGACCATTCAGCCCGATGTCATTGTCGTTTGTGATAATGGTTTAAAAGCATACTTGATTCCTTTTATTTTAAAAAATAAAATTCCTCTTGTGTTAGAAATGCACAGTTCTAAGTTTATCGAAGAGAGGAAATCGTATGAAAATGTTTTTAAAAAAGTCTTTAAACAGATTATTTATACTTTCAAAAAAATCGGAACTCAGAAATACAATCAATTTGTAGTTAAAACCAGTGAAAGTATTGCAGAATGGAATATTAAAAATACAATTGTTATACCTAATCCTTTATGGTTTACTTCCGCTAAAACAAGTACTTTAGAAAATAATAAAGTTATAGCTGTTGGCAGGCATACGTATGAAAAAGGATTTGATAGATTATTAGAAATCTGGAAAAAAATAGTTGTGAAGCACCCCAATTGGATTTTGGAAATTTACGGAAACGAATCAGGTAATCTCGATTTAAAATCATTGGCCGAAAAGCTAAATGTTTCGAATAATGTTGTTTTTCATAAACCAGTTCAAGATATTGAACATAAATATGTAGAAGCTTCATTTTATCTGATGACATCTCGATTTGAAGGTTTTGGAATGGTGTTAATCGAGGCCATGGCATCTGGATTGCCTTGTGTAGCTTATGATTGTCCGTGTGGGCCGAGAGGTGTTTTAACTCATGGCGAAGATGGATTTTTAATAAAAAATGGAAACGAATTAGATTATGTAAAAGCAGTCGAGACTTTAATCGAGAATATAAAATTAAGAGAAGAAATGGGTAAAAAGGCAAAAGTGTCCAGTGAAAAATACCAGATCGATTCTATTATGGAAACTTGGAATCAATTATTTATTGGACTAAAAAAGAATTAATTTTTTTGTTGTAATGAGCATAAATAGCCCACTCTAAACCAATTAAAAATAAATAAATTAGGATAATTCCCTGTCATATTTTTAATAAAAAAACACTCAAAAATAGAATGTACTTTTGAAACAATATCAGTAAGTCTTGTTCTGTTTAAAAAATGATACAATTGAATCAGTCTCACAAATTCAATATCAATTTTTTCTTCTTCGTACAGTGAAATCAAATTCTCCA
>NZ_JAYWDT010000213.1:0-33617 GCF_043779715.1 Flavobacterium sp.
CGCTTTTTTTTATGGTTTATTTCAAAATTTCTAAAAGTACATTACTTTGGGTTCCGTTAGGAAATGGAATTTGAATTTTTTGAGCAATTGTTGGTGCAATTTGCGTAATTTCTTTTTTCTCGTGCGTTTCTCCCTTTTTTATATTCCAACCATAAAAAATGCAAGGTACGTGCGTGTCGTAACTATAAGGAGTTCCGTGCGTTGTTCCAGTAATTCCGTAATCGATATTTCCTGTACCGTATAGTACAACTATATCGCCATTTTGTTTGGGGTCATATCCTTTGAAAATAAAATTTAAATAATAATCATTTCCTGTCGAATTTAATATTTCTTCTTCGGTATAAGCTCTTTTTACTTCTTTGTAAGTCATCAAATAGTCTTTGAAACTTTGTTTTATTCTACTTAATTCTAAACCTTTTTCTTTTATTGTTGTTTTATCAAAAAATAAATTTGCGTTAGAATAATCTAAAACTAAATTAACTCCAAAAGTATCTTCGGAGAATTTTTTTAAATCGGTCGTATAAGTATTTTCATTAATATTTTTTACATCATATTTATGATCTCTCAAATAACTGGCATTTTCGGCTCCTGCATGATCTGCGCTTAAAAACAATAGATAATTCCCTTTTCCAACGGTTAAATCTAAATTTGTAATAAAGTCAGCAATGGTTTTGTCTAATCGCAAATAAGTGTCTTGCAACTCTATAGAATGTGCGCCAAAAGTATGACCAACATAATCTGTAGAAGAAAAACTTACCGTTAAAAAATCGGTAATATTATCTTTTCCTAATGCTTCTTTTTCGATAGCTTTAATTGCAAAGTCGGCTAAAATATCATTACCATAAGGCGTACTTTTTAATATTTCAGCTCCTTTTGTATCATATATTTTTTTTAAATCATAAGGAAAAACTGGATCTTTAGTTTTATCAATTTTCCCTTCATAAGGGTTATTGTCAGAAAGACTCTCGTCATAAGTTGCTATCGGGTTTAATAAATTCCAACCTTTATTTATATAAGTCATATATTTTTTTTCTTGGTTGAATTGCGTTACCCAGTCTGGTAATTTTTCTCCATAAAAAGTACTCGATATAAATGAACCTGTACTGCTGTACCAAAATGCCCAATTAGCAAAATGTCCTCCGGGCAAAATTGCACCACGATCTTTGATACTTAAACCAATTACTTTTCCTTTAAAATTAGTTGTCATTCGCAGTTCATCAGTAATAGTAGTACTTTGCATATTTTTTGGAGACATTTCTCCTTCTTTAGCAATACCATCACCAAGCATTTTTACAGATGCATCATCGGTGCAATACATATTCTTACCTGTTGTTCTGTTAAACCATTCGTTGCTCACTATTCCGTGTACAGCAGGAGTTGTTCCTGTGTATAATGAAGCATGACCTGGAGCTGTATAAGTTGGCATATAATTGTAATGCATATTATGAAAAGTATAACCATCAGCAATTAATTTTTTGAATCCATTTTGCGAAAAATCATCAGAAAAACGATATAAATATTCCATTTTCATCTGATCTACAACAATACCAACAACTAATTTTGGTCTTTGTTGTTGTGGTTGTGTTTTCTGCGGTGCTTTTAGTTGTGCTTGAGCTATTGATGTTGTGATAATTGCAAAAAGCAATAGTAACTTTTTCATATATTTTAATTTGTTAGTACAAAAATACAGTTTAGATTTTATATTGTTCTTAAAATTGGTTAAGAAAAAAACTCGGATTCTTTAAATAACCTTATAAATTAGCGACTTCTTGTTTTGCTGTTTCAAACTCAGCAATCATATCTTCAATAATGTTTGCGGCTGGTTTTATATCATGAATGAGTCCCGCAATTTGTCCTATCTCGAGTTCACCATCAACCAAATCGCCTTCAAACATACCACGTTTGGCACGAGCACGACCTAAAAGCGTTTTTAAATCTTCTGGGGTTGGGCATTTAGTATACAATTCCTGAACATCGTTATAAAATTTATTTTTAATCAATCGAACAGGTGCTAATTCTTTCAATGTAAGTTGAGTTCCGCCTTCTTCAATTTCAATAATAGTTTTTTTGAAATTATCGTGAGAAGAACTTTCGGTAGAAGCAGCAAAACGTGAACCAACTTGTACAGCATCGGCGCCAAGAACCATCACAGCCAGCATTCCTCGACCAGTTGCTATTCCGCCAGCAGCAATAAGTGGAATCGAAATTTGTTCTTTAACCATTGGTATTAATGTTAAAGTAGTGGTTTCTTCTCTTCCGTTATGACCTCCAGCTTCAAAACCTTCGGCAACAACAGCGTCGACACCAGCTTCTTGTGCTTTTAATGCAAATTTTGAGCTACTCACTACATGAACTACTGTAATTCCTTTTTCTTTTAGAAATGAAGTCCATGTTTTTGGATTTCCTGCCGATGTGAATACAATTTTTACGCCTTCATCGACAATAATATTGATGATTTCTTCGATATTTGGATACAACATTGGTACATTGACACCAAAAGGTTTATCCGTTGCTTTTTTGCATTTCTGAATGTGTTCTCGCAAAACTTCGGGATACATAGATCCAGCACCTATTAGTCCTAAACCACCTGCATTACTTACGGCACTTGCTAATTTGTAACCAGAATTCCAAATCATTCCGCCTTGAATAATTGGATATTTTATATTGAAAAGTGATGTTATTTTGTTCATTGAAATTATTTAATCGAAGTCAGGAATTTAGTTTTTAATCAATTTTCCAAACAGAGTTTTTTCAGCGGAAGCGATATTGTAGTAATAAACGCCACTATTTATTGATTGTAAGGAAATTTTTTGAGTTTGAGCATTAATGTTTTTTTCTAAAACCAGTTGTCCTAAATTATTATAAAATTTGATAGTAGAATTCATTATACTATCTGGACTTGTAATTTCAATCTCATTATTAGCAGGATTTGGATACAAATTAAAAATAGCTAAATTTTGCTCAGTCAAAGAAAGTGCAGTATTTAAAGCAGCTTGAAAATCTGGAATTCCATAACCATAATTATTATTTTGTGTAACAATTGAAGCTGCATATCTATCAGCAGAAGCTTTTACTAATTGTACAATTTCTGCGTTAGTTTTATTTGGAAATGCCGACCAAAACGAAGTAATTGCACCCGCTAAAATTGGACTAGAAAAAGAAGTTCCGTTTGCTGTTGTAATAGTTCCAGTAGGTGTTGAAATAGAAGATGATGAGCCTCTAGCCATTAAATCTGGTTTCATTCTTCCATCACCTGTTGGGCCAATAGAGCTAAATCCAGATTTAACTTCAGTAGAAGTTACTGCACCAACTGTAACTGCAAAAGTAGCATCAGCTGGAGTTCCAACATGGGGTTCGGCATTTGCGCCTTCATTTCCTGCAGAAATTACACATATCATTCCTTTAGAAAAAGCAATATCTACTGCTCTTGAAGCGACTGATGTTTGTCCGTTCATTTTAGCATAAGTATAGCTATAGGCAGCATTATCAAATCCAAAATACCCTAAAGAAGAATTAATTACATCGACTCCTAATCTATCGGCTTCTTCTGCACCTTCAACCCAATTACTAAGTTCTAAAGGTTCTTCATTAGCAATATCTTCTGTAATAAATAAATAATAACTAGCATCAGGAGCTGTACCAACTAAATTAGTAGCATTTGCTCCCATCGTTGATAATACATTAGTTCCGTGATTGTTTCCGGTATAAAAACTAGTTGAGTTGTTTACAAAATCATAACCGCCTAATATTAGCCCTCTATTACGTAAACTCGCAAAAGGAGCAGCTGTATTTACACCTGGGAAACCAGCATCTAAAATTGCTACTACTTTACCAGCTCCTGTATAATTTTGTTGATGCAAAATATGGCAATTTAGCATTTGTACTTGATTAGCAGAATTTCCATAATCGTAGGTGATCTGAGTTTCGTTAGTATCTTGCCACTTATTAACTTTACCTATTTTATTTGAAGGCGAAGTAATTCTTCCTCCTGGATTCAACGAATGATTAGCGTACTGAATATGATCTACAAACGACAGACCTGATAATGAAGCAATATCGGTTTGCAACCCTTGAACATGAACCATATTTAACCATTTTGATTTAGCTAAAACAGTAATTCCAGTAGCAGCTGTAATTTGATCGACATACGGTTGGTGTAATGGTGCGTCTTTAATATCTAATGCAATTCCTTGTGCGGTTCTTCTGTTGAGAGAACGCTGCGTTAGTTCGGATAAAGGGTTGCTGTAAAAAACAGATGCGTTAGGTTTTGCATTAAAGTAAACCCATGCATCTTCTTGTGAAAAAGCGTTTATTGATACTGTAAAGATTAAAAAAAGTAGTAGTTTTTTCATGGTTGTGTTTTTTTTGGAGGTTCAAATATACACAAAGAAATTATACTTTTAAAATATTACGAGATAACACCCGAGCCAACTAATTCATCACCAACATGCCAAGAAACAAATTGTCCTTGTGTAATGGCAGATTGCGGTTGTTCAAATTCTACATACATACCGTTTTCAAACTGATGTAAAGTTGCTTTTTGCAATTCCTGACGGTAGCGAATGCGTGCCATAACTTGCATAGTTTGTCCTTTGGCTAAAGATAAATCTGGACGAATCCAATGTGTTTCATCTTTTGCAACAAACAATGCTTTTTTGAATAATCCTGGATGATTGTGTCCTTGTCCTGTATAAATTGTATTGGTTTCAACATCGGTCGAAATGATGAATAAAGCTTCTTTTGTTCCGCCTACATTCAATCCTTTTCGTTGTCCGATGGTGAAATAATGGGCACCTTGGTGTTTGCCAACAACCTTAGCAAATTCTGGAGTATATTCGATATTTTTTGCTTCAAAAGCTAATTTGTCTTCTATTGAATCAAAATTGATTTCTTTTGAATTATAAATTTCATTGGTTGCATCAACTTCAAAAATCAAACCATCTTTCGGTTTTAATTGTTGTTGCAAAAATTCTGGTAAACGTACTTTTCCTATAAAACACAAACCTTGAGAATCTTTCTTTTCGGCAGTAACTAATTCCATTTTAGTAGCAATTTCACGGACTTGTGGTTTTGTGAGTTCGCCAATTGGAAATAGAGATTTTGCTAATTGTTCTTGCGATAATTGACATAAAAAATAAGATTGATCTTTATTATCATCGACACCAGCCAATAGTTGATAAACAGGTTGGCCATCTACTTCAATTTCTCCTTTTCGGCAATAATGACCCGTGGCAACATAATCGGCACCAAGTGAAAGCGCAATTTTCATAAAAACATCGAACTTTATTTCGCGATTACAAAGTACATCAGGATTGGGTGTGCGTCCTTTTTTGTATTCGCTAAACATATAATCTACAATTTTCTCTTGATATTGTTCGCTTAAATCGACGGTTTGAAAAGGAATTCCTAATTTTTCGGCAACCAATAATGCATCGTTACTATCTTCTAACCAAGGACATTCATTAGAAATTGTAACGGAATCATCGTGCCAGTTTTTCATAAACAGACCAATAACTTCATAGCCTTGCTCTTGTAATAAATAAGCAGCAACACTCGAATCGACACCTCCAGAAAGACCTATAACAACACGTTTCATGTAATGAAAAAATTAAGAAATGCAAAGATATTATTAATTTAAAAATTAAAATCGGTTTATTAATTCTTATTTTCGATAACAGGAACTTTTAACACTAATTTTAGACTAAAATACCCAATAATTCCCGCAATTAATGAAGAAAGTAAAATGACAAATTTTGCATTGTTAATAATTGTTTCTTCATTAAAAGCCAATATAGTTATAAAAATTGACATCGTAAAACCAATACCACCTAGAAATCCTACGGCAAGAATAGATCTCCAGTTTAAATCGGATGGAAGTTTGCAAATTCCTAATGAAACTGCTAAAATACTTACAAGAAAAACACCTAATGGTTTGCCGATTACTAATCCTAAAGCAATTCCTACACTATAATTTTGGGTTAGAGTTTCTCCTATATTAGAACTTAATATGATAGCTGTGTTTGCCAATGCAAATAAAGGAAGTATAAAAAAGGCCACTGGTTTGTGCAAAAAATGTTGCAAAATATAAGAAGTCGATTTTGCATCTCCGTTTCCGAAAGGAATGGCAAAAGCGAGTAAAACTCCAGTGATTGTAGCATGAACACCGGAATGTAGCATAAAATACCACATAAAAATTCCGCCAATTAAGTATGGAATTAAGTTTCTTACTTTAAGACGGTTCAGGATTAATAAAAATCCAAAAATACTTAAGGCAATGAATAAATTACTCCATAACAATGTCTTGGTATAAAAAATAGCAATTATCAGAATCGCCCCTAAATCATCGATTACGGCTAAGGCGGTTAAAAATATTTTTAGAGATAACGGCACTCGATTTCCCAAAAGGGATAATATAGCTAGGGCAAAAGCAATATCGGTCGCCATAGGTATTCCTGCTCCGGATTGTGTTTTGGTTCCAAAATTCATCAACAAAAACAACCCTGCAGGAACAATCATGCCACCAATAGCGCCAAAAATAGGCAACATTGCATCTTTAATATTTGATAATTCTCCGTCATAAACTTCTCTTTCTAATTCTAAACCAATTAACAAAAAGAAAATGGTCATTAATCCGTCATTAATCCAATATTCTAAACTATTTCCAGCCAAATTCGTGTGCCAAAAATGCAAATAACTGTTACCAATTGGCGAGTTTGCTATAACCAATGAAAATATCGTGCAACTTATTAAAAACAAACCACTGGACTTTTCGCTTTCAAAAAACTCTCTAAATAATTTGGTGATTTTCATTTGTTTTTAATGTTTACGTAAAGATAGTTCGTTTTAAATTAAAATCGTTATTTGTGGTTTTTCATTCAAAACGAACAAAAATAAAAACTTATATTTGTAATTCTACAATTCAAAAAACAAAAATGCCCAATAGAGTTTCAGTAAATTTTCAATTATTTGTGAGAAAAATAATTCGTCGTTTTGAGAGTATCTTTTTTTTAGCAAAAGAGTTATTATCGGAAAGGAATTTTATTTATTTGTCGTGCGTTGTTACTGCGATATCTTGTGCATTTGCTGTAATTATTTTAAAAAGTTTCGCTCATAATGTATTTTTGTTGGCCAATTATTTAAACACTTTTTTAAAATTACCTTACTCAAACAGTATTTTACCCATTATAGGAATTTTGCTTACTGTCTTTGTCATTAGAAGATTTCTTGACGGAAAATTAGAAAAAGGAAGTTCACATATTTTACATTCTGTAGCAAAAAAAGGAGGAATCGTTCCTAAAAAACAAATGTATGCTCAAATTATTACAAGCTCACTAACCGTTGGTTTAGGTGGTTCGGCAGGATTAGAAAGCCCAATTGTAATTACTGGAGCGGCTTTTGGTTCTAATTTTGCACAGAAATACAAATTATCACAAAAAGATAGGATTTTACTCTTAGCTTGTGGTGTTGCAGCTGGAATTGGAGCAGCTTTCAATGCGCCTATTGCGGGTGTTTTATTTGCTATTGAAGTAGTACTAACCGATGTAAGTATTTCGGCATTTATTCCCATTATGATATCGGCAGCAACGGGTGCTTTAGTTTCTCAAATGGTATTAAGCAGAGATATATTATTAAGCTTCGAACAAGAACAAACTTTCAATTTTCACAATACACCTTATTATATTTTATTAGGAATATTAGCTGGTTTTGTTTCGGTATATCATGCGAGAAATTTTAGAAGAGTAGAACATTTTTTTAGCCGATTCAAAAATAGTCCTTACAAGAAAGCATTGTTTGGAGCGACACTTTTAGCAATTTTAATTTTCTTTTTTCCCACGCTTTTTGGAGAAGGTTACGAAAGTATTAGAACTTTATCTACAAATCATCCCGAAATCTTATTAGATAATACAATCCTCAAAAACCATAAAAATAGCGAATGGATTTTACTTGCTTTTATAGGTATTACAGTTTTGCTAAAATCGTTTGCAACAGGATTAACATTGGGAAGTGGTGGTAACGGAGGTAACTTTGCACCTTCGCTATTTGTAGGTTCTTACTTGGGTTTTTTTGTAGCAAAATCAATACATCTTTTAGGGATTTCTAATGCATTACCTATCGGGAATTTCACGATTGTGGGCATGGCCGGAATTTTGAGCGGATTGTTTCACGCACCACTTACAGCCATTTTTTTAATTGGCGAAATTACGGGTGGTTACGACCTGATGGTTCCGCTTATGATCGTATCTTCGATAAGTTTTGCAGTTTCTAAAAGGTTCGAAAAACATTCGATGGATGTAAAAAATTTAGCAGACAAAGGCGAAGTTTTTACCAGTAATAAAGACAAAAATATTTTGCAAAGTATCGATTTTCTTGCCTTGATAAAAACCGATATTAAAACAATTACAATAGAAAATTCGTTAGAAAATTTGGTCGATCATTTATCAACCTTAAATCAAGAACTTTTTCCAGTTGTTGATGAAAAAGAAAAATTAATTGGAATTGTAGATTTTAATGACATTCGAACAACCATTTTTAATACTTTTAAAGTAAAATACACTTCGGTTAATGAAATTTTAAAACAACCTATAGATGTTGTACAATACGACGATGGAGTAGAAGTAGTTATGGAAAAATTTGAAACCACAAATCAAGCGACACTTGCTGTAATTAAATACGGAAAATTCTTCGGATTTATTTCAAAAATTGACATTCTGGAAGAATATCGAGAAAAGCTAAAAGAGATGATTATTGAGTAATTATAAATAATTCTTAATAAAAACGATATTTTTCATAATTTCCTTAATTTTGACAAAAAAATAAATCCCATTGAATAAAATATATTTCCGTTTCGTTTTTATATTAATGCTTTTCAGTCAAGTAACACTTTGGTCGCAAGACGCCAAACAAATCGTTATTCAGCACTCTGATTTTCTTGATATTTCTGAAAAAGAAGTTCCTGGAGCAATTGTTCTTACTGGAAATATCGTTATTATACACGAAGGCGTTCGTATGACTTGTAACAAAGCCTATCATTTTACAAAATCTAACTTTATAAAAATCTTTGGAAATGTAAATATGGTACAAGGCGACACACTTTTTATGAATAGTAAATATGCCGAATACAACGGAAATACAAAGTTTGCTTATGCCACTGGTGATGTAGTAATGCGTGACCCAAAAATGACGTTATCTACCGATACAATTAACTTTGATAGAAAGTCTCAACAAGCTTATTATAACTCAAGAGGAACTATTCGTGATCCCGAAAATACGTTGGTAAGTAACTCTGGAAGATATTATTTGAACCAGAAAAAATTTCAATTTTTAGAGGCAGTTACGGTTACAAATCCTAGACAAACTATCAAAACAAATCATTTAGATTATTATACAAATTCAGGTCATGCTTATGTTTTTGGGCCATCAACTATCACATCGGCAACGAATACGATTTATACGACCAAAGGTTTTTATGATACTAAAAAAGACGAAGGAAAACTACAAAAAGGCTCTAAAATTACATACAAAGACCGACTCATAGAAGGTGATGATATTTATTACGACCGAAAGCTAGATTTTGCTCGAGCAAAAAATAATGTAAAAGTAACCGATACAATCAATCATTTTGTTGTAAAAGGTAATTATGCTGAGGTTTACAAGCAAAAAGATTCGATGTTTATCACAAAAAAAGCCGTTGCGATTACTTTGTTCGAAAAGGATTCCGTTTATTTTCATGCTAAAAAATTATTAGTAACTGGTAAACCAGAAAACCGAATAATTCGAGGTTCAAATAATGCTCGATTTTTCAAAAAAGACATGAGTGGCAAGTGTGATTCTATTCACTATGACCAAAAAGTAGGTTTAACACAAATGATAGGAAAACCTATACTTTGGAACGGGAAAAACCAAATGACGGGAGATGTTATGCATCTAATTTCCGATGCTAAAACCGAAAAAATAGATTCCCTAAAAGTACTAAACAATGCTTTTATTATTTCAAAAGATACTATTGGAGAAGGCTTTAATCAAGTGAAAGGGCAAAATTTATTCGGAAAATTTAAAGACAATAAATTACATGAAGTCGATGTTGTAAAAAACACCGAAGTTATCTTTTACATGCGAAACGAAAAGAACGAACTCATAGGAATAAACAAAAATGTTAGTAGTAGCATCAATATGATTTTAGAAGAAAATGATATCGAAACCATTACTTTTTTTACCAATGTAGATGGTATTATTTATCCTGAGGAAGAACTTCCAGAAAATGCCAGAAAACTAAAAGGATTCATTTGGCGTGGCGACGAACAAATTCTAACCAAAGAAGATATTTTCCCAAGAGAAGAACTTGAACTCGATGCAAAAGCTCAAAAAGAATCGAAAGAAAAATCGAAAGATATCGACATTCCTATGGAACCATCTAAAGAAACTTTAGAGTATGATAAGCAGAAAACGGAAAAGAAAGTTAGTAAAAAGAAGAAACAGTAACATTAAATGACTGTTTAATCGTTTAACCGAATAAACGAATCCACGAATAACCAAACAAACAATTTTGAATAAAGATTTTTATAAATACCAAGCGCAAACCTCACCATATCCACTAGGTATGGAAGTTTCGCATGCCATAGGTTCTTATATATACGATACAAACAACAAAAAATATTTAGATTTTGTCGCAGGAGTTTCTGCTTGCACCTTAGGACACCAACATCCGAGAGTAAAAGAAGCCATTATAAATCAGTTAGACAAATACATGCACGTCATGGTTTATGGTGAATATGCACAAGATCCAGCGGTCAAATTATGCAAGCTTTTGGCAGAAAATATGCCCGAAAAACTAAATAAAACCTATTTAGTCAATTCAGGAACCGAAGCTATTGAAGGTTCATTAAAACTAGCTAGAAGAGTTACAGGAAGAAGTCAACTCATCTCATGTCATAACGCTTATCACGGTAACACGATGGGTTCTATGAGTGTTATGGGATTCGAAGAACGCAAACAAATATTTCGTCCATTAATTCCTGATGTCGATTTTATTACTTTCAATAACGAAGCCGATATTCAAAAAATCACAACAAAAACCGCAGGAATAATTCTAGAAACCATACAAGGCGGAGCTGGATTTATTCGTCCTGAAAACGATTTTCTAAAAAAAGTTCGACAACGTTGCGACGAAGTAGGAGCGCTAATGATTCTCGACGAAATTCAACCTGGTTTTGGGCGCACAGGAAAATTATTTGGTTTCCAAAATTACGATGTCCTACCAGATGTAGTTGTTATGGGAAAAGGAATGGGCGGCGGCATGCCAGTAGGTGCATTTACAGCAAACGAAGCCCACATGGATCTATTAAGTCATGACCCAAAACTCGGACACATCACCACTTTTGGAGGTCATCCAGTAATCGCAGCAGCCTGTTTAGCAACTTTGCAAGAACTGGTCGAAACCAATATCATGCAAGAAACCTTGCAGAAAGAACAATTATTTCGTAACTTGTTACAACATAACCTCATAAAAGAGGTTCGTGGCGAAGGATTGATGCTTGCCATAATGACAGAAAGTCCCGAAATTACAAACCAAATCATTTTCAAATGTCAAGATAAAGGACTTATTTTATTTTGGTTACTCTTCGAAGGGTGCGCCATCCGCATCACGCCACCGCTAACCATTTCAAATCAAGAGATTACCGACGGTTGTGGCATAATTATTGAAGCTATGAATCAAGTAATGAGTGGTAAATAAAATAATTAATAATTTTTTGAAGCTATTTCCTGCTTTACACTTCAATCTTTTTATTTTTAAAGAAAAAATAAAAAGGATTTCCGTTTCAATCAGGGCTAGGGCTTCGGTCTAAAATTTAACATTCAGTCATCAAAATTACCATTGTTTTTTGCTATTCAAATTGATTTTTGCCATTGAAAAATGTTAATTAAATTGTTGACAACAAAAAACAAAAAAGCATACCATTCACGATATAAGTTCTATTTTTATTTTGGATAATTTTAAAACGAAACGCCATGTACTTGAGCCAAGAAGAAGACGATCAAAACTTATCCTTATCAAAATTTGAATCGATGCTAAAAACAAATAAAATTTTGTTTTTCGATTCAGAAGAATTCGAGGATATCATACTGCATTATTTAGATATAGGGAAGCCTGCTTTGGCTAAAAAAGCCCTAAAACTAGCACTCGAACAACACCCGAAATCGACAGGATTAAAGCTTGTTCAAGTCGAAATGCTTGTCTATGATGACAAGTTAGACATTGCCGAAAAAATGCTGAACGAACTATATGCCATCGAACCTACAAACGAAGAAATATACATTCAAAGAGCTAATATTTGTTCTAAAAGAGACCAACACGAAAAAGCGGTCGAATACCTAAGAATCGCTTTAAAATATACAGATGATTTGGCCGATGTGTACAATCTAATTGGTATGGAATACCTGTTTTTAGACAATCTCGAATTGGCAAAAGAGAACTTTATTTTATGTCTAGAAGAAGATCCAGAAGAACAATCTAGCTTGTATAATGTCGTTTATTGCTTCGAATTTTTGGATCAAAACCAAGAAGCGATTAACTATGTTACAAAATACATCGACACAAATCCGTACAGCGAAATCGCTTGGCATCAGCTAGGAAGATTAAATTATGGACTCAAACAATACGAAGCTTCACTTGTCGCTTTCGATTATGCGACACTTATCGATGATGAGTTTCTAGGCGCTTATATGGAAAAAGCAAAAGCACTCGAACGTCTAAAACGTTACGAAGAAGCTATCGAAAATTATAATGAAACCATCAAGCTAGACGATCCGACTTCTTATGCCTTATTGCGAATAGGAAAATGCTATGAGAAAATAGGAAATGAAATCGAAGCTATTAAGTTTTACAACCAAACTGTGCACGAAGATCCTTTATTAGACAAAGGTTGGGTTGCTATAACCGACTTTTATTTCCGTAAAAAAAACTTCCCCAAAGCATTGTATTACGTAAACAAAGCGATACAAATAGACGGTGAAAACAAATTATATTGGAAACGTTTTGCAGCCATAAACAAAGCTTTAAATCTTTTTGAAGAAGCAGAATATGGTTATAGAAAAGCAGTCGAATACGGCGATTATCAACTAGAAACTTGGTTGTTTTGGACAGATACTTTACAATTCCTGGGAGAATTTGAAGCCTGTATACAAACCTTATTGTTAGCCTGTGAGCATTTCCCAGAAGAATTTGAAATCGAATATCGTTTGGCTGGTTTATACTTTATGTTGAACGAAAACGAAAAAGGCGTTTTTCATTTAAGTAATGGTTTGCGTCAAAACTTCAAAAAAAGAAATATTATCGAAAAATTATTTCCAGTAGTTTGGGAACGAAAAATCGTGGAAGATTGTATTTTGAAATATAAAAAGTAATCTATTAGTATGAAAAAACTAGGATTACTAGGCAAAAACATCAATTATTCTTTTTCGCAAAATTATTTTGCAACTAAATTTAAGCAGGAAGGAATAACTGATGAGTTTAGTTACGAGAATTTCGATATTCAAAATATTGATGAATTTACAGCAATTCTAAAAAGCAATCCAGACTTAATAGGTTTAAACGTTACTATTCCGTACAAAGAAATAATTATTCCATTTTTAGACGAATTATCAGAAAATGTACAAGAAATTGGCGCTGTAAATACAATTAGAATCTCTCCAAACGGTAAATTATTTGGTGATAATACCGATTTTTTTGGTTTTAATAAATCTCTTGAATTGTTACTAAAACCGCATCACAAAAAAGCTTTAATTTTAGGAACTGGCGGAGCTGCAAAAGCAGTTGCTTTTGGTTTAAAAAAATTAAATATCGAAAGTGTTTTTGTATCGCGACAAGAAAAAGAAAACACGATTACTTATAATCAAATAAATGCAAAAATTTTCGATGATTATCATATTATCATCAATTGCACGCCGTTGGGAACTTTTCCAAAAACGGAGTTGTTTCCAAATATTCCGTACCAATATTTTACATCAAAACACATTGCTTTCGACTTGATTTACAATCCCGAAAAAACAGAATTTCTTAAAAAAGCAGAAAATAATGGAGCAATTATAAAAAACGGTTATGATATGTTGGTTTTTCAGGCAGAAAAAGCGTGGGAAATTTGGAATGAATAGTTGCCTAATTATTTTTAAAATTTCCAAGTTTTTTGTTGCACTTCACTCAAAAATGTCCAAGCTACGATTCGGCTAATTTTTTGACCTTGCGCCATATGGATTGTTTTTATTTCAACGGCGGAAACTTTATTTAAAGTCTTGTAAATACTAGGTAAATTTTCTTTTTTGGATACCAATGTCGTAAACCACAAAACTTGCATTGGATATTTTGCACTTTCGTAAATCATTTGAGTAATGAATCCTATTTCGCCACCATCACACCATAATTCTGCGTTTTGTCCACCAAAATTGAGTACTGGATTTTTGGTTCTAATATCTTGTAAATTATTTACTTTTCTTATTGATGATTTTGTAGCTTCTGCTGCCGAATTATGAAACGGCGGATTACAAATCGTAAAGGCAAATTTATCTTCTGGCAGAATAATATTTTTGAATATAAATCTAGATTCTACTTGTTGTTGTAAACTTACGGCATCAATTAATTTTGGATTGTTTTCGATGATTTTTTTGCAATTTTGAATAGCATTTTCATCAATATCAGTACCAACAAAACTCCAGTCGTAAACTGAGTTTCCTATTATTGGATAAATGCAATTGGCACCAATTCCTATATCTAAACCTATAATGTTTTCGCCTTCGGGAATTATTTCGTTGTTTGTAGATGCTAATAAATCAGCAATATAATGAACATAATCTGCTCTTCCAGGAATGGGCGGACAAAGATAATCTTGCGGAATATCCCAATTCTGAATATTATAATCAGATATTAATAAGGCATTGTTTAACGCTTTTACAGCATCTGGATTGCTAAAATCGATGGTTTGAGTTTCATACTCGTTTGTAAAAACATGCTTTTTTAATTCAGGAAAAGATGTTGTTAATATTTCAAAATCATATCCAAATTTATGCAGATTTCTGGGGTGCAGATTTATTTTTTCAGGAACTATTTTCGCTTTCATACTCTTAATTTCGGTTGCAAAGATAGTTGTAAAAAATGAAATTCAAATAAGACTAATTTTTAAAGGCTTTTTTATAGTTTAATCTAGACATTCCATCATAAGTAAATCGCCTTCTCGGTGTTCGATTATTACAATTCCGTCTTCAATGACATGATTGCTACTTCCAGTTCTGTAGCCGATTGTTAAGGTATCATTATCTAACGGATAAAATAAATTTTTAGAATTAATTCCAGAAACTATTCCTATTGGGATTAGTGAAATTGGCGTGTTTGAAGTATACCATTTTTCGAAACGATTGGGTAATAAAAAAATTTTTGAGTGATCGTCTAAAATAACAATTTTCAATAAATCTCGGTAACGAACGATATTGGTTAGGTTGGTAATAGTGTGGTCAGCTCTTTTTCCTGTTGCCCAAACAACATTTACCATTGGGATTTTTCTATCTATAAGATAATCGAATGCTTTTTCGAGATCGGTTTTATTTTGGTCTGGTGCATAAACTATTTCGAGTGGAAATTGCTTGTCTTTATAATATTCTGGATCGAAACCACGATCGAAATCTCCTAGTAAAACATCTACTTTAATTCCGAGCTCTAAAACGCGTTCTATTGCCGAATCTAAAACAATTACCAATGGTGACCATTCTAATAATTGTCCTAACAATTCCGAACTGCAAGCTGCACCGTTTGCAATGATTAATGCGGGTTCTTGGTCGTCGCGAACGATATGGTGTGATGACATTTAATTTGTTATTTGCTGTAAATGTATGAAAAAGCTAAAAATTACTAGCCGAAATTATGGCACTTAATTTTTTATTTTAAATAAAATTTACTTTCTGTTTTCATACGTTTTTAGTACCTTCGGCGTTATAATAACTGTAAATATTCTGCACCATGCAAGAAGAGCAACACGATAACCTACCTGAGGTAGATGGAAATGAAGTATTAGAAGTTCAAAATGAAACTCAAAATACTGTAGATAAAGCGATTGAAACAATCGAAAATCTAAATGCGGAAGTTAGCGAAGACGCTACTGTTGGTGAAAGTCACGACATTCCAATGCTGAATTACGATGCAATGGATATGGAAAATCTAGTTCTCGAGCTAGAAAATCTTGTAGTTTCAGACAAAATTATGGCTGTAAAAAACCATATTGAAGAAATAAAATCAGTTTTCTTATCAAAATATAATCATTTTATCGAAGAAAAAAAGGAAGAATTCATTCATGAAAACCCAGATGCAACAGAAGAATTTGAGTATCATTTTCCTTTGAAATCAAAATTCGATTCGTTATATAACAATTTCAGAAGTAAGAAAAACACACATTTTAAGAGTTTAGAATCTGATTTAAAATCGAATTTACAAATACGTTTGGCATTAATCGAAGAGCTAAAATCATTGATTAATCCTGGCGAAAACATAAAAGACAATCTCAAACAATTTAATGATTTAAGAGAACGTTGGAAAACTGCAGGAGGAATTCCTAAAGACAAATACAACCATGTTTGGAACAATTTTCATTTTCATGTTGAGAATTTTTATGATTATTTACATTTAGATCGCGAAGCTCGTGATATAGACTTCAAACACAATCTCGAAGCAAAACTCAAAATAATTGCTCGTGCGCAAGAACTTGTAAATGAAGCCGATGTGATGAAAGCTTTTAGAGAATTGCAATCATTACACAAAATCTGGAAAGAAGATATTGGCCCTGTTTCGAGAGAGAATCGTGAGGAAGTTTGGGTAGTCTTTAGTGATTTAACTAAACAAATGCACGACAAACGAGAACTTATTTTCGCTCAACAAAGAGGTTCGGAAGTTGAAAATTTAGCTAAGAAAAGAGAAATAATTTCCGCTATCGAAGTTATTACTACCGAAAAAATTACCGTTCACTCTGGCTGGCAAGGTCAAGTTGAAAAAATAGAAGCTTTGCGTTCTAGTTTTTTCAGCGCAGGAAAAGTTCCTACTGAAGTAAATGAACAAACTTGGAGCGATTTTAAAACTGCGGTACGTAATTTTAATGTGCATAAAAATTCGTTTTATAAAGACATAAAAAAAGACCAAAACACGAATCTTGAAAAGAAAAATGCATTGGTAGCTCGTGCTAAAGAATTGCAGGAAAGTACCGATTTTAATGTTTCGACTCCAATTATGAAAAAAATTCAGGAGGAATGGAAACAGATTGGTCATGTCCCAAAAAAGTATTCAGATTCGGTTTGGAAGGAGTTTAAAGAAGCTTGCAATCATTATTTTGACAGATTACATGCCGAAAAAAATGAAAATGAAGAAGTAGAAGTCGCTGCTTTCGAAAAGAAAAAAGAATACTTAGAAACACTAAAATCATTTGAGTTAGTTGGTGATCACAAAACCGATCTTGATGCAATAAAATCTCATATTGAAGCTTGGAAAAGCATAGGAAAAGTGCCTTTTGCAAGACGTCATATTGAAGGAAAATTTAATAAAATATTAGATGTTCTTTTTGAAAAACTAAGTTTGAGCAAAAAAGATACTGATATGATGCGTTTTAGCAATAGAATGGATAGTTTATCAGAATCTAATGATACTAGAAAAATTGATAATGAGAAAATTTTCTTAATTAGAAAAGTAGAAGAAGTTCAGAACGAAATTTTCCAGTTAGAAAATAACATTCAATTTTTTGCTAAAGCTAAAAAAGACAATCCGATGGTTCTTGAAGTAATGAAAAATATAGAACGACACAAAGAAGAATTAGTTACTTGGAAAGAAAAACTAAAACAAATTCGACAAATGTAATTTGTTTACAACCACAAAAAAGCACAAAGTTCATTATGAATTTTGTGCTTTTTTTATTTTACTTATTTAGTCAGATTTCAAGTCATTTTGTCGTTATTAAATACTGATTTTCAGACGTTTTGTCTTATTTTTCGCATTGGAATAACAATTGACGATTATTTATCACATAAAAAATATTTAAGACAAACAACAAAATTAAAAAATATGAACATTAATAAATTCACAATCAAATCTCAAGAGGCCATTCAAGCGGCGCAGCAATTGGCGCAAAGTTTCGGGCAACAACAAATAGAAAACGAACACATTTTTAAAGGCATTTTTGAAGTTGATGAAAATGTTGCCCCGTTTATTCTGAAAAAACTAAATGTAAATGTTTCGTTGTTCGAACAAATTCTAGACAGTACGATTCAGAACTTTCCAAAAGTTTCTGGAGGAGAAATTATGCTTTCTAGAACAGCAAATACAACACTAAACGAAGCGGAAATCATTGCTAAAAAAATGAATGATGAATTCGTTTCTATCGAGCATTTAATGTTAGCTATTTTTGGTTCTAAAAGTAAAGTAGCACAAATTTTAAAAGATCAAGGTGTTACTGAAAAAGTATTAAAAGCAGCTATTGATGAACTCAGAAAAGGTGAAAGAGTAACTTCAGCATCTGCTGAAGAAACTTATAATTCTTTAAATAAATATGCTAAAAATTTAAATGAATTGGCTAAAAACGGGAAGCTTGATCCTGTTATTGGGCGTGATGAAGAGATTCGTCGTGTTTTACAAATTCTAACGAGAAGAACTAAAAACAATCCTATGCTTGTTGGGGAGCCCGGTGTTGGTAAAACTGCTATTGCCGAAGGTTTAGCTCACAGAATTGTAGACGGAGATGTTCCTGATAACTTGAAAGATAAAATTGTCTTTTCACTAGACATGGGTGCATTAATTGCGGGAGCAAAGTACAAAGGGGAATTTGAAGAGCGTCTAAAAGCGGTCGTAAAAGAAGTAACTGCAGCCGAAGGTGATATCGTTTTGTTTATTGATGAAATTCATACTCTTGTTGGCGCTGGTGGTGGCGAAGGTGCTATGGATGCAGCAAATATCCTGAAACCTGCTTTGGCTCGAGGTGAATTGCGTGCTATTGGTGCAACGACTTTAGACGAATACCAAAAATATTTTGAAAAAGACAAAGCACTCGAACGCCGTTTTCAGAAAATTATGGTTGAAGAACCTGATACCGAAAGCGCTATTTCTATTTTGCGTGGTATTAAAGAAAAATATGAAACACACCATAAAGTTCAGATAAAAGATGAAGCTATTATTGCCGCAGTCGAATTATCGCAACGTTATATTACCAATCGATTTTTGCCAGATAAAGCTATTGATTTAATGGACGAAGCTGCCTCTAAATTGCGAATGGAGATAAATTCTAAGCCAGAAGAGCTCGATGTTTTAGATCGAAAAATAATGCAATTGGAAATTGAAATCGAAGCCATTAAAAGAGAAAAAGACGAAAATAAACTCAAAATTTTAGGAATGGATTTGGCCAACCTCAAAGAAGATAGAAATGAGATTTATGCCAAATGGAAATCTGAAAAAGATGTGGTCGACAATATTCAAGCTATAAAAACAGAAATTGAAGATTTTAAATATGAAGCCGAACGTGCCGAACGCGATGGAGATTACGGAAAAGTAGCCGAAATTCGTTACGGAAAAATAAAAGAGGCACAAGAACGATTAGACGTTTTACAAAAACAGTTAATTGAAAATCAATCAGGAACTTCATTAATAAAAGAAGAAGTAACAAGAGAAGACATTGCCGAAGTAGTTGCCAAATGGACAGGAATTCCAGTTATGAAGATGTTGCAAGGCGAACGTGAAAAACTGTTGCATCTAGAAGATGAGTTACATAAAAGAGTTGTGGGTCAAGAAGAAGCTATAGAAGCTGTAAGTGATGCTGTGCGCAGAAGTCGTGCAGGATTGCAGGATATGAAAAAACCTGTTGGAACTTTTCTTTTCCTAGGAACAACTGGTGTAGGAAAAACCGAATTAGCAAAAGCCTTAGCTGAATATTTATTCGACGATGAAAACGCAATGACCAGAATCGACATGAGCGAATATCAAGAGCGTCACAGTGTGAGTAGGTTAGTAGGAGCGCCTCCAGGATATGTGGGTTATGACGAAGGAGGCCAACTTACAGAGGCCGTTCGTAGAAAACCATATTCAGTAATTCTATTAGATGAAATTGAAAAAGCACATCCTGATACTTTCAATATTTTATTACAAGTATTAGATGAAGGAAGGCTGACTGATAATAAAGGACGTCTTGCCGATTTCAAAAACACTATTATCATCATGACTTCTAATATGGGTAGTCAAATAATTCAGGATAAATTCGAAAATCTCAAAGGAAGTGTTGAAGCTGCAACCGAAGCTGCAAAAGTAGAAGTTTTAGGTTTATTAAAACAAACTGTTCGTCCGGAATTTATTAATCGTATTGACGAAATTGTAATGTTTACACCACTTACCAATTCTAATATTGCTCAAATTGTAGGTTTACAGCTCAAATCGGTTACTAAAATGCTAGAGCTACAAGGAATTACTATGGACGCTACTCCAGAAGCGATTAAATATTTATCTGAAAAAGGATATGATCCACAATTTGGAGCAAGACCAGTAAAAAGAGTAATCCAACGCGATGTTTTAAACCAATTGTCGAAAGAAATTTTGGCAGGAACTATAGCTACCGATAGTATTATTTTATTAGATGCTTTTGATGGAAAGTTGGTTTTTAGGAACCAGAGTGAGTTGGTAAAATAAATTTTTCATTATATTTGAGTGAATAACCAAAAACTTTTATATGAAAAACATTATCATCAAAAATGGAATTTTAGGAGGAATAGTTGTAAGTATTGTCATGTTGGGCATGACTTTTTATATGAAAGCTAATCCAGAATACGAACCAAGTATGGTTGTAGGATTTGCGAGTATGTTTTTGGCTTTTATCTTTGTAATACTTGGAATAAAACAGGAACGCGAAGCTAATAATGGTGTCATTTCTTTTGGAAAAGGATTTGTAACTGGATTGTTAATTTCGTTAGTAATTTCGACAATTTATGTAATCGTTTGGTTGATTGTTTACTACAATTTCTTTCCAGATTTTATAGATCAATACAGTGCAATGGTCTTGAAAAACACAAAACCTGAGGAACTTGCTACAAAAACTGCCGAAATGAATCAGATGAAGGAATGGTACAAAAGTCCAGTAATGATAATTTTACTGACATATATGGAAATTCTTCCAATAGGAATTTTATTTTCACTAATTGGAGCAGTAGTTTTGAAGAAAAAATAATTTATTTGAGTAGCATGCTGAAAAGTGTGCTACTCTTTATTCTTTAACCACAATAACTGTCGCTTTAAAACCTGTACCTAAATTCCACTGATTTTCTGAAATTAGTGTTGATTTTTCATCAAATATTTTGAATTCGGCAGTATTAGGACCAGAATATCCTTGATTTAGAGCTTCAAAATCTATTTTATTAATACCTTTTTCTAACTTCAAATCTAGTTGTTTAAAATCTTCACCTAAATAAATCTCGTAAATTACAATTTTATCATTGACAGAAATTCTAATTAAATCACCATCAACTAGACCAAAATCTCGATAAAATATTCCTACAACTTCAGCTTTGGTCTTAAAATCACCCAAAAACATATCTCTTCGATATAATTTCGAATCACTATTTTCTTCTCCACCTTTGGCTTTAGCACTTTTATTCATTCTATCTGCCAGCATTTTTCCAGGATTCAAATCACTCACTGGCGAGTTAAATTTGTTAGGTTTTTCTAATTGCGGAGCATCATAAATTTTAGAAGGTTTTTTAAATTTTGTGATTTCAAATGGCTTCGAGATAGAATATTGCGGAGCAGTATTTTGGTTTTTCGGAATAATCATATCAACTCTAGGGATTCCAGTAGATGGAATAGAAGAACCTTCCTGAGCAAAAGTATTTGCAGAGAAAATAATAAATACGAAGAGGTAATATAATTTCATTCTATTCGTGTATCAATAATTATTCCAGTATTATAACTCAAAACTATATTCTCTTTCTACTAACGCGATTCTTGTCGTGTATGATTTGTACCAGGAATTTATTCCTTTTTTCTGAGCTTCTAAATGGTCTGTGTTTTGTTTCCATTTTTTTATCGATTCTAAATCTCTCCAATAAGAAACTGTAATGCCAATTTCGTTACTTGCTGATTCTATGCCTAAAAAACCATCTTGTTGTTTGGCTAATGATTCCATTAGTTCTGCCATTTCGTTATAACCTTCTGCATTTTCAGTTTTTACTGAGGTGAAAATTACTGCGTAATAAGGTGGTTTCATAATTATAGAGAATTAATCATTAAAACTTTCAAAAGCTGAATAAACTGCACTATGCAAAATTGTAGCATGATTCTTATTTTCAAAAAATTTAAAATCTGTATGCATTAATTTACGTTCCGAAACTATTTTAAATAGCTCTTTTGCATCATTTTCCATCACACTACCTTCTTTTCCAACACCAATAAAAACGTTTGTTTTTTGATTAAAATCGTTGTCAAGAAACCTAGCTTTTTCTTTTAATAAAGATTCTTTATTCCACCATAAACTCGGACTGATAATAATAAATTGTGAAAACAAAGTCGGTTTTTTATATAAAATTTCTGTTGCCAATAAACCACCTAATGATTGACCAATTATGGTTTTAGAAGACGTAGTTTTGTATTTATTTTCGATAAATGGCTGTAATTCTTTTTCAATAAATGCAATGAATTTTGCCGAACCTCCAGTTGTTGGATAATCTTTTTTGTCTTTTTCTACTGTTGTTGGATAAGTAAAATCTCTTTTTCTATCTACATTTTCTATGCCTACAATAATAGATTTTGGCAACAATTTTACCCATTCAAAATTGGCAAACTGAACCAAACCAACAATATGAATGAAATCTTCGTTGGCAGAACCGTCCAATAAATAAATCACAGGATAGCTTTCGTTCGACATATATCCTTCGGGTAAATAGATATTTAAGATTCTGTCTTCGTTTAATTCTGTAGAATGTAGCGTTGTAATTTTCCCTAAAACAAAATCTTTATCCTGTGCAAAAGAATTTTGAGTAATAAAAAATAAGAGTAAAAATATTTTTTTCATAGTTATAATTTTTTTGCTTCTTCCCAAAAAATATCCATTTCTGCTAATGTCATATCAGAAAGAGGTTTACCTAATTCTCCAGCTTTGCTTTCAATATCTTGAAAGCGTTTGATAAATTTTTTGTTGGTTCTCTCTAAAGCATCTTCTGGGTTAATGTTCAAAAAGCGAGCATAATTTATCATAGAAAATAAAACATCGCCAAATTCGGCTTCCATTTTGTCTTGATTTCCAGCTTCGACTTCAACCTGTAATTCTTGTAATTCCTCTTGTACTTTGTCCCAAACCTGATGTGGTTCTTCCCAATCGAAACCAACGCCTTTTACTTTATCTTGAATTCTAGAAGCTTTAACTAGTGCTGGCAAACTTTTGGGAACACCTTCTAATACTGATTTTTTTCCTTCTTTAAGCTTTAGTTTTTCCCAATTTTGTTTTACTTCTTCTTCATCAGCCACTACAACATCTCCATAAATATGTGGGTGACGGTGTATCAATTTTTCGCAAATATCATTGGCAACATCTCCCATGTCGAAACTGTTGGTTTCGCTTCCTATTTTTGCATAAAAAACAATATGCAACAACAAATCCCCCAACTCGTTTTTAACTTCATTCAAGTCATTATCTAAGATGGCATCACCTAATTCGTAGGTTTCTTCGATTGTTAAATGACGTAAAGTTTGTAGCGTTTGCTTCTTGTCCCAAGGACATTTTTCACGCAATTCGTCCATTACATCGAGTAATCTATTGAAAGCATCAAGTTGTTGTTGGCGGTTATTCATAATAATGATTTTACTTCGTACAGTTCGACCTAAAGGTCTCGTGTGTGTAAAAATAACAAATCCTGCAAATGAAACTCAAATGCAGGACTTATAATTATGTTAAAATCAATTTATTTTTTTGTTGACTTTGTCGCTTTTTGTGCTGGTGCTTTTTTGGCAGCAGCCATTCCTGCATTTTTAGGAGCTACTGTTTTAGGAGCTTTTGCTGGTTTTGCTTCGCTAGAAACGGCTACTTTTTCTGATTTTTCTTCAGTTGTAGATGATTCTTCAGAAGAAACTAATCCTCTAGCTTGCAAAATATTGTACCAGTTTAATACTTTTTTAATATCCGAAGCGTACACTCTTTCTTGGTCGTAATCTGGAAGAACTTCTAAGAAATAAGCTGATAATTGTGCTTTATCATCTTTAAAAGCTGGTGTTGGTCCGTTATTTTCTTTTTTAGCAATGTTTCTCATTACTTCAGCTAACGGTTTTTCGTCACTGGTAGTGTACATCGAAACTTCCGATAATAAACTTACGTTACTACGCAAACCTACTGTTATTCTTTTTCCGTCGATAAAAGATTCGGCAACGAAACCAGTTCTTGTTTGCACTTTTAGAGAGTATAATCCTGGTTTTCCAGAAATCGCTAATATTTTTTCTAAATTCATTTTTATTATTTAATCGTTGAATCGTTAATTTGTAAAAATCGAAATTAATAAATTATTTATTAAAACCTATCTTTTTTTTGTTACTAATTTCATTCTATAATCAGGATGTGCTTTGCCTTCCATGATATTTTGTAATTTCTTTTTGATGAGTTGTTTCTTGAATACTGAAATTTTATCGGTAAATAAAACACCTTCAATATGATCGTATTCATGCTGAATAACTCTAGCAATCAATCCGTTATATTCCTCTGTTTTCTTGTTAAAGTTCTCGTCGTAATATTCGATTGTGATGTTTGGATTTCGGTATACGTCTTCGCGAACATCAGGAATACTTAGACAACCTTCGTTAAAACTCCATTCTTCGCCTTCTTCCTTAAGCATTTTTGCATTAATAAAAGTTTTTTTGAACCCTTTTAATGTTTCTGCTTCTTCTTTAGAAATATCGTCGCTATCGCTAAACGGATCGGTATCTACTATAAACAAACGAATAGGAAGTCCAACTTGTGGCGCAGCCAATCCAACACCGCAAGCATTGTACATGGTTTCGTACATGGTTGCAATGGTTTCTTCTAGATTAGTGTAATCTTTGGTAATCTCCTCGCATACTTTACGTAAAACTGGGTCGCCGTAACCTACAATTGGTAAAATCATTCTTATTATATTATATAAAGTGCAAAAGTAAATAATTTAAAACGATTGTCATAAATCTTAACAAAATAAAAATTAAACTTTCAATTTCAGAATTTCATTTGTTTTTGCTCTAATTTGATCACACAAAATAGGATTTTCGTTTAATGATTGTCCGTATGAAGGAATCATTTCCTTAAGTTTGGTTTGCCAAAGTATTGTTTTTACTTGCTCCGGAAAACATTTTGTAATTAAATCTATCATGATTTGAACCGCTGTTGATGCGCCTGGAGAAGCACCAAGTAAAACCGCTAATGAACCGTCATGTGCTGTAACGACTTCGGTACCAAACTCTAGGATTCCGTGACCGTCTTTGTCTTTTTTAATAACCTGAACACGTTGTCCTGCGCTTTCGAGAACCCAATCTTCTTTCTTGGCAGATGGAACATATTCTTGTAGTGCTTTTAGCCTGTCGTCCGAAGATTGAATTACTTGTTCTATTAGGTATTTTGTGAGTGGAATATTTTTTGCTCCAGCACCAAGCATTGGTCTTATATTGTTAAACTCTATCGATTTTATCAAATCAAAATAAGAACCATTTTTTAAGAATTTAGTAGAAAATCCTGCATAAGGTCCAAATAATAAAGCTTTTTTACCGTCAATCATTCGAGTATCAATATGTGGGACCGACATAGGTGGTGCGCCAACCGATGCTTTTCCGTAAACTTTTGCACTGTGTTTTTTTATCACATCTAGATTGTTACATTTTAGCCATTGTCCGCTCACTGGAAAACCACCAAAGCCTTCTCCTTCAGGAATATTTGCTTTTTCTAACAATAATAATGAACCGCCACCTGCTCCAATAAATACAAATGGTGTGTATATTTTTTTCTTTTCACCAGTTGTAATATCTTTCACTTTTATTCTCCAGCTACCATCATCACGCTTTTTTAGATCATAAACATCATGATGAAAATGCATTGTAACACCATCTAACGATTCTAAATATTTGAACATACTTCTGGTTAATGCTCCAAAATTTACGTCAGTTCCTAACTTCATCGATGTGGCAGCAATTTTATCTTTGCTGTTCCTGTTTTCCATAACAAGTGGTGCCCATTCTTTGATTTTTTCGATATTATCAGAGAATTCCATCGTTTTAAATAGATGAAATTGTTGTAAAGCTTCGAATCTTTTTCTTAAATATTCGACATTTTCGTCACCCCAAACAAGACTCATGTGTGGCACACTTTTGATAAAATTTTCTGGATTTTGAAGCAACCCTTTTTCGACAAGATATGTCCAAAGTTGACGAGAAACTTCAAATGCTTCCGATATTTTTAGAGCCTTTTGGGTTTCGATAGTTCCGTCTTCGAGTTCTGGCGTGTAGTTTAGTTCGCAAAAAGCGGCATGACCAGTTCCTGCATTGTTCCAAGCGTCAGAGCTTTCGGCAGCAGCAATATCTAGACGTTCGAATATTTCTATTTTTAGTTTCGGATTTAATTCTTTGAGTAACAATCCCAATGTGGCACTCATAATTCCAGCACCAATTAGAACAATATCAGATTCTATTTTTTGTCTAGCCATTTTTAATTTAGGATTTATTGTCTAGTTAAATAATCTTGTAGCATTATTGTTGCAGAAATTTCGTCAACCAATGCTTTGTTTTGGCGTTGTTTCTTTTTGAGTCCGCTGTCGATCATGGTTTGAAATGCCATTTTTGATGTAAAACGTTCGTCAACTCTTTCTAACGGCATTTCTGGAAAATTATTTTTGAATTTGGTTACAAATTTTTCTATAATATCTGTGCTTTGTGAAGGTTCCCCGTTCATTTGTTTGGGTTCGCCTATGAGTACTTTTTCTACTTTTTCTTTAGCAAAATAGTCTTTTAGAAATACTATCGATGTTTCTGAAGCAATTGTAGTAAGTCCTGACGCGATGATTTGCATTTCGTCGGTAATGGCAATTCCTGTGCGTTTTTGTCCGTAATCGATGGCGAGAATTCTTGGCATTTTTTTTTACAAAAATAGTTTATTTACAGATTTGTTTAAAATATTAATGGGTATTAAAATAAAAATTATTTTAATACCCATTACTTCACTTAATTCTTTTTTATTCCTTTTTTTAGAATTTAATTTTTTTGATTTTCATGAATTTTCTCTTGATAAGCTTCCATTTCTTCTCCAAATTTTTCCATTTTAGATTCAAAAATTTCCATTTCTTTTTCAAAAGCAGTCATGTCAGGTTCATAAGCTTCCATTTCTTTTTCGTAAGCCTTCATACTAATTTCATATTCTTTTATTTCTTTTGTATTCCAAGCTTCTTCAAACTTTTGCATTTTTTCTTCAAATTTTTTCCATGCCTTTTTATCATTCGGATTTTTCGGAGCTTTTACATTTGGTGGCGTAGGAAAAGTAGGAGGCGTAGGCGGTTTAGGCATATTTTCCAAATTATGCATTGGCGGTGTAGGCGGAGTTGGTGGAGTGGGTGGCTCAGGAATTGATAATTCTGGATTTGAATTATCCTGCTCAGCTAATTCACCTAAACTAACTTTAGTATTATCATTTGCATCTGTTTCTTTACGTAAGACAATCGTTCTAATTGGCGTGTCACCAGAATATAGTAAACTACCTGTTTTACCAATTTTGTCTTTGAATGCAATTTTAATGGCTGTAATTTCACCTTGAGAATTTCTTTTAATGTCAGAATAAATAACATCAATCCCCATTTTTTTCATTGACTGAACATCATTTTTAATTTCATCATCTGGAGTGTCTTTCGTCCAAATCATTTCTGAAACTTGTTTTGTGCCTGAAGATCTGTCTTTGTGATGTGCTATTTTTTCCTGCGCAATAACTTCCACTTGAAAGAAAATTACAAAAGCTACTAATGCTGGAATTACGAGAGCGTATTTCCAAATGTTTTTCTGTTTTGATTGATTTTTGTTTAACATAACAATTCGTTTTTTGATTAATGATTGATAAAATGAGTTGGTAATCGACAAGTAGTTGTGATCAGTAACTACTTTTAAAAGCGTCATTTGATACGCTTTTTTATCTTCAATATTTTGTATTGCCTTTTGGTCGGCAATATATTCTAGGTTTTGAATGATGGCTTTTTTGTACAACCAAACAAATGGATTGAACCAAAAAATAGTACAGTATATTTTTGCTATTAAAACATCTAACGAGTGTTTTTCTTTGCTATGCACTTTTTCGTGATTTAAAATATTTTCTAATTCTGAATTTGAATATTTTGTTGAATTGAAAACAATGTATTTGAAGAACGAAAACGGATTTATATTTTCATCGACATCAACCATTGCAAATGGCTTGTTTACACTTATTGTTTTGTTTTTTATTAATCTGAAAAATGAAACTAATTCGGATGCTATTTTTAATATCAAAATAATTGAAATTATAACATAACCGATTGACAATATACTGTACCAATCTATTGACTCATCAATCACCGGATTAATACTAGTATTTTTTATTGATGATAAGTTTGTTGCAACTAATTTAGGGGCTTCTATAGTTACTACTTTTTTTATAAAAAATAATGGAATTAAAACTGATGTAAACAAGCCCGATAATAGAAACCAACGGTTGCTATTAAAAAATGTTTCTTTTTGAACCAAAAAATAATAGGCCAAATAAAAAATGGCAATTAGTAAATTTGCTTTTAATAAGTAAATAAAAATGGCTTCCATAATATTACTTTTTTTGTTCGATGATTGCTAATATTTCACGTAACTCATCAGCAGATATTTTGTTTTCTTCGGCAAAAAACGATACCATATTTTTGTATGAACTGTCAAAATAGTTGTCTATTGCAGTATTCATAAAACGTTTTCTGTAATCTTCAATACTTATAAGAGGAAAATATTGATGCGTGTTTCCATAAGCATTATAAGATACAAAACCTTTTTCTTCTAGATTTCTTATAATGGTTGAAAGTGTGTTGTAATGCGGTTTTTCTTCGATAATTTCTGCTAATACTTCTTTTACAAAAGCCTTTTTTAGCTTCCATAAAATGTGCATTACTTCTTCTTCTTTATTGGTTAACTTTTGCATGTTCGATATTTTATAGGCCAAATTTACAACTAGTATTTTAGTTACACAACTATTTTTATAGTTATTTAACTATTTTTTAAGTTTGTTGTAAATTTTTTCTTTCCATCTGAACCAACCTATAAACCCAAATTCCTAAAAGAGTACCAATTAATCCTAAGATTCCCATGAAAAACCAGTTGGCTTGGTAGCTATATTTTTCAACTATTGAAAACCCAATTTTTGGACTTAATATTTGTGCAAAACTATAGGTCATCGTAAAAATAGCGATATATCTTCCTTGTTGGTGTTTGGGGGCACGACTCATTGCAAATCCGTTTGAAAAAGGAAACGAAAACATTTCGGCAAAAGTCATAAACAACATCATAATTAATAAAATTCCTGCCCATGTATTTATTAGTAATAAAAATAAGCTAATTGCCATTAGAAAACAGCCAAATGTGATTACTTTAATCTTGTCAATCTTTTTTCTTTCAATATAATTTACCAAAGGCATTTCTATAAAAAATACTAAAACTCCGTTGAAAGTAAGTAATAATCCTGTTTGAAATTCAGTAAGACCAAACTGATCTTTATGATAAATTTGAATGGTATTGAAAAGCTGAAAAAACATAATTCCTACTATTAATGTAGATGCTAAAAATATCCAATATATTCTATCTTTAAAAACCGATTTGGTGAGTACATCATCTGGATTTTTTTTGTCTAAATAAGTAGATTTTTTCTTTTCTTTTACCATCAGCCAGAAAATTAAAATGGCTAAAATACATGTTAAACCATCTATCCAAAATAAACTCTGATAGCCTAAACTAATAATGATTAGCCCGCCTAATGCTGGTCCTGCAGCAAAACCAAGATTGATTGCAAGTCGTACTAAAGTTAATGCTTTTGTTCTATTTTCTGGTTTAGAATAAGCCGCAATTGAAACAAACATTGCGGGTCTAAACATATCAGAAACCACCATAATTAGAAACATTCCCACGCACAATCCTTCAAAGCTTTTAATATATTGCAAACAAATGAGTAATATTCCGCTAGTAAAAAGACTAAAAAGCATAATCCTATAAAAACCCATTTTATCTGATAATTTTCCGCCAAGCCAAGAACCAAGCATGGAACCTGCTCCAAAGAAAACCATAATTGTTCCCACTCGAGAAAGCGAAAAATGTAAATCTTCATGTAAATATTTTGATAAAAAAGGCAAAACCATCGTTCCTGCACGATTGATGAAAGTAATTAATGTGAGTATCCAAATCTCTCTCGAAAATCCTCTGAAATTATCAATGTAGCGGTTTAAAATGTTTTGAAGCATAAAAGAAAGTATAATTTTCAAAGTTACAAAATTGCAACTTTGTAGCTTTGCAACTTTTAAACTATTTTTGCATAAAATTCTTCCAATGAAAAAGTATTTATCAATTATTACTATTCTATTTTTCTTGATTTCTTCTGCTCAAGAGAAAAAAATTGAAACGAGTCAAGATTTTCAAAATAATTTGAATAAAGAATATGCTAATAAAACCGAAAGCCCTCTTACCGAAGATGATTTTAAGGTTTTTAAAACTTTAGATTTTTATCCAATAAATGAAAAACTTATTGTCGAAGCAAAGTTTGTGAGAACAAAAAAAGAAAAAGTTTTTGAGATGAAAACATCGACCACAAGACTTCCTAAATATAAGAAATACGGAGAATTATCTTTTACAATTGATGGAAAAAATTTGAAATTAAACGTTTATCAAAATATCGATTTATCTAAAAAAGAAGGATATAAAGATTATTTATTCTTACCATTTTCGGATTTAACTTGTGGTAAGGAAAGCTATCTTGGCGGAAGATATATCGACATGCGTTTCCCTAAATCGGAAACGGTAATGATTGATTTTAATAAAGCTTACAATCCTTATTGTGCCTATAATCATAAATATTCTTGTCCAATTGTTCCTCTAGAAAACGACTTGCAAATTGAAATTTTGGCTGGTGTAAAAAAGTTTCACGACTAATGCAATTCATCAATTTACACACCCACAAATTTTCCGATAACTCGAATGTATTGGAAATTGTCAATCAATATCCACAAGAATTTGATGTAAATATTCTGTTTTATTCCATAGGAATTCATCCATGGTATATTAATGAAAGTAGGGTGGAAGCCGATTTACAAATTATTGAAGAAAAATTACAATTGCAAAATTGTTTGGCTCTTGGCGAATGTGGACTAGACAAAAGAATTGAAATTTCGATGAAAATTCAGACGCAAGTTTTCGAAAAACAATTAAGATTAGCCATAAAATATAAAAAACCTGTAATTTTGCATTGCGTTTCGGCTTATGAGGAAATTATCGAAATTAAGAAAAGATTACAAGTCGATATTCCTATGATTATTCATGGATTTTCTAAAAATGAGCAAGTGGCGAAATCGCTTTTAGATAACGGGTTTTATCTTTCGTTTGGAAAATATTTGTTACGAAATCCGGAATTAGAATTAGTTTTCTCATCAGTTCCTAACGATAAATTTTTCTTAGAAACTGATACAATGGAGGAAACTTTAGAAGAAGTTTACAAATTAGCAGCAAAATATAAAAATATAACAGTTTCAGAATTACAGGAACTAGTCACAAATAATTTTCAATCGGTTTTTCGAATAAAAAAATAAACATATTATGGCAGAATGGACAGAAAGAGCGGAGCTTTTATTTAAAAAAGAAGGTTTAAATAAATTACAAAATGCAAATATCTTAGTTGTAGGATTAGGTGGTGTGGGTTCATTTGCAGCCGAATTTCTAGTTCGTGCTGGAATAGGAAAAATGACTATTGTAGATGGAGATGTGGTAGATATTACTAACATAAACCGACAATTGCCAGCCTTACATTCTACTGTTGGACAACCAAAAATAACGATTGTTGGAGACAGATTGATGGATATAAATCCGGAATTGAAACTGACTAGAGTTCAAGAATTTCTTTCGCCAGAAAGAGCTTTCGAAATTGTTTCTGATGAGTTCGATTATGTTTTGGATTGTATAGATAGCGTTACGCCAAAGCTGAATTTAATTATTGCCGCTAAACGCAAACGGGTGAAAATAATTTCGAGTATGGGTGCTGGCGGAAAAATGGAAGCCTCGAAAGTAAAAGTTTCTTGTATTACCCAAGCTACAAATTGTATGTTGGCAAAAACAATCAGAAAAAGACTAAAAGCTGTAAAAATTGACAAACTAAAAGTAGTTTCTTCATCAGAAATACAAGATGAAACGAGTTTAAAAATGACCGATGGGTCTAATTACAAAAAATCATTTTATGGAACAAATAGTTATATGCCAGGACTTTTTGGATTACATTCTGCAGAAACTGTAATTAGATATTTGTTGAAATAAATATATACTTAAGGATTACTAGGATTGCTAAAATTACTTTCAATAATAGTATTTACTGTGTCATTCTTTACAGGTTTTACTCTTATGGTAGTCTTTTTGGGTCTTACAGGAATATAAATTTCGGTAACCCATTTTGCTGCCGATTTTTCGGTTAAGCTATTTATAGGTATAATTTCGAAAATTTTATTGCGATCACTTCTCTCTAATCTGTTTTCTGACATAAAGTCAAATAGTTTAGTTAGAACTTCTTTTTTGTGATTATAATTTCCCGTAAGCGTAGCTTTTACTGCCTGAAATGGATTGGTTTGCCCTGTGTAAATATCGCTTTCGGCCGAGGTAAAAACTTTATTTTTAGTTGGAATTGCAATCGAGAATGTAATTTTATTTGTTATACTATCATTAGCATGATAAATAATAAAAGGAGGACCATTTTGTCCAGTATTTGTACTAGTTAATAACTGATTAAGTTTTGGCAAAATGTTTTTAATTCTTGAAGGTAATTCTTCTACTTTACAACTCACTGCTCGTTGTATATAAAAAACGGTATCACGATTTACAAAACCATCAACTTTTATAGTAAAACTATTAATTTCGGTAGTAAGAATTGTATTTAAGGTTGTGAGTCCTTTGTCGAATTTTTTACCAAAATCGTTGTGAGTTCCACGATTTATGATGCTTAAAAATTTATCTTTAAAACTCAATTTCCCATTGGTAGTCCAAGTTACGATTGTTTTTTTAGACAACGTGTCCTTAAACGATAATTTGAGTTCGGCAGGTACTTCATTTATAATAATGTTTTGCAAAATAATCTCTCCATCAATTTTTTGAACGGATTTTATCTTTGTAGTTTCTCCCTTCCAAGGATTTATAGTTTCCCAGTTTTTAGAATCTGACACATAATTAAAAACTATTTCTTTAGAAACATCAATTTCTTTACTCTTCGTTACCATATAACTTCCATCTTTTGTAGCAACAAAAACAGAGATTGTTATGGAAATTAGTAAAAGTAACAAAAAAACATATTTTGCAATTCTCATATAAGAATAAATAAAAATTTTGTTAA
>NZ_JAYWDT010000214.1:0-14228 GCF_043779715.1 Flavobacterium sp.
GAGGGAAAGCTCAAATAATTACACGAGTACAAACTATTTTCTAATATATCCAGCATTTGTAACAGGAATTGTTTTGAGCTGTTTAAACTTTGCTCAAATACCATTTTGGCTAAGTTGGAACTTGTATTTATTAAATCAGAATTATATATCTTCCGAAAAAAAAGAAGCAATCACTTATATTCTAGGAACTTTATTTGGAACATTTTCAGGGATGTTGGCTTTAATTTTTGGACTAAAACAAGTAACAAAAACTGGAATTGTAAATCCAAATTTTATAACAACCAAAATTTGGATTTTATTCTTAGGTTTGGCAATATTTCAGGTTTATCAGTTGTATAAACAATCAAAAAAAATTAAAAACGACCCAAAAGATAATAGATGATTATAAAAATTATAATCATTCCTATACAGCCTCCGCCCATTTTTTTGGCACCGTAACCTGCGATAATTGTTTTGAATAAACTGTTCATATTACAAAAATTTAGTGTTTTTTATCCTTTTTTTCCACGTTTTGATTTGTATCATCAAAGTCAGGATTTCCCTTTATTACTTTGCTGTTAGTATCATAATTTTCGTCATTAGTCAATGTTTTATCATATTCTTTATATTCATGATCTCGGGTATTATCACGAATATTATCCCGATTTCGTTGATTTGAATGCTGATAATCTTTTTGTCCGTCATGATGTGGAGCAGATTTGTCTTTTCCAGATTCGTTATTGTTTAAAGTTCCCATGATATGAAGTTTTTAAATTTAAAATATCCACTTTTGAAATTCCCACTATCATGAGGCTCACAATCAAGATTAAAATCTTCTATATAATCATCCTCGTCTTCTTCAAAATTCGAATTAATACTGATAATATTGTTTAGATTAGAATCAAAATCGTGATTGTTGACTAAAATAAATAAAGTTCCCATGACCATCTCTTTGTTAGTTAGAATACAAATTTCTAACAAATGGCATGATAAACTCTTATATAATATTAAAATATTGTTATATAATTATGTGTCAATATTTTCCATTTAGCAATTCGCCACCAATAGCAGATTTTGGTTCGATGCCAAGTTTTTTCATCATTTCGTAAGTGGTACAAACTGCGGCAGAAGTAACTGGAATACCACATTCCGCTTGAATTAAATCGATGGCTTCTAACGATGGCATTTGAACGCAAGCGGAAACTACTAGAACATCAATATCAGTTAAATCTAATTGTTTATATATTTCCAATAAATTTAATGGATTTTGTGCTGCAACTTCAAGATTATCAGGAATTTCCAAAGCAATACTTTGTTTCACTTTTATTCCTTGATGTTCGATATAATCTACAACCATATCCGTTAATGGACGCATATATGGCGTAATTATCGAAATTTGTTTGGCTCCTAAAACCTTTAATCCATTGATTAAGGCACCAGCCGAAGTTACAATAGGAGTAGGGAAGTCGTTTGCAATTGTTTCCTGATGTAAATTGACTTCTGAAACGCAGTGATAACCGCGACCCATGCTCATAATAGCTACCAAACACGCATAACCCATAACATCTACGTGAGCATCTGAAAGTTCTTGAGCACATTTTAAACTCATGGCATCCATCGCTTCCAATTCTTCTTTGGTCACTTTTTTCATACGCATTCTACTACTGTGAAACGTAAAACGCTCTGGTAAAATGGTTTCGCGTGAACGAAAAATGGCTGGTATTTCGGTTTCCATCGTTACGTTTGATGATGGAACTATTTGTCCTATTCTGTATTTCATTTTTATATAGTTTACAGTCACAGTCGCAGCTAACAGTTTGAATACTGAAAAATGAGACTGAAAACTTTTTATATTTCTTTAACCGTATTCACAATTGTTCCAATTCCTTCCACAGTTGCTTCAACTACATCACCATCGTGCATAAATTCTTGTGGATTTCTTCCGGCTCCAACTCCAGCTGGCGTTCCTGTTGCGATAATATCTCCAGGTTCAAGTGTGAAAACAATACTTAAATCTTCAATCAAATCATTGATATTGAACAATAAGAATTTCGTATTCGAATTTTGTTTCTCTATTCCATTTACTTTTAAAGATAAATTCAAGTTATGTGGATTCTCGATTTCGTCTCTAGTCACTAAAAATGGACCCATTGGTGCAAATGTATCTTGTCCTTTCGACACAATCCATTGCCCTTCTCTACGACAATCACGTGCAGAAATATCATTAATTACCGTGTAGCCAAAAACATAATCTAAAGCGTCTTCTTTAGCTACATATTTTCCTTTTTTACTAATAACAACAGCCAATTCACATTCCCAATCTAATTGAGAAGTCAGTTTTGTGTTTTTAATAATTTCAGTATTAGTAGCTGTAACCGTTGTTGGAGGTTTCGAGAAAATAATTGGTTTTGCAGGTAATTTTCCTGTTGTATCTAAAGTTCTTGCACTTTCCGCAACGTGTTCTGTGTAATTTAACCCAATTCCGATGATGTTTTTTCTTGGTTTTTCGATTGGTGCTAAGAAAGTCACTTCGTCTAATTCATAAGAGATTTCTTCGAAGAATTTTTCTTCCGTTTCTGAAATTAATTCTGTGATTTCAGCAATAATCTCAAATCCCATATCAATTAAATCCAACATATCATTTGGTAATGGAAAATTAGAAATTTCTCCAAAATCTTCCATATCAATAACCTGATTGTTATGAATAAATCCTAAACGTGATTCGGAGGTTTCTGTTTTATAAGTAAGTAGTTTCATTTCTTTTTAAATATTGTTATTGATTTTTGTAATTTCTATTGTTATTGAACTTGTTGGTGTCCGTTATTCTCTTCTAATTCTCTTGATTGGAACAAGCCTAAACTTTCAATTACTGGTAAATCGTTGAATTGAAATAAGCATGCATCTTCCGTTTCCGATAAATTATGATGTTCATGCCAAGCCCAAGAAGGAACACAAAAAATATCTCTTTCTTTCCAATCGTATCTTTTTCCATTAATGATAGAAAAACCTTTTCCTTTTGCACATTGAAATACGAATGAACCGGTGTGTTTGTGTGCTTTCCCTTTGAAACCAGCTGGTAATAATTGCATCGCTGCTCCCATAGTTTGCATCACGTGACCGCCTGTTAATGGATTCGAATATTGCATAAAAATTCCATCAAAAGGATTGATTTCTGTTGCTTTTTGCGCTTCTAAAAGTGCTGGATATACGTTTTTCCAAGAATATTTGAATAATGGTGAATAGGGTTTGTCCCAAGTTTTATCTGCTGGAATTAGTCCAGCACAACCATAAACTATTGGAGAATAATTCAACGGTTTTTCTAAGGGTTGTTTTCCATCATAAACGGCATAATCATTCGCTTCCAAAGCATTTACTAACGGAATATCTAAACCGTCTTGCCAAATACACGTTTTTCCACCGTGTTCTACACCGTGTTCGTGCCAAGTTGAATTAGGTGTAATTACGAAATCATTCACTTCAAAAGTGATTTTATTTCCATCTACCACAGTATAACCGCCTTCGCCTTCCATAATAAAACGCAATGCAGATGCTTTGTGTTTATGCGCTGATGTGCTTTCTCCAGGACGAGTGACTTGAATTCCAGTATACAACCAACCCACTGCTGCCGAAACATCTTTACGTTTGTCGTTTACTAAATACACTACGCGTCTTCCCGCTTGTTCTGGTGTTACTAATTCTGATGATTTTAAAACTAATTCGCGTAAATCGTCATATTTCCAAAGCATTGGAACAGATGAACTTCTTGGCTCCCAAGGTTCGATGTCGTTGGCAACTGTCCATAATGCACCAGCGCCAAGCGTTTCTAATTCCTTATAATACGCGACTAATTCTGGTGAATCTTGAACTCTTGCACGACCAATTTGGCCATCTGAAAATTTATCTTCCATAGTATTTTAATGCTATCTTTTATTAAATTCCTCGTGATTGTCGATAAACGTGATTTTTCGAGTTGGCGCAATGTTTACTCGCAAATCAAAGATATCAAATCTGTTGTAATGTCCGAGAATATCATGCATTTGTTTCGGTTGGATGCATTTTTCTAAATCGATATCTGCATAAACCATTCCTTCGTCGTCAATTAGTGGTTCGCCAATTACAGCGCCATTTGGACCAATAAATCCAGAAAAAGCCGAGTTTTTACGAGTCAGTAATTCTTCTACATTTGGAACATCTTCTTTTAACGCTTCCATAATTTCTTTAGAAACCGTTGAACACGAAACAATCGTAAACAATTTTCCTTCGAAAGAATGCGCAGCTGCACGAATTTTTATTGCTTCAGCCATGTTATAATCTGGTGGCGCAACTGGTAATGAAATGTAATTCGCAATATGAATTAATTCGCCTTGAGAAAGCAAGGTAAAACGTGCTAAAGTGTTCGTGTTTTCACCACAAGCTAACGTTCCAATTGGACCAATTTCTGTGTTATATACTTTTAATGAAGAACCATCTCCAGAAGTCCACGTTAGTTTTTCTGCCCAAGTTGGCACTAACTTTCTGTGTTTTCCGATTAAGATTCCGTTGTTATCAATGATTAAATTCGTGTTGTAAATTTCACCATAACTATCACCACGTTCGTTAATTCCGATTACGATGTGAATGTTATGGTCTTTTGCAGCTTGAAACAAAGGTTGCATCGCTTCATCATCTATTTTTACAGAACATTTATATAATTTTTCGTACCATTTGCTACCTTGAACTGGGGTCATAATCCAATTCCAATACGGATAACCCGCTACAAAAACTTCCGGAAAAGCAATAAGTTGCGCTCCATTTTGACTGGCTTCTTTGATGAATGTAATCGCTTTTTCAACTGTTTTTTCTACGTTTAGAAAAACGGGTGCCGTTTGAACGGTGGCTGCTTTGAATTTTTTAAAGTCCATTTTTTATGTTTTGGTACGTGGATGAAGCAGATTGCTTTGCAAACGCGTATAATTGCTGATTTTTTTAAACACTGATTAAAGAAATTCTTAAAATTTTATCCTGTTAGATTTCTCTGATTTTTTAAATCTGTGTTGTTATACTATATATTTTGAAATTTTACTTTTCATTTCCTCATTAAAAGGTTCTGCTTTGATATCGGTTTTATTTTCTTGAAAGGCAACGTTTACTAAAGTTACTTCGCCTTCTAAACATAGTTTTCCTTGTTCATCTTCGAATGAAAATCCGCATACAATTGAAGCACTTCCCAAGTTTTTTACCCAAAGTTTTTTGGTTAGAATTTCTCCTAAACGAGCGGCTTTTTTAAACTGTACTTTCAAATCGACTGTTGGAATTCCGTTGGTTTCGTGCATTTTTGAAAATGGTCTATCTAATGCTTCTTCGAACCAATCTTCGACTAGGCAATTTAGCATTTCTAGAAATCTTGGATAGAAAACAATTCCTGCATAATCTACATGCTGGAAACGAATTTTTTCTTGTTTTATAAATGGTTGGTTCATATTTTGTGTTTTAGCCCCGATAGCAGTGGAAATCCTTTTTTGAGATTTTTCTCCGAAAAAAAGATTACTTCACTACACTTTTATTTTCATTGGAGTTCAGTGAACTACGTTTGCAACAAATAGCGGGAAATAGCTTCTAAAATTTATCTACACTTGCTTTTTTCCAAACTCTAAATAGTTCATTGGGAACGGTGCTTCCGTCTAATAATGAGCCAGTTTTTATTTCTGGATATATTTCTTCAAAAGTTTGCGTTTTACCAACAATAACTCTCGTACTCACAACCGATCTGTCGACATTGTCTGGGTGATCTATTCCGGCTGATGCTATTAAATCCATAGCGCTTTTTACGGTTTCGTGTTGAAATCTTGCTACTCTAACGCTTTTTTCTTCGGGAACTAATCCTTTCATTAAATCTGGATTTTGCGTTGCAACACCTGTCGGACATGTATTGGCGTGACATTCTAACGCTTGAATGCAACCCAAAGCGAACATCATTCCGCGTGCTGAATTACATAAATCGGCACCTAGAGAAAGATTTCTGATGATATCGAAGCCAGTAATAACTTTTCCACTACAAATAATTTTGATTTGGTCTTTTATTCCGTATCCATTTAGGGCATCATAAACAAAGGCAACAGCGTCACGCAAAGGCATTCCTACGTGGTCTGAATATTCTTGTGGTGCCGCACCAGTTCCGCCTTCGCCACCATCTACAGTGATGAAATCGAGATAGGTTTGGGTTTCGACCATTGCTTTACAAATAGATAAAAATTCTGATTTGTTTCCGATGCAAATTTTCATTCCAATGGGTTTTCCGCCTGAACCTTTTCGCAATAATTTTACAAAATCCATTAATTCTAAAGGTGTTGTGAAAGCAGAATGACTAGGTGGTGATAAAATATCATGACCTTTTGAAACCAAACGAATAGCGGCAATTTCATCGGTAACTTTTGCTTTAGGTAAAATTCCGCCATGACCAGGTTTTGCTCCTTGCGAGAATTTTATTTCAATCATTTTTACGTTATCTAAAGTGGCTCTTTTTATGTATTCTTCATAGTCAAATTTGCCATCAGTTGTGCGACAACTAAAATATCCTGTTCCAATATTCCAAACTACATCGCCACCTTGCAAATGATATGGTGACAATCCGCCTTCGCCCGTGTTGTGGTAAAATCCACCTTGTTTTGCCCCATTATTTAATGCTAAAATGGCATTTTTACTCAATGAACCAAAACTCATTGCGCTGATGTTAAACAAGCTAGCATCATAAGGTTTTGTACATTGTGATGATCCAATATGGACTCTTGGATTTTCGTTTACTTGCGAAAAAGGAATAGAACGAATACTGTGATTAATCCATTCGTAACCTTCTTTATAAACGTCAAGTTGTGTTCCGAAAGGCATAGAATCAGTTTCTTTTTTACTTCGGTGGTATACTAAATCTCGTTGCAAGCGATTAAATGGTTTTCCATCTAAATCGGTTTCAATGAAATATTGACGCATTTCAGGGCCAATTGATTGTAATAAATAACGCATTCTGCCTAAAAGTGGGAAGTTTCTACGAATAGTAATTTTAGACTGAAACATATCATATAATCCCATTATAATTAATGGAATAATTATCAGTAATAAAAAACTGAATTTCCAATTTACATAAATCAACATAGCCAATATTGATAATATTGTAATGCTGAAAATGATAAATACTTTTCTCATAACTCTTATTTTAATTTGAATCTTTGAATTTTCCCTGTTTCCGTTTTAGGTAAATTCTCTACAAAATGTATTATTCTAGGATATTTATATGGCGCAGCTACTTCCTTGAACCATTGTTGAATAGATTTAATTAACTCATCAGTTGCTTTATGTTTTTCTTTTAAAACTATGTGTGCGCAAACCAACATACCGCGTTCTTCATCAGGCAAACCAACTACTGCACATTCTAGAATATCTTCGTGCGTTAAAAGTACACTTTCTACTTCAATTGCAGCAATATTATAACCTGAAGAAATAATCATATCATCGCCACGAGCCACAAAATAGAAATAACCTTCTTCATCTTGACGGAAAATATCACCTGTCATGTTCCAACCATTTTCAACGTATTCCCGTTGCTTTTCTTCTCGGTTTAAATATTTGCAACCTGTGATACCGCGAACTGCTAATCTTCCCGCTTCATTTCTTGGCAATTCGTTACCATTTACATCGATAATTTTAGCTTCATAACCTGTAATCGCTAATCCTGTTGCACCAGGTTTCATGTTTTCTTCATTTGATGAAATGAAAATATGTAACATTTCTGTCGCACCGATTCCATCTATGATTTTTAAACCCGTGGCTTCATACCAATCTTGCCAAACTTTTAAGGGTAAGGTTTCTCCAGCCGAAACACATTTTCTAAGACTAGAAACATCAAAATCATTCACTTTTGTAGTGATAATTCGCCAAGCTGTTGGCGCTGTAAAACAAACGGTAATTTTATATTCTTGAATCGCTTTTAATAGTAAATCAGGACTTGGTTTTTCGATTAAGAAAGTGGAAGCGCCAAAATACATGGGAAACAAAACCAATCCGCCTAAACCGAACGTAAACCCAAGTGGCGGACTTCCCGTGAAAACATCTTTTTGTGTCGGCTGCAAAGCATATTGTGGAAAAGCTTCACAAATATTTAAAATGTCTTTATGATAATGTGCCGTCATTTTTGGTAAACCTGTTGTTCCAGAAGTAAAACCAATTAATGCTACCGAATTTGCTTTTGAAGGGTAATTTTGAAAGGTTTTTGGCTTAGTTTCCATTAACTTTTCTAAATCGGAATTTCTATAAAAACTTACTTTTTTTAGAAAGTTCGATTGGACTACATTCATTTCTTCGGCTAAATCGCTATCGCAAAAAGCATGAGAAATTTCGGCGCAATCAATTATTGTAGTTAATTCTTTGGAACGTAATAAAGGCATTGTGGCCACTACAATTCCGCCCGCTTTTAACACGGCAAACCAACACGCAACCATCATTGGATTATTTGCGGAACGAATTAATACGCGATTTCCCGATTTCAATCCTAAATCGTCAACTAAAACATTAGCAATTTGATTGGCTTTTTCATACAAATCTTGATACGTCCAAGTTTCTTCGAAAGTTCGGATACAAATGTTGTTACCTCGACCTTCAGTAATGTGATTATCAAGTAATTTTTCCACAGAATTGAGTCCCGAAGCTTCGGAATCTGCACGATTGAATTGAGGCAAATCCAAGAATTTATAGTCTGGTTGAAGTTCCAGATTAGGTAAGTTTATATGTGCGAAATTATCTTCGTAATGTTTCATAACACTAATTACTTCTTATTACTTTTTGGTTTTAAAGCTATTTTCATTCCTTCCGTTTGTTTTCTTTCCGAAGCTTTTAGCGGATACAAATGAGAAATTCCCATTTTGTATGAATTTGGAATATCAGTCGCTTGAAATTGCTCGTAAGCTTGTGCATTTCTCACAAAATTCGCATCTAATAATAAAGGTCTTCCCAAAGCAACTAAATCGGCACGACCGTTTAAAATTATCGTATTAATTTGATCAATATCTTGAATATAACCAGCGGTTATCGTTGGAATATGAACCGTATTTCTCACCGCATCTGAAAAAGGCGTTTGCCACATTCTTCCCGTTTGAGGTTTTTGCCCAGCAACTGTATTTCCTGTAGAAACGTTGATAATATCCGATCCAGAATTTTTGAAAGCCGTTGCCATTGTGATTACATCTTGTTCAGAAATTCCGTTTTCTGCCCAATCTGTTGCTGAAATTCGAACCGACATGGGTTTTTCTTTTGGGAAAGCATTTCGCATTTCTGTGAAAACTCGTAAGGGAAATTTCAATCGGTTTTCGATGCTTCCGCCAAATTCATCTGTTCTAATATTCGTTAATGGCGACAAGAAAGAAGCCAATAAAAATCCGTGATGTGCTTGCAATTCAATCATATCGAAATCGGCTTCATTTGCATTTTTTGTAGCCTGAACGAATTGAGAAGTTATCAAATCCATATCCGCTAAAGTCATTGCTTTAGGCGTTTTTGAATTTTCATTAAATGGAATCGCTGAAGCGGAAAGTAATTCCCAACTCGTACCATTAAATGAATCTTCCCAAGGTTTTTTTGTTGCACCTTTTCGCCCAGAATGTCCTAATTGAATTCCGATTTTAGTTTGTGTATGTTGATGAATGAAATCGTTAATTCGTTTCCATTCTGAAGTTTGATTTTCGCTATAAATTCCGGCACAACCCTCTGTAATTCTTCCAGTTTCTGAAACGGCAGTCATTTCGGTTAAAATTAAACCTAAACCTCCAATTGCTCTTGAGCTATAATGTTGGAAATGCCAATCGTTTACCAATCCGTTTTCTGCCGAATATTGTCCCATTGGCGACATCACAATTCGGTTTTGTAATTCTAAATTTCTTAATTTGAAAGTTGAAAAGGCTGCCGATTGATTTTTGTCATTGATATTATTATTATTATTGACATTGAATTCTTCTAAAACTTTATCAGTAAATGATTTATCGCGCAAGCTTAAGTTTTCGAAAGTTACTTTTTTAGCACGTGTCATACATCCAAAAGCAAATTTATAAAACGGATGTTGGTTGTGACGGTTCATGTTTTCGAACCAATCTAAAGAGACTAAAGCCGCATGTTGAATCATTTCAACCGTATTTCTACGACTTTTATTATATTGTTGAAAAGCTGCTTGCACATCGGTTGGATTGGCAATCACAGCATCCGACAAACCGATAGCTGAATCCATGGCTAGTTTTGTTCCTGACCCGATTGAATAATGCGCTGTAGCTTTGGCATCACCTAATAAAACGATATTTTTATGGTACCAATTTTCGTTGGTTACATGTGGAAATTGTCGCCAATGTGATTTATTTGAAATTAGCGAATGACCGTCTAATTCGTTTTTGAATATTTCTGAAATTTTAGTGATTGTATCTTCTTCGTTGGTGATTTCAAAATTGAATTTTTGCCAGGTTTCATCTGAACATTCAAAAATCCACGTACTCATTCCTTCTTGGTATTGATACGAATGCGCCACGATTAAACCATGTTCTGTATTTCTAAAAAAATAAGTAAAAGCGTCTAATGGTTTTGTTGAACCTAACCAAACAAAACGGTTTTGTTTCATTTCGATTTTTGTACCGAATTCTTTTTCATATTTTGTACGAACTCCACTTGCAATTCCGTCTGAAGCGATAACCATATCGGCATCTGCGAATTGTTCTAAATCATCCACATTTTGTTCGAAATGCAAATTGACACCTTCTTCTTTACAGCGTTGTTGCAATAATTGTAATAACATTTTTCGAGAACAACCACAAAATCCATTTCCAGCGATACTTACTTCTTCACAATCGCGAGCAATGATAATATCGTCCCAATAGGCAAATTTGCTACGAATTAATTCATAGGATTGCATATCGCGTTTTAAGAATTCGCCTAAAGTTTCATCTGAAAAAACTACACCAAAACCGAAACTATCATCAGGTTTGTTACGTTCATACACATCGATTTGACAATGTGGCATTGCTTTTTTTGTTAATATTGAAAAGTAAAGCCCACCTGGACCACCACCAATTACTGCTATTTTCATATTTTTATTTTGGTACGCGGATAAAACGGATTTGCTTTGCAAAACGCTGATGACCGCGGATTTTTATTGTTTTATTATTTTTTCATAAAATCAAATGCACCTTTACGCAAATTGATATTGTATTCTAAATAAGCTTTTAGGCAAGCCAAAAAATTGGACCACCCAAATGAATTTCTGGAAAGCCATTTTAATCCTGCTTCGTTATTTTCCATGCTTTTTTCGGAAATAGAAACTAAAGTCGAATTGTTTTCTTTTTCTGAAAGCGTGATTTCCACTAATAAATCGACACCAGAATTTTCCCAATAAAAAGAAATGTATTTGTCTTTTTCGACTTTCTGCACTTTAACTGGACATTCGAAATCGAATTCAGGAAACTTCCAAATTAGATTTTTTCCTTCTTCCATGATTCCTGTACTTTGAGAAATGAAATAATTAGACATTTTTTCAGGAATGATGATTGCTTCAAAAACTTCGTGAATTGGTTTTTGAATTTGCATCGCGCAGTTTATTTCTAATTTTTCCATAAATTCTTATCTTTTGATTGAGAAAATTTCTCCCAATTTGGAATAATTGGAGCCTGCTAAACGAGCTACAGGTTTGTAAGTTTCTAAATTTATTTTGTAATTATCTAGCAAAACACTTTCGTCAACGTGAAACATCACGATTCGTCCAATAATGATAGTTGCACCACCGGTTTTATGATTTTCTAAAGTATAATGATGTACTAATTCGCATTCCATCGTGATTGGGCTTTCCTTAACTCTGGGCGGTTTTACTTTTGTAGAAGCAATAGGAGTGAGGTTTGCTAAATCGAATTCACTTTGGTTTGAAGGAATGGGTTGCGAAGTTGTATTCATTTGTTCAACCAAGTCTTCGGTAACCATATTTACCACAAATTGTTTGGTTGCTAAGACATTATTTAAAGTATCTTTATTCGTATCGTTTCCTCGAACGGTCGAAAACATGACGTGTGGCGGATCATCTCCAACTGCATTAAAAAAAGAAAACGGAGCAAGATTCAAAATTCCGTCTTCACTAATACTCGAAATCCAGCCAATAGGTCTAGGAATTACTGCTCCTGTTAGCAATTTATAAATAGCAGATTGTTCAAGATTTTGAGGATCAAATTCCATTAGTTTTTTAAAGTTGTGTTACTACAAATAAACTAAAAAAAATATTGAATTTGAAATATATTGAAGTGAACTTTGTTATAAATTTACAAAAATTCATTTATCAGAAAAAACTATGAGTTACTATAAAATTCAAAACCTAGAACAATACTTTAAGCATTATAACAAATCAATTCGTGAACCAAGAAAATTTTGGGGCAAAATTGCTTCCGAAAACTTTACTTGGTACCAAGAATGCGAAAAAGTAGTCGAGTTTGATATGGCGGAAGCCAAAATAGAATGGTTTAAAGGAGCAAAAGTAAACATCGTAAAAAACTGTATCGATAGGCATTTGGCTCGTCGTGGTGAAAAAACAGCGATTATTTTTGAACCCAATAATCCGACTGAAGAAGCACAACATATTTCGTATAACGAATTGTATGTACTAGTTTCTAAAATGGCAAATGTATTGCGAGAGCAAGGTATTACAAAAGGAGATAGAGTTTGTATTTATTTACCCATGATTCCAGAATTAGCCATTGCAACCTTGGCTTGTGCAAGAATTGGAGCAATCCATTCGGTAGTGTTTGCGGGATTCTCGGCATCGGCAGTAGCTTCAAGAATAAATGATTCTGAATGTAAAATGGTCATCACTTCCGATGGAGGTTTCCGTGGCGAAAAAACTATTGATTTAAAAGGAATTATCGACGAAGCTTTAGAAAAATGTCCTTGTGTTGAAAAAGTGTTGGTAGTAAAAAGAACCAACACTTCAGTTAAAATGAAAGAAGATCGTGATGTTTGGTTGCAACCACTTTTAGACGAAGCACTCGATAATAATGTAGCTGAAATTATGGATGCCGAAGATCCGTTATTTATACTTTATACTTCAGGATCGACTGGAAAACCAAAAGGAATGGTTCACACAACAGCTGGCTATATGGTATATTCAGCTTATACGTTTAAGAATGTTTTTAATTATGAAGAAAGCGATATTTTTTGGTGCACAGCCGATATTGGTTGGATAACAGGACATTCATATATTTTATACGGACCTTTATTAAACGGAGCCACGACCGTAATTTTTGAAGGTGTTCCGTCATATCCAGATTTTTCTCGTTTTTGGGAAGTGATAGAAAAACATAAAGTTACTCAGTTTTATACTGCGCCAACAGCCATTCGTGCTTTAGCAAAAGAAAATTTATCTTATGTACAGAAATATCCATTAAAATCATTGAAAGTGATTGGCTCTGTAGGCGAACCTATTAACGAAGAAGCTTGGCATTGGTACAATGACCACGTAGGAGGGAAGCGTTGCCCAGTAGTAGATACTTGGTGGCAAACCGAAACTGGTGGTATTATGATTTCGCCAATAGCCTTTGTAACACCCACAAAGCCAACGTATGCGTCGTTACCATTACCCGGAATTCAACCCGTTTTGATGGACGAAAAACGTAACGAAATAGAAGGAAATCAAGTGACAGGAAGTTTGTGTATCAAGTTTCCTTGGCCAGGAATAGCAAGAACCATTTGGGGAGATCATCAACGTTATAAAGAGACTTATTTCTCTGCTTTTCCGGGGAAATATTTTACTGGCGATGGGGCTTTGCGTGACGAAGTTGGTTATTACCGAATTACAGGTCGAGTAGATGATGTGGTCATTGTTTCTGGGCATAATTTAGGAACTGCACCAATAGAAGATGCTATAAATGAGCATCCTGCCGTTGCAGAAAGTGCGATTGTAGGTTTTCCTCATGATATAAAAGGAAATGCATTATATGGTTTTGTGATCCTAAAAGAAAGCGGAGAAACGCGTGACAAAACAAATCTTGTCAAAGAAATAAACCAACACGTTTCCGACCATATTGGACCAATTGCTAAGTTAGATAAAATTCAGTTTGTGTCTGGTTTGCCAAAAACCCGTTCTGGAAAAATAATGAGAAGAATTTTAAGAAAAATTGCTGAAGGAGATTTTAGTAATTTTGGAGATATTACTACTTTATTAAATCCTGAAATTGTTGATGAAATAAAAGATGGTAAATTGTAGGTTTTTT
>NZ_JAYWDT010000215.1:0-6281 GCF_043779715.1 Flavobacterium sp.
CTATAATAGTTTCCAAAGTATTTACATAAATTTAACATTTCATTATATTTTGCTGTTGTGACAGAATTAAAGTATTTTAGCAAAAAATTTAAAGCATGCATTCTATTTCGCATTATCAAGAACTTATTTCAGATTATTTTTCGGAATTGCATTTAACTAAAGAGCCTAAAAATCTTTACAAACCAATTGAATATATTTTGTCTATTGGCGGAAAAAGAATGCGCCCCATATTAACATTAATGTCAACCGAAATTTTTGATGTAGATTGTCAGAAAGCATTAGCAGCAGCCACAGCTATTGAAGTTTTTCATAATTTTTCGCTAGTTCACGATGATATTATGGACGATGCACCATTGCGTCGTGGTAACGAAACTGTTCATGAAAAATGGAATATTAATACCGGAATTTTGTCGGGCGATGCGATGCTAATTTTAGCTTATCAGCATTTCGAAGAATACGAACCAATTATTTTTCGTGATTTAGCAAAATTATTTAGCAAAACCGCTCTCGAAGTTTGCGAAGGGCAACAATATGATGTCGATTTCGAAACTCGTGACGATGTTACTATACCGGAATACTTGAAAATGATCGAATATAAAACCGCGGTTTTAGTTGGTGCCGCCATGAAAATGGGCGCTATTGTAGCCAAAACTTCTGATGAAAATGCCAATCTGATTTATGATTTCGGATTAAATTTAGGTATTGCTTTCCAGTTGCAAGATGATTATTTAGATGCTTTTGGCGATCCAGAAACCTTCGGAAAACAAGTAGGCGGCGATATTATCGAAAACAAAAAGACTTATTTGTACCTCAAAGCAATAGAATTTGCTCAAACCGAAGAAAAAGAACAATTGTTGCATTTGTTTTCTATTCAACCTACAGATAATACAGATAAAATAGCTTCTGTAAAAGAAATTTTTAACCAGACAAAAGCATCGGAAGCAACGCAAAAAGCTATTCAAGATTATACATTTAAAGCTTTTGAAACTTTAGAAAAAATGAATATTTCTAACGAAAAAAAGCAAATGTTAAGAAATTTTGGCGAAAATTTAATGAGTAGAAATGTGTAAAAAAATCAATCGAAATTTCAAAAATCAATGTCAATATTTGAACGTTGTAATTGATTTTTGATATTGAAATTAAAAAAAAATGAATTTTATTTCTCCAAATACGACCGATTTATTACTTTCTGAAGCAGCAAGCGAGAATTTGTATCTAAAATTGATTGAACAAATTAACAAAGATTTCAATTTAGCCAACGAAGCGATAGATCTCCCGATGAGCACTTCTCCCGAAGAACTCAAGATTCAGTTACACGAAAAAATATATCGATTAATACAATACAAATTTGCCGAATACCTCAACTTACTATATATTATTGATGTTCCCGAAGACCAAATTAAAAAACTAGATGGTTCGGATATTTCGGAATTGGCAAAACAGGTTTCTTTTTTAATTTTAAAGCGTGAGTGGATGAAGGTTTGGTTTCGAAATAGGTATTAAAATACCGCTATTAATTCATAGTTTGTTTAAAACTGGTGAATTAATAGCGTAAAAATAAATTTAATGTTTTTATGAAGTAATAAAAATTTATTCCAATTCCTTCTTCAAAACTATTTTATTCCATAATTCTTTTCCTTCTTTGTCAAATAAAGTCATTTTCATTTGACGATTTTCTTTATTGCCAGAAAAAGATAATGTTCCAAAAGCATGTTCAGCAAATAAGCTACCACCAACTCTGTTTTTATTAGCTTCCTTTGCAAGTTTTTCTATATTTCCGTGTCCCGCAGTTAAGGGAGAAACAGTCCAATCCATTAAAGAATAAGTGTTTTCCCTTGATTGCGCTGATAACTCTGTATGATGCCTATCGCCCGAAATAAATAGGACTCCATTAATTTTATTATCTACAATTTCTTTTAAAAGTTTGGATTTTTCATCGGCATAATTACTATAATTTTCATAAACCTCTGCTGTATTAAGTACTTGTCCTCCAACAACAATAATTTTAAAAGATGCTTTAGAAGTTATTAAGTTATCAATTAACCATTCTAATTGATTCTCTCCCAAGAGATCTCTTTTTCCAGTTTTTCTATCATTTGGCGTTTTAAAAAAACGATTGTCCAGCAAAAAGAACTGAGCATCTCCCCAGTTAAAAGTTGAATAAATTCCTTGATTTTGGCTATCGTCCATCCCGTAACTTTTGTTTGCCCAAAAGTTTTTAAATGCTTTCTGAGTTAAATGTTTATTATAAAACCCCCGGTCACCATCGTTTGGACCAAAATCGTGATCGTCCCAAATGGCAAAATTTTGAGTTTTAGCTAAAAGAGGCTGCATTTCTTTTATTGTACGCGAATGTGTATATCGGTGATTTATTCCTGTTTGACTGTCCCAATCTGCTTCGCGTAAATAAATATTATCGCCCCCCCAAAGCATAATATCAGGATTCTTGCCGTTTATGCTTTCAAAAATCCCATAATTACTTCCGTAACCTTTTCCGGGTCTGTCTAGTTCTGGCTCATTAACGTACGCACAACTTCCAAGTGCAACTGTAAAATCTGGCGCGTCTTCACGCCATTGCCATAATTTTTTTGAAGAAAAAGAAGTTTCGTAAGGAAAGATAATTTTTTTATTGTCTACAAAAACATTGTATTTGTATTTTTTACTTGGCTGAAGTTTGTCTAAAATAATATGATAAGTAAAACCATTTTCTTTTGTAGTAGAATAAATCCCAGAAGCAAAAATTTCTTTCGGATTATCAATAGAAAAATATTCAACTTTTACAGGAACATTTTTAGTAGTTTGAAGCCAAATTACAGCTTCTTTCATTTCACAATAACCAACCATTGGACCAGATTGAATAATTGTGTTTTGGGAAAAACCAAAAGAATAAATGACACACATAAATAGGTAAATACTATTTTTCATTTTAATAAATTTAAAAAATTTTAGGGCAAATAAACAAAATGAATGTTTAAAATTACGTTTATAACCGTTAATTAATCATTAAAAGAAAACTCTAATAAACGGCATAAAAGCATTGCTGTACACATTGTCATTTTCTCGATACAGGACATTATAACGCGCACCAATAGTCACATTATTGCTTCTATATCCTACGCCAAGAAACAATCCTGTGTTCCAAAAATGTCTGGAAGGAATCTGAAAAAATGATTCGAAGCTAGTGTTTACTTTAAGTTGTTCCAACTCTACCGAAAGCTGAATTTGTGGTATTGGATTAACTAATCCTATCAAGCTTCCGCCGTAAATAAACGAATTATAATTATTTTTTACAGAAACATAACTTCCTTGTAACCCAACGCCCAAAGAAAGATAATCATTTACGTTATAAATCGCGCTTGGAGCAATGGTAATATCTGTAAAACCACCACCTACGTTCAGTCCCAAACCACCACCGATTTGCACTTTTTTCCAAAACTCACTTTTTTTCTTAACGCTAGTAGAATCCTGAGAAAATCCGCTTAAACTAAAAGCAAATAAGATTAAAAACAAATAACTTTTTGAGGTTTTTTTAAGATTTTTTAAAACCATAATATAAATGTCTAAATTATTCCCCATAAAAGTATAAAAAAACAGAATGTATTTGTTGCAAATGTTATATTTTTGCAACATATTTAATATAATGTTCATTTAACAAATAATATGGATAGGTTTTCATTTTTAAACGCAGCTCACACCGAATTTTTTGCACAATTATACGACCAATATCTCGAAAATCCAGATGGCGTAGAGCCTTCTTGGAGAAGTTTCTTTCAAGGTTTCGATTTTGGAATGACAACTTACAACGAAGAAAATGCTGTAAATCAGATGTCAAATATCGCTACGACGAATGTTGATAACGGTCAAGTTTCAGACAAAATTCTCAAAGAATTTAATGTATTGAAACTGATAGATGGTTATAGGACTCGTGGGCATTTGTTTACCGAAACCAATCCAGTTCGTGAGAGAAGAAACTATTTTCCAACATTAGAATTATCAGATTTTGGTCTTTCTGATGCCGATTTGAATACTGTTTTCGATGCAGCAAAAATCCTCGGACACCAACCATCAACTTTACAAGAAATAATTGTTCATCTCAAAAATGTGTACTGCCAACATATTGGTATCGAATACATGTATATGAGAAATCCAGAAGTGATTCAATGGATTCAAAACAAATTAAACATAAACGACAATCAGCCTAATTTTGATGATAATCAGAAGAAAATTATCCTCGAAAAACTAAACGAAGCTGTTTCGTTCGAAAACTTTTTACATACCAAATATGTAGGTCAAAAACGTTTTTCATTAGAAGGCGGAGAAACCATAATTGCAGGTTTAGATGCACTTATTGAAGCAGCTGCCGACAAAGGCGTCGAAAAATTTGTAATGGGAATGGCACATCGTGGTCGTTTGAATGTTTTAGCCAATATTTTCAGAAAATCTACTCAAGATATTTTCTCGGAATTTGACGGAAAAGATTACGATCAAGAATATTTTGATGGCGATGTAAAATACCATTTGGGATTAACTTCTGATAGAAAAACACGTTCTGGAAAGAACATTAATATCAATTTAGCACCAAATCCTTCGCATTTAGAAACCGTAGGAGCGGTTATCGAGGGAATTACTCGTGCCAAACAAGATAAATATTTTCCTAACGATTTCTCAAAAGTATTGCCAATTGCCGTTCACGGTGATGCCGCAATTGCAGGACAAGGAATCTTGTACGAAATTATCCAAATGGCACAACTAGACGGTTACAAAACTGGCGGAACGATTCATATTGTTATCAATAATCAAGTGGGGTTTACAACCAATTATCTTGATGCACGTTCTTCTACATATTGTACCGATGTTGCAAAAGTTACGTTATCACCAGTATTACATGTAAATGCTGATGATGCCGAAGCTGTTGTACATGCCATGCTTTTTGCTTTAGATTTCAGAATGCAATTTGGTCGTGACGTTTTTATCGATTTATTAGGATACAGAAAATACGGCCATAATGAAGGCGACGAACCTCGTTTTACCCAACCATTATTATACAAAATCATTGCAAAACACAAAAATCCACGTGATATTTATGCTGAGAAATTATTGGCACAAAACATTATCGATGGTAATTTCGTAAAAGAATTAGAAACAATATACAAGCAAGATTTAGATGACAATTTAGAAGCTTCTCGCAAGAAATCATTGACAGTAATTACACCATTTATGCAAAATGAATGGGTTGGATTCAATCAAGTTTCTGATGATGTAATGCTTCAAAAAGTAGATACTACATTTGATAAAAAAACTTTAGATTCGATAATAGAAACTGTTTCAACATTGCCATCGGACAAGAAATTTATTAGTAAAATTTCTAAAATTGTCAACGATAGAAAAACAATGTATAACAACAATACTATCGATTGGGGAACTGCCGAAACATTGGCTTACGGTTCGCTTCTAACGGAAGGTTACGATGTTCGTATTTCTGGACAAGATGTAGAAAGAGGAACGTTTTCGCACCGTCACGCTGTTGTAAAAGTAGAAGACAGTGAAGAAGAAGTAGTTTTATTAAACGACATTAAAGGGAAAAAAGGAAATTTCAATATTTTCAATTCACACCTTTCAGAATACGGAGTTTTAGGATTCGATTATGGTTATGCATTAGCAAATCCGAATGCTTTGACGATTTGGGAAGCACAATTTGGTGATTTCAGTAATGGAGCCCAAATTATGATAGACCAATACATTTCTTGTGGCGAAGACAAATGGAACAACCAAAACGGAATTGTAATGTTGTTGCCTCACGGATACGAAGGTCAAGGAGCAGAGCACTCGTCAGGAAGAATGGAACGTTACTTACAACTTTGCGCACGCCACAATATGGTCGTTGCCGATTGTACTACACCAGCTAATTTCTTCCACTTATTGAGAAGACAAATGTTGACTAAATATCGTAAACCATTAGTTGTTTTCACACCGAAAAGTTTACTTCGTGATCCGAGATGTGTTTCTACACAAGACGAAATCGCAAATGGTCAGTTTCAAGAAACAATAGACGATATTTCGGTAAATAAAGCTGAGATAAAAACATTGGTTTTCTGTACAGGAAAATTCTATTACGATATTACTGCCGAAAGAGAAATCAACGGAAGAAAAGATGTTGCCGTAGTAAGGATCGAACAAATGTTTCCATTACCAATCGAGCAATTAAAAGCAATTGTAGCAAGTTATCCAAACGCAGATGATTATGTTTGGGCACAAGAAGAGCCTAAAAACATGGGAGCTTA
>NZ_JAYWDT010000216.1:0-2880 GCF_043779715.1 Flavobacterium sp.
ATGACATTCTAGGACTTCGTTGAGTTTGGTTACTTGACTTTCAAATTTTGTTAAGAATTCCTTTGTATGCTGAATGAGTTTGATGTGACAGAAAACAACAAATCCTTTTTCGACCTTTTTTCTATTTAATAAAACAACATGTTTTTCGATAATGCCTTCACGTTCCAGTTTTTTCACTCGTTCGTAAACTGCTGTAACAGAAAGATTTAGTTTTGATGAAAGTTCTTTTGTTGTTTTTTTACTATCGGTTTGTAGTAATCTTAATAGGTTTTTGTCAATTTCGTCTAAATTCATGATTTTAAATTTTCTAAAAATGATGATTTACCATCATTTTTAATGTTTAAATAATTACAAATGTATGAAATTATAGTTTTATTTTCTAATTTATTTAATTTGTATTGTAATTAAATCTAATTTTTTTTTATTTATGATTGTTAGTTGATAATCAGAATGCCTTAGCCCTGATATCAGTGGAAATCCTTTTTTCGTCAGTTCGAGTAGCTTGCAAAGCGTATCGAGAACAAGAAAAAAGATTGCAACGGATAGCAGGAAAAAGCTTCTAAGAAAATAAATAAAAGTATGAAAATTTTTAATCCCGTAGACAAAACACAATATTTTGGAGAATTTGATGATTTAAACCATTTAATTTCAGATAGTTAAACTTGCGTTTTTTTGTCGACAAAAACAATGTTCGATACTTTTGAAGGCAATGCTGAAGGTTGTTACCTCTATTCTCGTCATTCTTCGCCAAGTAATTTGTATTTAGACAAAGCACTTGCCGCGATGGAAGGAACGGAAACGGCAAATGTTGTAGCTTCTGGAATGGGAGGGATTACGCCAACGCTTTTGCAATTGTGTGGAAACGGTGATCATATTGTTTCGAGTAGAACTATTTACGGCGGAACGTACGCTTTTCTGAAAAATTTAGCACCACGATTTGGTATCAAAAATACGTTTGTAGATATTACTAAATTGGATATTGTAGAAGCTGCCATTAAACCAAATACGAAAGTTTTGTATTGCGAAACGGTAAGTAATCCATTGCTTGAAGTTGCTGATATTGCTGGTTTGGCAAAAATCGCGATTAAAAATGATTTGAAATTAGTGGTTGATAATACTTTTTCTCCCTTGTCAGTTTCTCCAGTAAAATTAGGTGCAGATATTGTGATTCATAGTTTAACAAAATACATTAACGGAAGTAGTGATAAGGTAGGCGGTGTGGTTTGCGCTTCGCAAGAATTTATTAATGATTTAAAAAATGTAAATTCTGGAGCTAGTATGCTTTTAGCTCCAACGATGGATAGTTTGCGTTCGGCAAGTGTGATGAAAAACCTAAGAACTTTGCATATTAGAATGAAACAACACAGTCATAATGCGATGTTTTTGGCTCAGAAATTTGAAGAAAATGGAATAAAAACGGTTTATCCAGGTTTGAAATCTCACCCAAGTCACGAGATATATTCCGGTATGATTAACCATGAATATGATTTTGGTGGTATGATGACTATAGATGTGGGTTCGCTTAATAAAGCAAACGAACTGATGGAACTCATGCAAGAAAGAAATTTAGGTTATCTAGCAGTAAGTTTAGGTTTTTATAAAACGTTATTTAGTGCTCCAGGAGCTTCTACTTCGAGCGAGATTCCTTTGGATGAGCAAGCGGAAATGGGCTTGAAAGACGGATTAATTCGTTTCTCGATAGGTTTAAATAATGACATTAATCGTACTTATGAGATGATGCATGCTTGTATGAAAGAATTAGAGATTTTGTAGATTTAGTTCTTATAAATAAAAAATCCCATTTCAATAATTTGAAATGGGATTTTTTTAGTTTAAAACTAGGATTAATCTTCAATTATTTCTTCCTGTTTTGTAAAATTTAGTTTACTGTTTTTATATCCATAAATAAAGTAAAAAACCAATCCAATAACCAACCAACAACCAAACCACATCCAGTTAGAAACTGCCATCCCTGTTAGTAAATAACAACAAGAAACCAATCCTAGAAGTGGAATTAAGGATAAGTTTTTTGTAAAAGATAAAACCATCATAACAACACAAACTAATAAGAAAACTAGCATAGGTATATTGGTAGCCATTTTTTCATTAGAAAAATCGAAAATATCAATGAAAAAATTTGGGACATATTTTACTGTTAATCCAGTTCCAATAATTACTAATAAAGGAAAAATAAATTTAGAATTTATATAAGGAATTCTGAATTTACCTTTGGTTTCACGTTCAGCTAATTCAGATTCACTTTGAGGAGAAAGCATCAAAACACCACCACAAACTAGTACAAAAGCAAATAATGTTCCGATTGATGTAAAATCTAATACAAAATTCTCATCGGTAAAAAATATAGGAATTCCAACAACTAAACCTGTTACAATCGTAGCAAAACTTGGTGTTTTATATTTTGGGTGAATTTCAGAAAATTTCTTTGGCATCAATCCATCACGACTCATAGTCATCCAAATTCTTGGTTGTCCCATCTGGAAAACTAACAATACACTTGTCATAGCAACAACCGCTGCAATAGACACGATAAATAGCATCCATTTTACACCTTTTAAAGCAAAAATTTCTGCTAATGGATCGCTTACTCCAAGTAATTCGTAGGAAACCATTCCTGTAATAACTAATGCTAAAACGATAAATACAACAGTACAAATTACCAACGAATAAATCATTCCTTTAGGTAAATCACGTTGCGGATTTTTACTTTCTTCAGCTAAAGTAGATACAGCATCAAATCCAATATAGGCAAAGAACACAGCCGAAACACCACCCATAACTCCACCAAAACCATTAGGCATAAACGGTGTCCAATTTTCAATATCAATATAAAACGCACCTACAACAATAACCAAAGCAATA
>NZ_JAYWDT010000217.1:0-33437 GCF_043779715.1 Flavobacterium sp.
ATTTTATCAACACTAATCCATTAGGAATGAATGATATCGAGTTGGCTACTATTTTTCATCATAAATTTGTTTGGATTCATCCTTTTTTTGATGGAAACGGTCGAACAGTTCGTTTGGCTATGAATTTATTATTAATGAAGAAAGGTTTTCCACCAGCCATTATTCTTAAAAATGATCGAAAAAAATATTATGAAGCGTTAAATCAAGCTAATAATGGTAATTATCAAAAATTAATTTTGCTAATGTGTCAGGCGCAAGAAAGAACGCTAAATATTTACTTGAATGCTTTGCCTGATAACGAAGAAGAATACGATACGATTTCAAATATTGTGAGTGAACCTAGTTCGCCTTATGGTCAGGAATATATTAGTTTGTTGGCACGCCAAGGAAAAATAGATGCTTATAAAGAAGGTCGAAATTGGCTTACTACAAAAAAAGCTATCGATGATTATATAGAAAATAGACAGCGAAAAAGATTACTGTAAAGTAGTCTTTTTTATCTAAAAAATAAATTTACTTCGCTCTCAAAAATAGCTACAGGAATGCCATGACCCAATTCACTGAGAAGATGTAACCTAAAATCATTTTTTAGAGGCAATAATTTCGTAATAAATTCAAGATTGTCTTTTGCTAAAATCACATCATCTTGGTTTCCAATTACAATTTGTAACAAATGATTGTGGTCGTCATTAATAATTGGAATATTTTGTAAAACAGAAGTCCGATAAGGCAAAGCTGGATTAAATAACAAAGCAGGAATTTGCATTAATTTAGAAAGATAAAAACCCGCAAAACCACCCATACTACTACCAATAATGACATCTATATTTTGATTTTTATATTCAGTATATAAAGTTTCAATCATGTTAGGATTTGCTCTGTAATCTAAATTAGGAGCAATAATATTTCCAAATGGTTCAAGAACTTCTCTTTTTTCAATACTTAAATTACTGTCAAGTCCGTGCAGATAAAGAATGTTCATTATTTTTAATTTATAAAAAATCAAATATCCGAATTCTTTTTTTCATAATTCAAATTCATTTTTAAAATTGTCAAATTCCCTAATTAATCTATCTTTGCACCTTCAAAAAATCGATTAAATAAATAACCGAAAATGATTACAGTAAACGATATTTCCGTACAATTTGGCGGAACCACTTTATTTAGCGATGTTTCTTTTGCTATCAATGAAAATGATAAAATTGCCTTAATGGGTAAGAATGGTGCAGGAAAATCTACTTTATTAAAGATAATTTCGGGTCAAGCAAAACCATCAACAGGAAATGTATCGGCTCCAAAAGACGCCGTTGTTGCCTATTTGCCTCAGCATTTACTAACTACCGATGGTGCTACGGTTATGGAAGAAACTTCGAAAGCATTTGGAGAAGTTTTTGCAATGAAAGCCGAAATCGACGAAATAAACGAACAATTAACTGTTCGTACCGATTATGAAAGTGACGATTACATGAAACTCATCGAAAGAGTTTCGGACTTATCTGAGAAATTTTATGCAATCGAAGAAATAAATTATGAAGCCGAAGTAGAGAAAATACTAACAGGATTAGGGTTTCTGCGTGAAGATTTTACACGCCAAACTTCAGAATTTTCTGGTGGTTGGAGAATGAGAATCGAACTAGCTAAAATCTTATTACAAAAACCAGATTTAATTTTACTAGATGAGCCAACCAATCACATGGATATCGAAAGTATCCAATGGTTAGAGGACTTCTTGATCAATTCTGCCAAAGCCGTTGTGGTAATTTCCCACGATAGAGCCTTTGTTGACAATATTACAAATCGTACTATCGAAGTCACGATGGGAAGAATTTACGATTATAAAGCCAAATATTCTCACTATTTAGAACTCAGAAAAGACCGAAGAATTCATCAGCAAAAAGCATATGACGAACAACAACGAATGATTGCCGACAACAGAACTTTTATCGACCGTTTCAAAGGGACTTTTTCTAAAACTGATGCGGTTCAATCTCGTGTTAAGATGCTAGAAAAACTAGTTATTGTACAAGTTGATGAGGTTGACACCTCGGCATTGAAACTAAAATTTCCAGCAGCTATTCGTTCCGGTCAATATCCTGTTGTTGTAAAAGATATGACAAAATCTTATGGTGATAAAGTTATTTTTCAAGATGCCAATATTGTAATTGAACGTGGTGAAAAAGTTGCTTTTGTAGGTAAAAATGGTGAAGGAAAATCGACCATGATTAAAGCCATTATGAAAGAAATTGAAATCAATTCTGGAAGTGTCGAAATTGGACACAACTCTCAAATTGGTTATTTTGCTCAAAATCAAGCCTCATTATTAGATGAAAACGGAACGATATTTTCTACTATTGATGATATTGCTGTTGGTGATGTTCGTACAAAAATAAAAGATATTTTAGGTGCTTTTATGTTTCAAGGTGATGACATTACTAAAAAAGTAAAAGTACTTTCGGGTGGAGAAAAAACGCGTTTGGCAATGATAAAATTATTGCTCGAACCTGTAAATTTATTGATTCTAGATGAGCCTTCAAATCATTTGGATATGAAAACCAAAGACATTATTAAAGAAGCTTTACGTGATTTCGATGGAACATTAATTCTAGTTTCTCACGACCGTGATTTCTTGGACGGATTAGCGACCAAAGTTTTCGAATTTGGTAACAAACGTGTCAAAGAACATTTTGAAGATATTGCAGGTTTCTTAGCCCATAAGAAAATGGACAGTATGAGAGAAATTGAAAAATAACACCAATTAATCTTTAAAAAATACACACCATTTATTGACGATATTGTCATTCCGAGGAACGAGGAATCTCATAATCTAAATAACTTCATGTGATTCCTCGTTCCTCGAAATGACAAACTCTTTGTTTATTATTACAGTTAATTCTAAAATTAAAATAGTATAAGAATTATTTTAATATAAAATAAAACCCGACAAGATTTAATTCTCGTAGGGTTTTTCAATAAAACAAATTAACCAAAAAAATTATTTTACAGCTTCAACCAATCTAATAAATTCTGCTTTGTAACCATCGGTATCGTTAGACAAACCAAGTATGGCTAGTTTTTTTATATCGTCAGAAGATTTATTTGAAATCAGTTTTGAATCTCTCAATTTTAATCCAAACCAAGCTACTGAAGCCGTAAATTTTAAATCATCAGAAGCATTTTCTAACACGCTAGATTTATTTTCAATAATCTGAACAATTTCGATACTTTTGTCGCCATCAGTTTTTTTGTAACGAAATTTTATGGTTGCCAGTTCGTCATTAAAATTATTTCCCATTGGTTCAACTTTTGTGTATTTTAAATCGGAAGTTTCATTATAAAAATCACTTTTCACATCAGTAGGAATAATTTCGTACAAAGCAGTTACTGTATGATTACTTCCTAATTCTCCCGCATCAATCGCATCATTTTTGAAATCTTCTGGACGTAATTTTCTGTTTTCGTAGCCAATTAATCTATAGGATTGTACGTGTTTCGGGTTGAATTCAATTTGAATTTTAACATCTTTAGCAATAGCAAACATTGAACCTTTGAATTCTTTTCCTAAGAAACGATTGGCTTCCTGAATATTATCGATATAAGCATAATTTCCGTTTCCTTTATCGGCAAGAATTTCCATTTTGCTGTCTTTGTAATTTCCCATTCCGTAACCCAAACAAGTTAAAAATACGCCAGATTTTCTCTTGTCTTCTATTAGTGTTTGCATATCGCCATCGGAAGAAGTGCCAACGTTAAAATCGCCATCTGTTGCTAGAATTACACGATTGTTTCCGCCTTTTATAAAATTTTCTTCTGCAGTTTTGTAAGCCAATTGAATTCCTGCTCCGCCAGCAGTGCTTCCGCCAGCATTTAGTTTTTCTAAAGCATCAATAATGGTTTGTTTTTCGTTTCCAGAAGTTGGAGGCAAAACCAATCCTGCAGCGCCAGCATATACTACAATGGCAACTTTATCTTCTTTGCGAAGTTGTGCTACCAATACTTTTAGTGATTCCACTAATAAAGGCAATTTATTAACATCACTCATCGAACCCGAAACATCAATTAAGAAAACCAAGTTTGAAGCGGGTAAATCATTAGTTGGAATATTTTTTCCCTGCAAACCAATTTTCACTAATTTATGTTTGCTATTCCAAGGACATTCACTGTATTCGGTATTAATAGAAAACGGATTATTGTCTTTTGGTTGAGGATATTGATATTTAAAGAAATTCATCATTTCTTCTACACGAACGGCATCTTTTGGAACCGTTTGCCCGTTGTTAATGAATCTGCGAATGTTGGTATAAGAAGCATTATCAACATCGATAGAAAAAGTAGAAAGTGGCGCTGTTTTTGGACTTTCGAAAGCGTTTTCTATGAAGTTATCATAGTCTTCTTGATTATTATTTAGTACTTGATTGTTATAATTTTTGTCTTTTCTTATTTCTGTGGAATTTATAGAAGTGTTTCCTCTAAGTATAATTTGATTGTTTGGACTCGAACTAATTTGAATCCCAGAAACTTTACCAGCTAATTTTTCTCCTTTTTTTCGATCTCTTTTAGATGCATATGATCTGTTGTCTTCTTCAATGCCATAAGCAGTAACCACAACCGATTCTAGCATTTTAGCATCATCTTTCATCTTAACATTAATAACATTTGAAGTGCCAACGACTCTAATCTCATCGTTCATTCCCATATAACTGTAAACTAATTTTTCTCCAGCTTTCGCTTGAATTTTGTAAGTTCCGTCAAAATTTGTTGCAACACCTCGTTGCGTTCCTTTTACTGTAATATTTACACCTGGAAGTGGTCCAGAAGAATCAGTTACAATTCCTGTAATTGTTTTTTGCTGCCCAAAAGTTAGGACAGAAATAAGCATAGCAATGCCTAACGAAATACTTTTTAAGTTTTTCATGATTTTAAATTTTAAAGATTAAATTTTTGAATTTTGCCTATTTTGGCACTACAGGTTTTCCAGTTTTGGTAGTAATAATAACAACGCCCTTTTTTCCTTTTTCACCATAAATTGCGGTTGCGTTTTCGTCTTGCAAGATTTTTATAGTTTTAATTTCTTGCTTGTCTAATGGTGCGTAAGGACTCGTGGGATTTGCTCCAAATAGTGATTCTTCCGAATAATAAGCGCCATTTATAATATACAATGGTTCTTTTAAGTAAACGCTTTCAAATTCTTCCTTGTCTAATTCTGAAATAATTTCTTCTCCAGATTTTTTGTTATTGGTAATTGTTTTTCCATCAATAACAACTAACGGAAGATTTTGTGTTTCCTGAATTTCACTTTTAGTACTTTTATCTTCTTCGGTATCTTTAGCGGAACTGTTAACACCAACGGCATCAAAAACACGTCCTTTTAAAACATAGTTGGTATTATTCCTAGAAGGCGAAGCGGCGGCTTTTTTACTTTTTTCTGCTGTCGAATATGCTTCAGCAGCCATTTCTTCTGCTACTTTTTCTGCTAACGGAGCTGGCTCTTCATTTACCGCTACACTTTGAGCATTAGTAATTTGTTTTTGCAATATTTCTTCAGCATTACTTTTTATAACAGATTTTTCAGTTTCGGCACTTACAATCGGATTTTCTTCTATAATTATTTCTGGTAAAATTTCTTTTTTTGCATTGGAAACTACAATTTCGTTTTCTGGAATCATTATTTTATCCTCAGTTTTCAAGAACTGAAAAACAATAATCCCCACTAAAACTACCGATGCTGCCACAGCCAATTTCCTCCAATTGTTGTTTCGTTTTTTGTAAACAACTGTATCGAGTTTTGCGTCTACTCGCGACCAAATTTTCTCCATTTCGGGAAAGTCTTTGGTTTCTGCTTTTTGGGCAGCGTTTTTAAATTGTTCGAATATTTTATCTTGATTTTCCATTTTTACTTTGCTTGTTTGTAATACAAATTGTTTACTAAATCTTTCAACTTTGTTTTTGCTACATTCAATTGTGATTTTGATGTGCCTTCAGAAATGTTAAGCATAGTTGCTATTTCCTTGTGACTGTAACCTTCAATAGCAAATAAATTAAAAATTGTTTTGCAACCAGCAGGAATATAATCTAACAATTTGAGTAAATCTTCTTCTTCCAAATGTGTGTTTGGCAAACTCTCAGGTTGTAGCTGAATCTTCGTGTCTTCAAGATATATATTGAAATTCACATTGCGTTTTAGCTGATGAAGACAGTTATTTACTGCAATTTTTCGAGCCCATGCTTCAAAAGCACCAAGCTCTTTTAGCGTGTCTATCTTTGTGAAAATAGTATAAAAAGCATCGGCCAACACTTCCTCTATTTCTTCCTCTTTTTTCAGGTAACGCTTGCAAGTGCGATACAATTTTGGAGCCATAAGCTCGTACACCTCACGTTGTGCGTCTCGGTGCATTTTTTTGCAGGCTAATATTAAGTTTTCGTTTATCACAATGAATGTCTTTATACTAAAGAGGACTATTTTTATAAAAAGGTTGGGACGAAGGTAAAATATTTTTTTTAAGGCATTAGAAAAAGGCAAAAGCCAATAGTTAAACGAGTTTTAACTATTGACTTTTGCCTGATGACTACGTTTTGTAGCTTGGCGAAGTGGCGGAAATCGAAGCACAAATGTTCATTTTACATAAAAGTTCAATCGAATAACTGCTGTTGAATTTAGCACTGAACCCGCCATTTTGCGAAACCGCTGTTAGCGGTTCGTTGTCTTCTTCCAATACGGTTTTATTATTTTCCCTTCTTTATGACTTAAAGCTAGAAGTACAATTGTTGCGACTAAACAAAATAGCGTTGCTTGAATTGAACCTTCTGGACCAAATTGCCCACCTGTAAACCATTCTGCACCTTCAATCTTAGAAGTTATTAATGTTTTTGAAATAGTATTTCCTGATACATTTGCACCAAAAATTGCTGATTGTGTAAAATTCCAAGCAAAGTGGATTGCAATTGGAAACCATAGATTTCTTGAATAAATATAGGCGGCTGCAAGTAAAAGTCCTGCTTGAATTGCAAGCCCAATTCCAGCAATTAAAGAACTGTTTGGATTAGCAAGATGCATTGCCCCGAATAAAATTGCAGAAATTATTAAAGCTAAATAACTCCCTAATTTTTCTTCTGTTATTCTAAAAACTATTCCTCTCAGTAAGATTTCTTCAACAATCGCCGAAGAAAAGGCTACTGTCAAAGGCGGAACAATAAACAGAATAGGATTTATTGATATTATTGAATAACCTCCTTTTAGGTAAATTACAAAGATGGTTAGCGACTGTAAGATTGTGCCTAGAATAATTCCGAGGGTTAGATTTTTAACGATGCCCTTTTTTGAGAATTCTGTAATTTTTCTTTTTTCATAAAATTTGAACAAATATGAATATGAAATTATTGCAAGTATTGCAACAAATATTCCTCCGATTAGATTTTTGAAGTCCTTATCAAAACTTGTTATTTCCATTAGTTTTTTGATAAAGGTCTGTGCAATTCTAACTATTCCGATACATACAATAAATCCGATTATTATTTTCGTCAGAGGAAAGTGAAGTGATTTTTGTCCGATGCTTTTTTTGCTCATTATTTTATATTTAAATTCTGTTTTATACGGTTGCTTACAATGACCGCTAACGTTCCGGCGCTTGGCGAGGTTGCGAAGTTCGGAACCGATCATTTGCTATTAAAGATAAAATTTCTTGCGAAATGTAAACGTGAATTTACTACAAAATTCGCAATCTTGCCAAACGCCTGTTGTGCGTTCGGTTTTTTATTTAATTCTCTGATTTTTTTCCACTCTTCATTGTTTCTTCAACAAATTTTACCGCTTCGCTAACAGTAATTGTAAATATTCCACCTTTTTTATTGTCAAATGCTTCTTTCCAATTTTCATAACCTTCTTTAAAATCAGGCAATTTATTATTTTCCGAAATAAGTTTTGTTACACTTTTATTCAATGATTCCTTTGATATTGGCAAGTGTCCAATATCATCAGAAACTCCATTTGGTCTTAGTTCATTCTTTATTTTAAGTCCATTTATATAAATGTGTATTACGATTTCTTTCCCGTAATATTTTTCTACTTTTAAAATTGTTATTTTTGAGTTTTCTTCACCTGTTCGGTTTTGATAATTCCAAATTTGACCAGCTTTAAATTTATCATCCTGAAAATCATTTCCGTTATTTTCTTTTTTACAGCCTGTGAGCAAATTTAAAAATCCAAACATAATTAATATTTTAAGTAATTTTATGTTTTATTTCTTTCGGTTTTCTGTCGCTCGAAACTGACGCACAACTATTGGCTTTGTCTATAAATTTTTATTATTACTCTTTCAAAACCATATCAATCACCATAACAGCGGCAAAAATAAGTTGTCTTTCGACAGAATCTTGTGGTACAATTTCGTTTATAGAAAGCACATAATTATCGGCGCTGGTAAAAAATTCTTTGCCAATTCCTGCCCATTTTTTGCTAACTGATGCTAGTTCTTTTCCGTCTTTATTAAATTTGAAATCCCAACCTGTCCATTTTCCTTCTAGTGTGCAAACTGGTTTTTGTTGTTTGTCTACAATTTCGAATTTGCCACCAAAAGACCAGAATTTCTGATTAAAATGCCCAATAATTTGTCCTTTTTCGTCGAAAACTTCTATGTCTGAACGGAAAAATGCTACGCCACGTTTTATATTTACGATTGGTTTTCCTTCGGTTGTGGTTACAAGAACGTTAAACGGTGTGTGTCTTTTGTATTTTGTAAAGCGAAAAATTTTAGTAAAAGTCCCTAAATCAGGTTCGGTACTAGTCATTAAGTGTTTGTTCGATTCGGGATTAAAAATATCATAACTGTTTGACGCTTTGAACATTCCTACTTTTTCCTTAATCAAGAAAATACTTTGGTTTAATAATGGATTCATTTTTTAGATATTATTAGTTTATAAATTTTAGTTTCTAATTCTTCGGTATCATTGTCCTCGCAAAGTAAGAATTCTAAATGAGATTCAGATTTTTTAAACAAAGTTATTCCTTCAAATTTATGTGAATCGGAAATTTGAATTGTAAAATCGATTTTGAAAGTTTCAATATCGATACAACCAATGATACTTCCTAAAACTTCGCCATCATCGTAAGTAGAAATTGTGTCTTCGGCAGAAGCTAGAAAGTAAATTTTGTCATGAACTAAAATGGCATCAGTAAATGAGGTTTCTACGTGTTTTATTTTTGGAAGTTTTATGTTTTGAAAATTGATATTACCATTGTTATTGACAATTGCAATTCCGTTTTTAGCATTTGCACCATTTCCTCGTTGAAATAAATGTAAATTATCTTTGTAATACAAGGCACCTTCAATATTTAAATCATCATTTGAAATATGACTTTCTTTTTTAATTTTTTGATATAACGGTTCTAAATTAACTTCAGAAGTTTGTTTTGTTTTGGTGTTGAAAATGAGTTGTCTATTTCGCTTTTCGGTCGATCCTGAACCGAAAATATGCAATTCGTTTCCATTTAAAGTAATAGCTTCAAAGTCGGGTTTGTTTTTTTTAAGGATATTTTCGGTTGAATTGTCTATTAATGGATGTTGTTTTAAGTTAGCAGAATGCATGTTGTATTCATATAAAAATCCTGAATTGTCACTGATGATAAACAACGAATTGTCTTGTAGTACAATTCCTGAAGCCGAACTAATTCCGGCGATTTTAAAAAAAACGGTAAGTAGAAATTTTTCCATAAATTTACAGATAAGTTTAGCCCTGATTACTTCACTTGATTTTCATTTTAATTGGAGTTCAGTGAACTTCGTTTGCAGTGGAAATCCTTTTTCTCGTCAGTTCGAGTTCTTCGCTTTTTTGCGAAGAGTATCGAGAACAAGAGAAAAAGATTGCAACGTATAGCAGGTCCCGATAGCTATCGGGATAGCTCCTAAAAAAAACAAATATAAAACAAAGAATATGAATTCGATAAATCTTGATGATTTTAAAGTAGTTGATAAAATTACTTTGTCTAAAATCCCGACCGAACTGAAAATTAATGCCGATGATGATGAAAAAGAAGAAGCTTTAGACAAGATTCAAATTAAATTGAGCAAAAAGCAAGATGCTATGTACGCTCATAATAAATACAGTTTTCTGATTTGTTTGCAAGGCATGGATACGTGTGGAAAAGACAGCTTGATTCGGGAAGTTTTCAAGGAATTTAATCCGCGAGGCGTTGTAGTGCATAGTTTTAAAACACCAAATTCGACCGAGTTAGAACACGATTATTTGTGGCGACATTATTTGGCACTGCCAGAAAAAGGAAAGTTTGCAGTTTTTAACAGGACACATTACGAGAATGTTTTGGTAACTCGTGTACATCCTGAATATATTATGTATGAGAATTTGCCAGGAATAGAAAAAGTAGAAGATATAAAACCTGAGTTTTGGGAAAATCGTTTTGAGCAGATTAATAATTTCGAAAAGCATATTACTCAAAACGGAACGATTGTTTTGAAATTTTATTTTCACATGAGTAAGGAAGAACAACGCAAAAGATTGCTGAATCGTTTAGAAAACGCAGAGGATAACTGGAAGTTTTCGGCTGGAGACATGAAAGAAAGAGAACGATGGGACGATTATATGAATTATTATGAAGAAGCAATAAACAAAACATCGAACGAAAAAGCACCTTGGTTTGTAATTCCTGCCGACGATAAAGATATGGCTCGTGTTATTGTGGCGAAAATTATTTGGGAAGAGTTGCAAAAACTGACCGATATTAAAGAACCGCAATTAGATCCTAAAGTGAGAGCGAATTTTGCGGAATTTAAAAAACAGTTAGAAAAAGAGTGAGGCACGTGATTTACAAAATATACGGATATAAAAAATGCGCTGAATTACAGCGCATTTTTTTTTATGTTTTTTTGAATTTTTACAATTCAAAACCGTAAGCTAGACGAACTCCTAATTGACCAACACCTTTAGCTAGATAGCCATCATTATTAAGTCGTGCAAAGTCATTATAGTGTTCATATCGTAAGGAAATATCGATGCGTTTCGTTGCATAACCAATACTTGGTGCTAGTAGCAAGGAAGTTTTGTTGTAATTATTCGTCACTGCAAAAGCAGCTCCGGCTTCACCCATTAAATAAAATTGGTCATTCCAAACGAAAGCTTTAAATCCTGCTTTTAAAGGAATAAATCCCAAATCAGATCCATCTGCTTTACTTACAAATAGATTTGTAAATCCAGTTGTCAAGGTAACAGAGTATCTTTTTGTAAGATCATATTGTAATCGGGCATCAGCACCTAAAGCTAATTTATAAGGATCTGCAAATGCATATCCTGCATTTAGACCCAATCCTAAACGAAATCCTTGATCATAATTTTTTGTGTTTTCTACTTCTTGAGCATTTGAATTATTTGCAAATAACATTGAGATTGCAAACACCAATAGAAACTTAATTTTTTGTGTAATTTTCATAATTTATTTTTTGTGTTGTATTTATTAAACAACATTGCAAAAGTAGAGTAATCAACTATCTTAGATTTATAGAATTAATGTGTTTTGTTATATAATTACTAGTTTTTTGTTTGTAAGAATGTCTTTATTATTGAAATAGTAATAGGCATTCTATTTTAATGTAATCTTAAATCTAAGCTTGTGTTATGATGGTTTTTAAATTGTAAACATAAAGTTATTTTTTATTACAAAAATTAAAAAAAGGTAACATTTTCATTGCGTTCTATTCATTTATGATTAAGATTCATGCTATTTCTTTGTATTGAATTTAAAAATTAATTATAAAAATGAAAAAATTTATTTTACCATTATTTGTTTTTGCTTCGTTAGTTTCTTGTAATAAAGATAACGAATCAACTGTTTCAAGTACTCCTGTAGAAGGTGTTGTTCTAGCTAACCATTCTGCAACCCCAACTTTGTTAAAAAAACAAACGGGTTTTGAAAATATTCAATTTTTATCATTAATAGGTTCAGATGATGTTTTGGCGGGGAGTCCTAATTTTGTTTTTGGAGGTTCTGCTGATGGATTAGGTTTGTTGAGAAATGCTGATGGAACGTTTACTTTTTTGGTAAATCATGAAGATAATTTTGCGGTTTCTAGAATTTTTTTAGACAAAAGTTTCAAACCTACTAGAGGAGAATATTTATTAAACTCTAATGGAGGAACATGGAGATTGTGTGGTGCTACAATGGCAACTCCTGCTGAATATGGTTTTGGACCACTTTATTTAACTTGTGGAGAGTCTGGAGAAGAATCTCGTACACACGCTGTAGATCCTTATGGGACTATTGGTTTAGCAGGTGTTTCGAAAGAATTACCTGCTTTAGGAAGATTGAGTGCTGAAAATGCTTTGCCATTAAATAAAAATGCTTATCCTGGACAAACGGCAATTATAATTGGCGATGATGATTCAGGAACAAATGGCGGTCAGCTTTTTATGTATTTGTCTGATAGAGTAGGCGATTTGTCAAATGGCTCTTTATATATGATGAAAAGAAGCGATGACAATCAAAGAGAGAAAGACATGGTTACCAACCAAACTTATAATGTTTCTTTTGTAAAAATTGTAAATCATACAACAATGACAGGTGCTCAAATTAATACTTCGGTAAATGCGCTAAAAGCGATAAAATTTGGTAGAGTTGAAGATTTAGATTATAGAAAAGGAGGACAAGCTGCTGATAGAGAAATCTATTTTAATGTTACAGGACAAAATATTTCTGGAAATAATGCTGATGCTTCAAGAACTAAATACGGAAGAGTTTACAAATTAAATTTGGATGCTAACAATCCTCTGGCTGGAACTTTGGAAGTAGTTCTTGATGGTGATGATCGTTCTGGAATTGCAGGGAAATTCCAAAATCCAGACAATATCTGTGTAACAAAAAATTACGCTTATATCCAAGAAGATGCTAATGGATATGGAGATGAAACTCATGATGCTTATATCTATCAATATAATTTAGCTACAAAACAATTGAAAGTAGTCGTAGAATTAGATCATCATCGTACTGCAACTGATGCTGCGAAATATAATGTTGGTGGAATTAGTAATTTTGGAGATTGGGAATATGGAGCTATGATTGATGTTTCAGACCAATTAGGAATTGAAGATACTTTCTTGTTAAGCGTTCAGCCTCATACTTGGAAAGGAACACGTTATAGAGGTGTAGATGGAGGAACAAACCGTCCTAATGAAGAACAAGCAAGTCAAATTGTGGTTATCAAAGGATTGGCAAGATAGTTTTCTTCTAATTTAATATTACCAAAGTCCACGGTTTCTTTTTTTGGAATCGTGGTCTTTGTTTTTGTATCATCTAAATCGTTAAAAATTACAATGAAAAAGTTTTTTCTTTTTTTAATCCTATTTTTGGTTTTCTCCTGTCAGATCGAACCCAAGCACAAAAAAATAAACGAGTTGTTTAAAACGGATATTAGTTTGTTAATTCAAGAAGTGTCCAAATTGAAAGATTTGGTGCAATCTGATGCAACCTTATCCCAAATTCAGAAAGGGTTTCTGGCGGCACATCAATCTTATAAGCAGGTTGAAATAATAAGTGAATATTATTTTCCAGCTGTTTCCAAGGCGATAAATGGTCCTGCACTGCCCGAATTTGAAGAAGACGATGCTAAAACAGTTCCTCCAGAAGGATTTCAAGTCATTGAGGAATTTATTTTTCCAGAGTATGATAAAGAGTCTAAAAATGAACTTTTGAAAGAAATAGGAATTCTATCGGCTAACTTAAAACGATTGGACAAAGTTTCCCAAACCAATGAATTGACTGATTCTCATGTTTTTGATGCGATGCGATTGGAAGTTTTCAGAATCATTACTTTGGGGATTACTGGATTTGATTCGCCAATTGCACAAAATTCTGTTCCAGAAGCCTTATCTTCAATTGAAAGTATTGAAAAATATTATAAAGTTTATGCTGAAAATTTAGATGATATTACATTTAAAACCGTTTTAAAAACGATAGAATATGGTAAAATCTATCTAAAAAACCACAATGATTTTAATACTTTTAACAGAGCGTTTTTTATTACAAAAATTGCAAATCCGTTAAGCGCATCGATATGCAAAACGCAAATCGCTTTGAAAATTCCAGTTATTAAAGAGATGAGAGGATTAAGAACGACTGCTCAAACTTTATTTGAAGAAAATGCTTTTGATGCAGAAGCTTTTTCAGCATTTCCAGATTATGAAACAACACCCGAGAAAATCGAATTAGGAAAATTATTATTCAATGACCCTATTTTATCCAGTAATAATAGTCGTTCATGTGCTTTTTGTCACCACCCAGAATCTGCATTTACCGATGGCTTAGAAAAAGCGATTTCATTTGACGGAAAATCTTTGGTCAAAAGAAATACACCAACACTTTCTAATATTGCATTCCAGAGAGTGTTTTTCTTAGATTCGAGAGTAAATTATCTTGAAGATCAAGCTTTGGCGGTGATTGCCAATAAGAATGAAATGCACGGATCATTGAAGGAATCTGTTTTTAAATTGAGTAAAAATAAAATTTATGTAACACGATTCAAAGAAGCATTTCCTGAAAAAAAAATAGATGAGTTTGCAATAAAAAATGCTTTAGCATCTTATATTAGATCGTTGAGCCATTATGATTCAAAATTTGATGAGTATATGAGAGGAAACGAAATAATACTTAATTCGGACGAGAAAAAAGGCTTTAATTTATTTGCAGGGAAAGCAAAATGTGCTACTTGTCACTTTATACCATTAACAAATGGTACAGTTCCTCCTCATTTTGAAAAATCAGAAAGTGAAGTGCTCGGTGTTCCTGATAAAAACAAAAAATTGGATACCGATTTAGGTAAATTCGAATTAACAAAAGCCGATATTCATCGATATTCTTTTAAAACACCAACTATTAGAAACATAGACCTAACTGCACCATACATGCATAATGGTGTTTACAAGACTCTAGAAGAAGTGATTGATTTTTATAATGACGCAGGCGGAAAAGGATTGGGTTTCAAGCTCTCTAATCAAACCTTACCAGAAGATAAACTGAATTTGACTAATTTAGAAAAAAAGCAACTCATTCTTTTTATTAAAACGCTGACAGACAAAAAGTATTCTAAAAACTAAAGGGGAATAGTTCTGAATTTATTTTTTAAAATTAATTTAAGAATCAATCTATAAGTTGACATTGTTCTATTTATCTTTGTCAACCTAAAATTATATAAAATTGAATTTTTCTCAATATACAAAAGAGTTTCCTGAAAACATAAAATTAGCTTATCCTGTTATTTTAGGAATGTTAGGACATACCTTAATAGGAATTGTCGACAATATTATGGTTGGAAAACTGGGTTCGACCGAGTTGGCAGCTGTTTCATTAGGAAATAGTTTTATATTCGTCGCAATGTCTTTAGGGATAGGTTTTTCGACAGCAATTACGCCAATTATTGCAGAAGCAGATGCCGAAAAAGATGATAAAAAGATTCGTTCTGCTTTTCATCATGGTTTGTTATTGTGTACGATTTTAGGAATTGCTTTATTTATTCTGATTGTTTTAGCAAAACCAATCATGCACTTAATGCATCAACCAAAAGAGGTTGTCGATTTGGCTAATCCTTATATCGACTGGGTTGCATTTTCATTAATACCAGTAATTGTTTATCAAGGTTACAAGCAATTTGCCGACGGATTATCTGAAACGAAATACTCTATGTATGCTATTCTTATGGCAAATGTGGTACATATTTTCTTCAACTATGTTTTAATTTATGGTATTTGGATTTTTCCTAAACTGGGGATTCTTGGCGCCGCTTTAGGAACTGTGATTTCTAGAATTATGATGGTCGTTTTTATGCATTATATATTGAAGTATAACAAACGAATGAAAATTTATTTCAAAGATTTTAGTTTCAAGCAAATAAAAAAATCGATGATACGAAAAATTGTAAATTTAGGATTTCCTTCGGCAATGCAAATGTTGTTTGAAGTAGCTTTGTTTACAGCTGCTATTTGGCTTTCGGGAACTATCAGTAAAAATAGTCAAGCGGCAAATCAAATTGCATTAACATTAGCTACTATGACATTTATGTTTGCCATGGGATTAAGCGTTACAGCAATGATTAGAGTGAGTAACCAGAAAGGATTGAATGATTATAAAAACCTAGTTGTAGTAGCAAAATCTATCTTTTTGTTAGCTATAATTGTAGAAATTATTTTTGCTTTATTCTTTATTATTTTTCATACTTATTTGCCACATTTATTTCTTGATATGGAAAATTCTAATCAAATTTTAGACAATAAAGAAGTAATTTCTATTGCAGCACAATTGCTGTTAGTAGCGGCAGTTTTTCAAATATCAGACGGAATACAAGTCGTTGTTTTAGGTGCTTTGAGAGGCTTGCAAGATGTAAAAATCCCAATGTATATAACTTTTGTAGCATATTGGGTTGTGGGTTTTCCTATTTCTTTTTATCTAGGATTGTACACAAACTTAAAAGCTGCAGGAATCTGGATAGGATTATTAGCAGGCCTTACAGCCGCGGCTCTGTTTTTATATATTCGATTTAATAATTTGACAAAAAAACTAATTAATATCAATAACCGATTAACGGATTCAACGAATAAATAAATCAACAACAAATATGGAATTACCAAAATTTTTGCTAGGCGACAACACTGATTTTCCGGATGATATTTTTATCATTCACTTAGATTATCCTCGATTTATTATCAATCTAAAAGATGATGAAGTAGAGTTTATGGAAGAAGCTGAAGATCTCGACGAAGCCGAACTAAATACCGAAATGGAAGGATTAATAGAACAAGCAAACGCTTTCTATGATCAAGAAATGGAACGTTATGAAAAAGAATAAGTTTATTTTTTAAAATATTTTTCTAGCAAAATTTGAGCAGCTGCAAAAGGTGATATTTCGTCATTTGCAACTGCTTTTTTATTGTCTTCTAATAATTTATAAATTTCTGGATGATTGAAAAAATTAGTTTTCAATTGTTCATTAATCGTTTCTAGCATCCAATATTGGTTTTGTTCTTTTCGTTTTTCGAAGAAATAATTATTAGACTTTGTTAGTTCTATAAAATCACAAATCGTATTCCAAACATCAGGAATTCCATCATGAGTAATAGCACTACAAGTCGAAGTTGTTGGTGTCCAACCTGATTTTTTTGCAGGAAACAAATGCAAAGCCCTATTGAATTCGGTTTTTGCGAGATTGGCTTTTCTAATATTATCTCCATCGGCTTTGTTAATGACAATAGCATCGGCCATTTCCATAATACCGCGTTTGATGCCTTGTAGCTCATCACCAGCTCCAGAAATTTTTAATAATAAAAAGAAATCGACCATGCTATGCACGGCTGTTTCGCTTTGCCCAACACCCACGGTTTCAATAATAATCGTATCAAAACCAGCAGCTTCGCAAAGCGTTATTGTTTCACGAGTTTTCCGAGCCACACCACCTAACGTTTCACCCGATGCACTTGGTCTTATGTAAGCATTTTTGTCTTTTACTAATTCTTCCATTCGTGTTTTGTCGCCTAGAATACTTCCGTGAGAAATAGTACTAGAAGGATCGACAGCCAAAACAGCCACTTTTTTGTCTAAACCAGTTAAGTATTTACCAAATGCCTCTATAAAAGTACTTTTTCCCACTCCAGGAACTCCTGTAATTCCTATTCTTACAGATTTATTGGCATAAGGCAAACAAGCATTTATTACTTCATTAGCTTTTTCTAAATGCGAAATATTTGTACTTTCCACAAGTGTAATTGCACGACTTAAAGCGGTTATGTTTCCTGATAAAATTCCGTTTACCAATTCTTCAGATGAAGGCTGAATTTTTCTAAATTGCTGAATTTGCTCAACAGAAATAGCGCTGATAATCTCAGGTCTTTCTATTCCTTGGTTTTCTGTTAATGCCGATTTTTTATCCTGGTTTTTCAATTTCAATTATGCTTTGTGTAAAATTACTATAAAAATTAAATAAATGCTAAAATTTATAAATGAGACCGATTTCAAATCTATAAATAGTATTTTTGCACCACCAAAAATAAATTCTTGTGTCTACAGAAAATACTATCCTAGAAAATAAAAGCGATTTAGTTCAAAAAACTATTTTTTCAATCCTTTTCTCTATTAGTTTTGCGCATTTACTCAATGATTTAATTCAAGCCATAATTCCATCGGTTTACCCAATTTTGAAACAAAATTACGGATTGACTTTTACTCAAATCGGATTAATTACTTTTGCCTTTCAACTTACAGCATCTGTTTTTCAGCCATTTGTAGGTTATTATACAGACAAATATCCAAAACCATTTTCCCAAGTTTATGGAATGATTTTTTCCTCATTGGGAATTATTTCGCTTTCGTATGCTAATAATTTACCTTGGATAACCGTTTCGGTTATGCTTATTGGTTTGGGTTCAGCTATTTTTCACCCAGAATCGGCACGAATTTCTAATATGGCATCGGGCGGAAAACGAGGATTGGCACAATCTATTTTTCAAGTTGGAGGCAATCTAGGAACAGCAATTGCTCCATTATTAGTCGCTGCAATTGTAGTGCCAAATTCTCAAAAATATATTCTTTGGTTTTTGATAGGTTCATCTATGGGATTGATGATAATTTCTAAAATTGCCTTTTGGTATAGAGATAATTTAAAATTAAAATTAGACAAAAAACGGCTTTTTATAGAGCAACATGATTTGTCAGACAGAAAGGTGAGAATGGCAATTGGCATCTTACTATTTGTAATTTTTACTAAGTTTTTCTATTCGGCAAGTCTATCTACTTATTATCAGTTTTTTGTCATCGAAAAATTTCATTTAAGCATTCAACAAGCACAATATCACATGTTTATTTACCTGATAGCTTATGCTTTAGGAACAATACTTGGCGGACCTTTAGGAGATAAATTCGGACGGAAATATATTATTTGGTTTTCAGTTTTTGGAGCAACACCATTTGCATTACTATTGCCTTATGCTAATCTTTTCTGGACAGATATGCTCATGATTATTATCGGAATCATCATTTCCTCAGCATTTCCGGCCATCATCGTTTATGCACAGGAATTATTACCCAAAAAACTCGGAATGGTTTCAGGACTTTTCTATGGTTTTGCCTTCGGAATGGGTGCTTTAGGCTCGGCATTACTCGGGATTCTTGCCGATCATACCTCGATTACTTTCGTGTATCAAATATGCTCCTACTTACCAATTTTCGGAGTAGTTTGTTATTTCTTGCCTAATATGAAAAAGAAAAAAGTATAATTTTTTAAAGAAATCTGGAGCTATTTCCCGCCATTCGCTATATCTTTTGCTTTTCTAAAGGAAAAAAGCAAAAGGATGCCGCTACTGTCAGGGCTAGGGTTTAGCTCTTAAATTTAAACTTCTGTTCTAAAAAACTTTGTGAATCTTTGTGTCTTCTTTGTAAATCTTTGTGAAATAATTTACTTTTACTTATCAATTAGAACAAAATGCAAATCACATCAGAAATACTTCAAAAGTTAAACCAAATTATAGGAGAAGCTTTCGTTTTTACTGACGAAGAAACCCGTAATCATTACGGACACGACGAAACCGAAGATTATGTTTTTCCACCAAATGTAGTTGTAAAACCAGCCAATGCTCATGAAGTTTCAGAAATCCTAAAACTAGCAAACCAATATAAAATCCCAACAACACCAATTGGAGCTCGTACAGGTTTAAGCGGAGGTGCTTTATCTATTTATCAAGGAATTGGATTGTCGATGGAACGTTTTAATAAAATCCTAAATATCGATGAACAAAACCTGCAAGTTACATTGGGACCAGCTGTAATCACGCAAGTTCTAAGAGAAGCAGTTGATGAAAAAGGGTTGTTTTATCCGCCAGATCCAAGTAGTCAAGGAAGTTGCTGGATAGGAGGGAATGTTGCCGAAAATGCAGGTGGCGCAAGAGCTGTAAAATATGGCGTGACCAAAGATTATGTACTAAATCTCGAAGTTGTTTTGCCTAATGGTGAAATCATTTGGACAGGTGCAAATACTTTAAAAAATTCTACAGGATATAATTTGACACAACTTATGGTTGGAAGCGAAGGAACTTTAGGAGTGATTACCAAAATTGTCATGAAGTTACTACCAAAAGTAGATTATAATGTATTAATGTTGGTTCCTTTTTACCAAGCCAATCAAGCCTGCGAAGCAGTTTCGGCTATTTTTAGAGCAGGAATTGTGCCAAGTGCTTTAGAATTTATGGAACGTGATGCGATTGATTGGACCTTAAAATTTAATCCAAATATTTCGGTTCATGTAAAGCCAGAAATTCAAGCGCATTTACTCATTGAAGTCGACGGGAATTATCCAGAAATTCTCATGCAAGAAGCTGAAAAAATCATGAATGTGGTCGAACAATTTCAAATTGATGAAATACTTTTTGCCGATACCGAAGATGAGAAAAATGCTTTATGGAAAATGCGTCGTTCGGTTGGAGAAGCAGTAAAATCGAATTCTATTTATAAAGAGGAAGACACTGTTGTGCCAAGATATGAATTGCCAAAATTGCTTTCAGGAATCAAAGAAATTGGCGTAAAATACGGATTCAAATCGGTTTGTTATGGTCATGCTGGCGATGGAAATCTCCACGTAAACATCATCAAAGGCGACATGACCGACGATAATTGGAATACACAAGTTACTAGAGGAATTCGTGAAATTTTTGAACTTACAGTTTCCTTAAAAGGAACTTTGTCTGGCGAACACGGAATCGGATTAGTACAAAAAAACTATATGGATATTGCTTTTTCTAAAACCCATTTAGAACTCATGGAAAGAATAAAATTTGTTTTTGATCCTAATAACATTTTAAATCCAGGGAAAATTTTCCCAGATTAATTTTAATTATTGAGCCATAAATTCTAACAAAGTAGGATCTGCATTTTTGAAAGTTGGTGCTTTCTCCGTTATAGTTGCTACACGTTTTTTGTTTAGTTTCATTGTAACATCTGCTTCGGTGGTAAACAATAAAACCGACAAAAACGGATTGTTTATATAAGGAGTTAGTATGAAAATAGCTTCATCGATACCATGATTTTCGATAATTTCTTCTTGTTGAAATTTGAATTTTAAACACAATAATAGTTTACCGTCTTCTATAATTGTTCTTACATAAATATTCATTAATAATGTGTTTCCTATCGTTTTTGCAAGTGTTAATTTTGCAAAAGTTCCATCATTGATGCTTTCTTTAAATTTATTGAAAATGGCGGTATAAGTTTGACTATTTGGCATTTTGATAATTATTTTTTACAAAAGTAGTTTTTGTTTTTTAATTTTAAGAAAAAATCCCCAATCACTTTTAGTAATTGAGGATTTAAACATTTTTTAATCTCTTTTAGGATTGTTTTTCTTTTCTCTTTTTTCTTCCTTCTTTTCCTTTGCCGTTTTTAGCGGTTCTTTTTTCTCTGTTTTCTTTGCGTCTTGACTTTTTGCCATGATAATATATTTTTAGGTTATTTTTTTTAGGTTTTAATCAAATGTAATGATTATTTCTTCTTCAAAAATAAAATTAGTCCTAAAATGCTAACAATCAAAATTCCTAAAGCTGCAAATATGGTCATAAAATCACGAATATTTTTTCCTGCCCATTCCATCAATAAAAATTTATGAAAAATGGCAAAGGAATATCCTTCGCGCCTTGTACTACTGTTTACAACTGCTGCCAATCGTGAGGTTGAAGTTTCGATATAATAAGTTGTATCATCATCAGAATTGTACTCGAGTTTTACAACGGGCAACCGTTTGTTCACAAAACCATATTCTCGTTTGTCAAAATCAGTTAGAATAGAACTGCTTTTTAGTATGAAATTCGGATTGAAACTTTCTGAATTTTCTGTTTCACAACAATCTGAAGTTGGATTTACTAACATTTTAGAAAATTTAGTAACTAGAAATTTTGCATAATTAATTTCGACATTTTTTTCAATGAGATTTGTATTTGTATTTACAAATTGTTTCTCCCATTTCTCATTCTCCGCATCGTATAAATCACATTGATAGTAAAATTCTTTTTTAAATTTGATGATTGAAAGATTGACTAAACGGTTCCAATCTACATTTGTTTTGGTTGATGGAATTTTTATATCTGAAACTTTGATAATTGGTTCATAAATCATTTTTGACAAAATGTTTGGTTCCCATTTTTGTATGGCGTGATAACCACCGCTAAAGGCAAAAGTTAGAGTCAAGAACGAAACTATAATCCCAATTGTTCGATGGTTTTTTCTTAAAAATCCTTCGGAATTTGTTGGTGTTGCTTTTTTAAATTTTTTCCACATAAAACCATAGATAACAATGCCACTTATCGCCGAAAATAATATTATAGATATGAATAAAAGCATTGTAATGATGCGCAAATAGTTGTTTGCAATAGCATCTATAAATCCCCAATTATGAAACGTGTCGAATATCCAAATAAATATTTGCCTAGATTTTGGGTTATAAGTTGCTAATTTACTCGAACAAGTTTCTACATAAACTTGCATTTCATCATGACGGGCAAAAGTGAGTTTGTAAACGGGTAAATAGCGATTTATGTATTTGTATTGTGAGGAAAACTCAGTTATCAACTCTATTTTTTCGACTTTACTTTTTGAGTCATTTATGAAATATTGTGATAAATATTCGGCATATTTCTGGTCACCATTTTCTAATTCTTTTCCAGTCGAAGTATTATAGTATTTATATTTATTTCTTTAACTTGATAATAAGTTACATTTTGAAAAGATATTATCCTAAAGTTTTTAAATTCTTGAATTTTATTTTGAGTTAAAACTTCTTGTAATGAAAACTTGATTTGGGTTGTGTCAATTGGTTTTACTTCCAATTTTTCGTGTGCAATTTCAGGCTTAAAGAAATGTGCCATAAATGGGTGCATTATACCCGAAAGTGTCCAAAATATAACTGGAATGATTGTAATGATTCCTAATGTACGATGGTATTTGTACATGTTTTGTTTTATTTTTTTGACGATTTTTGAATCTTTCTTTTTAGATTTATTTTGTTTTGAAATAGGTTTTTCCATTGTAGTATTTTTTAGCCCTGATGGTAGCGATATCCTTTTTTGAAGCGATTTTTCTTCGCCTCAAAAAAGATAAAGCGGAGAGCTAGTCCCGATAGCTATCGGGACTAGCTCCTTTAAATTATTTTTTTAAATCGAAATTATATTGAATCCCCATCATAAAAGTTCTTGGAGCAGAAACGGTATAAGTGGCTTTGTCGCTGGTATTGTTTCCTTTAGTGACGTTGTAAGCATACAGTTTGTCTGTTAGATTCATAATATTTGTGTAAATCTCGATGCCTTTATAAGTATAACCAATTCTTGCATTAAAAAAATTGTAACCTCCATATTTTACAGTATTTATTTGGTCTTGGTAATAGCTCGAAACATATTGCCATTCGATAGCTGTTCTGAAATTCGGCAACCATTTTGGATAATAACTCACCTCCGAATTCCCTACCCATTTTGGAGCAGATGGCATTTCGAAACCGTCTAATCTTTGCACTGGATCAGTCGTTTTATCACTCACTTTGAAGTCGATAAATTTGTGTTTTGCATTTGTTCCTCCAATTCTAAAATGCCATTCTTGGGTTGGTATATAATTCACACCAAACTCAATTCCTTTATGTTGTGTTTCTCCTGCTGATTGATAATCGGTCGAGTTGTCAGGTTGACGAATACTTAATAATTCGTTTTTTCCTTGTAAATAATAAACCGCATAATCTACTGTTAATTTGTTTTTTTTTAGATTTAAAAACCCACCAATTTCGTAATTGTTGAATTTTGCAGGGCTTAGATTATAATAGAATTCGGCAGGAACCGTTGCTGTTCCAGTATTTGGTTTTTTTCTAAAAATAGCTGTTAATCCTGGAGGTGCAAATCCTTGTGCGAGGTTGGTATAAAATCCAATATTACGATTTAGATTAAAGTTTAAACCGACTTTGCTTGTTAGTTGGCTGTATTCTTTTTCGCCCGAAGCTACAATCCCAACATTGTTGGTATAAGTCAAATTCATTTGGTCAAAACGAGTTCCAATCGTAAATTTTAGTTTGTCGATAACATTGAAACTATATTGTAAATAACCAGCTGAATTTTTTATAATTGCATTATAATTTGCCAATTTTACTCCATTTTCTCCAAGATTCTCATAGGTATTTACTGATTGTCCACCAGGATTTAAGTTCGCTTTTAGGTTTATTTGATTCGAATAATAATCGTTTGGAGAACGGTCAAATAATCCACCAATAATTAAATTTGATTTTAAGAAGTCAAATTTTTGAGAATGTTGTGCCAAAACGCCATAACTTTTGAAATTGTTAGAGTTGATTTCTCCTTTAGCAGTTGTTTGTCCAGGTGTCCAACGGATTCCATAAGATGGATTTTGTCCCAATTTGTTGTCTCTATGAAAAATGGTTATGAAACTTTCCGATTTATCATTCCAATTGTGATTTAATTTTATGCTAGTTCGTAAAGCGTCAGATTTTCGATAAGTAAAATCGGTTGTGCTGGAATAATTTCTAGAATAGAAAGTTTCTTCGTTAATGCTTCCACTAGTTTGCGAATAATATTTTCCTTGCATGAAAGTTCCAATCAGTTTTGTATTGGTAGTAATAGCATAATCCATTCGCAAATTGATATTATTTTTATCATAATCTGACGCCGCTAACCAAGAATTTTTTTGTTCGGAAGTTAAGCCAGAAACATAAAAACCTACTTTACCAACAGTTGCACCACCTGCAACTTGCATTCGTTTGTAACCAAATTGATCAGCCTGAATTCCTACTTTGAAGGTTGGGTATAATGTTGGATTTTGGGTTATAAAGTTGATAGTTCCACCAATGGCTTCTGGGCCGTAAATGGACGAAACAGGTCCTTTTACCACTTCGATATTATTGAGTGAAAACTGATTTATTTCTAATAATGCATTGTGATTAAAAACTCCCAAAGGTCTTATTGGCAGACCATCTTCCAAGTATAAAAAATAACTAGAATAAGAAATAGGTTGACGAACTGCCATCGCATGTTGTTCATTCCCAAGGTTTACCATAAGTACTCCCGAAGTTTTATTAATGACTTCGTAAACTCCTGTTGGTTTGGTTTCAGAAATTGTTTTTGCAGTTAGTTTACTTATCGAAACTGGAATTTCTGAACGTTTTGTTACAACACGATTGGCAGTTACAATCACTTCTTCTAGGTGTTGTTCGGTTTTTGTAGTGTCTTTTGCTATTTTGTTTTGTGCATAAGAAAATTGCCCAATAATAATTAGGGCGAAAAATATATTTTTACTCACACTTATATTTTTTTGTAAGCGGAGTTCGTGAATCGTTGATTTCATTTTTATAATTATAAACATTAATATTTGTTTCGTTGATTAGAAACCAACAAAAAATGCATTTCAAGAATTTGAAATGATTATTAAAAATTATAATTATACAAGTGGTGGATGAAAAACAGCAAAAGAAACCGAAGTTGGTTTATTCGAAATAAGTGTAAATATTTGCTGCTTATCTTCTAGAAATAAAATTGAATTGAATTCATATTGTGGCGCAAATTGCGTGTAAACTAATTCAAAATTTTCTTTAAAACTTGATTCTGATTTTTTTTCTGAATCTAATTTTTTTAAACTTTTTTGAAGTTCACAACTACCATTACAAGTATTATTAACCAACTGTCGCTGAATACAAATTGTTTTTATAATCTCGTCTTGGTTTATTTTGAATGTAAAATATACCATCATATTTCCAAAAGATGGAAATAAAAGTACGGCGGATAATAATATGGTAAATAAAAATTTCAAAAAAAATATTTTTGCAAAGTTAACTTTGATAAGTCTTATATCAAAGTGAAATTTCATAAAAAAATCCCCAACTGTTTTTACAATTGAGGATTAATTTTAATTATTGGTAAGTATTAGTCAACTAAAACCCATTCGCCAGAAGCTAATAAACTTTCTGCTTTTTTGAATTTCATTTCTTCAGTTTTTCCTGAAGAAACTTGTTGAATTGTAACTGTATCATTACGATTTATTTTTGGTTGATCACGAACTATAGTTTCTGTAACTTGACGTTGTTGTGTTTGTCCAGCTTCATGATTACGCTCTGCTAGCTCATCGCTGTTAAGAATTTCATCTTTACTTTCGATATAATTTTCTTTCTGACGAACGTGCGTTGCTTCCTGAATATTTTGTTGTTGTGGCAAATCTCCTTTAAATAAGAATGAAATTACTTCTTTATTGATACCATCTAACATATTTTTAAACAATTTGAAAGCTTCAAATTTATAAATAAGCAAAGGGTCTTTTTGTTCGTGAACTGCTAGTTGAACAGATTGTTTCATTTCGTCCATTTTGCGTAAATGCTTTTTCCAAGCATCATCAACAATAGCGAGTGTGATATTTTTTTCAAAATCTGCAACCAACTGTTTTCCTTGACTGTCGTAAGCTTTTTTCAAATTGGTAACAACATTCAACGATTTTACACCATCAGTAAATGGAACTATGATACGTTCGAAATTATTACCTGGATTTTCATATACGTTTCTAATAATGGGAAATGCTTCGTGAGCATCACGAATATTTTTCTCTGCATAATATTCAGAAGCTGCTTTGTATGCTTTTCCTGTTAATTCTACATCAGAAAGTTTAGCAAATTCTGCTTGAGTAACAGGAGATGTGATAGATAAATTTTTAATTAAATCGAATTCAAAATTCTTGAAATCACCAGTTGATTTATTTTTTTCGACAATCACTTCGCAAGTATCATACATCATATTGGCAATGTCTAGTTTTAGACGCTCACCATGTAATGCGTGACGACGACGTTTGTAAACAACTTCACGTTGAGAGTTCATAACATCATCATATTCTAACAAACGTTTACGAGTTCCAAAGTTATTTTCCTCTACTTTTTTCTGAGCGCGTTCTATAGATTTGGTCATCATAGAATGCTGAATCACTTCACCTTCTTTCAGTCCCATTCTGTCCATAATTTTAGCAACTCTGTCAGAACCAAAAAGACGCATTAAGTTGTCTTCTAGCGACACATAAAATTGTGAACTTCCTGGATCACCTTGACGACCTGCACGACCACGTAACTGACGATCGACACGACGAGAATCGTGACGTTCTGTACCAATAATAGCTAATCCTCCGGCTGCTTTTACTTCAGGAGTTAATTTGATATCGGTACCACGACCAGCCATATTGGTTGCAATAGTTACAACGCCAGGTTTTCCAGCTTCTTCAACAATTTGTGCTTCTTGCTTGTGCATTTTTGCATTCAAAACATTATGCGGAATGTTTCTCATTTTAAGCATTCGGCTTAATAATTCAGAAATTTCTACCGATGTTGTACCAATAAGAACTGGTCTTCCAGATTGAGAAAGTTCTACAACATCTTCGATAACTGCATTAAATTTTTCACGAACCGAACGGTATATTAAGTCTTCTTTGTCAATACGTAACATGCCACGGTTGGTAGGAATCTCGACAACATCAAGTTTGTATATTTCCCAAAGCTCACCTGCTTCAGTAACTGCTGTTCCAGTCATACCAGCCAGTTTGCTGTACATTCTGAAATAATTTTGCAAAGTTACAGTAGCATATGTTTGGGTTGCGTCTTCAATTTTTACATTTTCTTTAGCTTCAATCGCTTGGTGTAATCCGTCCGAATAACGACGACCATCCATAATACGACCAGTTTGCTCATCTACAATCATTACTTTATTGTCCATCAATACATATTCTGTATCTTTTTCAAATAATGTATAAGCTTTTAGAAGTTGTGTTAATGTGTGAATACGCTCACTTTTTACACTAAAATCTTGAAATAATTTTTCTTTTTGCTCTCCTTGTTCTTCAACCGAAAGATTTAATTTTTCGATACGTGCAATTTCAGTTCCAATGTCTGGTAATACGAAGAAAGTATCTTCTGTGTCTTTAGACATGATTTCGATTCCGCTATCTGTCAATTCTACTTGATTGTTTTTTTCTTCAATAACAAAATATAATGCCTCATCTACTTTTGGCATTTCACGATTGTTATCGGACATGTATTGATTTTCAGTTTTTTGTAAAAGGGCTTTGATGCCTTCTTCACTCAAAAACTTAATTAATGCTTTGTTTTTAGGCAATGCTCTATGTGCTCTCAATAATTGAAAACCACCATCTTTAGTATTTCCTTCTTTTATTAAACGTTTTGCTTCGGTAAGGAAGCCATTTGCCAACTGACGTTGAATGTTTACTAAGTTGTCAATTTTTGGTTTCAATTCTGTAAATTCATGACGATCTCCATCTACAACTTGACCAGAAATAATTAATGGTGTACGAGCATCATCTATTAATACAGAATCGACCTCATCGACAATTGCAAAATTGTGTTTTCTTTGAACCAAATCTTCTGGCGAATGTGCCATATTATCACGAAGATAATCGAAACCAAATTCGTTATTTGTTCCGTAAGTAATATCTGCATCATAGGCTTTACGACGTGCATCAGAGTTTGGTTGGTGCAAATCGATACAATCTACTAACAGGCCATGAAATTCGAATAAAGGTGCTTTCCAAGCGCTATCACGTTTTGCTAAATAGTCGTTTACTGTTACTAAATGTACACCGTTTCCAGTTAAAGCATTCAAATAAAGTGGAAGCGTAGCAACCAAAGTTTTACCTTCCCCAGTTTGCATTTCAGAAATTTTTCCTTGGTGTAATACAACTCCACCTATAAGCTGAACGTCATAGTGAATCATGTCCCAAGTAATTTCTTTCCCTGCAGCGCTCCAAGAATTTGCCCAAACGGCAGTATCTCCAACAATATTAATATATGATTTTGTTGCCGAAAGTTCTCTGTCTTTTGCAGTAGCAGTAACAGTAACTTGTGAATTTTCTTTGAAACGTTTAGCTGTTTCCTTGATAACCGCAAAAGCTTCAGGAAGAATTTCGTTTAATGTTTTTTCAGAAATTTCGTAAGCTTCTTTTTCAAGAATGTCAATTTGTGCATATACATCTTCACGAGCGTCGATATCCTGAATAGCTTCAACTTCAAGTTTTAAACTTTCAATTTTAGTATCTTTTTCAGAACGTGCTTTTTTAATTATTTCCTTAAAATGCGCCGTTTTAGCTCTTAATTCGTCGTGAGACAAATTACTCAAACTACTTTCTAAAGCTCTAATTTTAGCTATAATAGGCTGAATAGCCTTGACGTCTTTTTGAGATTTGTCGCCTACAAATACTTTTAAGATATTGTTTATGAAGCTCATAATAATTCTGTTTATAATTTTATATAATTAACCAAAAAAAAGTCTCGTGTAGAGACTTTTTTAATAGCTTTTATTTCTAATATTCATCCTCGTTCCAAAGATAATCTTCGTCGGTTGGATAATCAGGCCAAATTTCTTCCATCGATTCGTATGTTTCATCTTCGTCTTCGATAGATTGTAGGTTTTCTACAACTTCTAAAGGAGATCCAGTTCGTATAGCGTAGTCGATTAATTCGTCTTTGGTAGCAGGCCAAGGTGCATCACTTAAATAAGATGCTAATTCTAATGTCCAATACATTTTTGTTGAATTTTAATTTAATGCAAAAATAATTTTTCTACTGAAAAAATCAAGTTTTTTTTGATTTATTTTTAAATAAAGTTAAGAACGTGATTTAATTGCAGATTTTAGATTTCAGATTTTTGAAAGGAATTCATAAATCTAATATCACTTTCTCGGAATCCATTGTACTTCGTCAGCGCTTAAGTCTGAGGTCAACTTTCGTGCCAAGACAAAAAGGTAGTCAGAAAGTCGGTTCAAATACTTAATTGCTATGTCAGCAACAGGTTCATTATGGCTTAAATGCACTGCTAATCGCTCGGCACGACGGCAAACGCAGCGAGCAATGTGACAATATGACACAGTTGTATGTCCGCCTGGTAACACAAAATGTGTCATTTGCGGAAGAGAATCTTCCATAGTGTCGATTTCGTTTTCTAATAATTCGATGTCACTTTCTATGATTCCGAGTTTTTGAAGACGTAATTCTCCGTTTTTCATTACTTCTTTTTCAGGTGGCGTAGCAAGTATTGCTCCAACGGTAAATAATCTATCTTGAATTTCGATAAGAATGTCTTTATAATGTTGATTCATTTCTTGGTCACGAATCAATCCGATATAGGAATTTAATTCATCAACAGTTCCGTAACTTTCTATTCGAATATGGTCTTTTGGGACACGAGTTCCGCCAAAAAGTGCTGTGGTTCCTTTGTCTCCAGTTTTTGTGTATACTTTCATTTTGTTGTTGATTCGGTTATTTGTTGATTTGGTTATTCGTGAATTTGACAATCGAATAAACGAATATCCAAATCCACAAATTAACTATTTTGTAGTGTCGCTTTCAATTAATCCATCACGTAAACGAATGATTCTATGAGCGTGCGCTGCGATTTCTTCTTCGTGAGTAACAAGGATTACGGTATTTCCGTTGGCATGAATTTCACCAAAAAGTTTCATTATTTCTTCCGATGTTTTACTGTCTAAATTCCCCGTTGGTTCATCAGCAAGAATGATTGATGGTTTGTTTACCAATGCTCTAGCAATAGCAACTCTTTGTCTTTGTCCTCCCGAAAGTTGGTTGGGTTGGTGGTCCATTCTATCTCCTAAATTTACTTGCTCGAGTACTTCGGTGGCACGAATATTGCGTTCAGATTTTGAAAATCCTGCATAAATCATTGGTAAAGCGACATTGTCTAAAGCAGTCGTTCTTGGCAAGAGGTTGAAAGTTTGAAAAACAAAACCTATTTCTTTGTTACGAATTTCTGCCAATTCATCATCAATCATCTGTGAAACATCTTTATTATTCAGAATATAAGTCCCAGAAGTTGGTGTGTCTAAACAACCCAAAAGATTCATTAATGTTGATTTTCCAGAACCTGACGGTCCCATGAGCGCTACATATTCGCCTTTGTTTATTTGTAAATCGATGCCTTTTAGGACATTGATGATTTCACTTCCGAGAACAAAATCTCGTTTGATGTTGGTTATTTTGATTAATGGATTTGCCATTTTTTTAGTTTAAAGTCTAAAGTTAAAAAGTTTAAGGTATAACTTGATGTATTAGACTAAAATTTTAGGATTATGTTACACTTTTTATATTCTAGTCACAAAATGTTCTTTTTCCTGTTCTTCTCTAAAAAATACAATTCCCCATTGAAAAGTATCAATGGTGACTTTTACTTTTTCATGGTTTTTGATGATTTCCCATGCTTCTTCCATATCTTGTGACCAATGTATGTCATCGAAAATCCAAATAGAATTGTTTGTAATTGTTGGTAATAAAAGTTCGAAATAATCTAAAGTTGCTGTTTTAGAATGATTGCCATCGAAATAGATTAAGTCGAAAGTCGAAAGTCGAAAGTCGAAAGATTTTAGATAACTTGAAAATTCTGTATTTACAAATTCAATATTTTTGCAATTTTGTAATTGCAATTGATTTTTTGCAATTGCCATTGTATTTGGACATCCTTCTAAAGTAATAATTTTTGCATTTTCATTTACTAACGATAGGGCAGAAGTTGCCAAGCCTAAAGAAGTTCCAATTTCTAAAATCGAATTTGGCTGAAAATATTGGGCAATTCTAAACAATAATTCGGCTCTTTTTGAAGTAATTCCAGCTGTTTTTGCAATTTTAGATATTTGACGTGTATTGGATTTAAAAACTCTTGAGCCAGCTCCGAGATCCGCCACTTCAATTGTATTTTTATTTTCTAAAAGTGAGTTTCTGTATTTCTTTAGAAGTAAATATTGTGGTTTTGAAGATTTGTCATAAAAACATTTTGTAACCAAATCAAATACAAATGGCGAATGCACACCATGTTCGTTTTTGGAGTTCCAGAGGAATTTGATGTATGATTTTACAATATGTAACATATTTTATTGTTTCACAGAGATTTGCAAAGATAAAAAAGAGATTCACAAAGTTTTTTTAGATATTTTCTTTGCGAATCTCCGTGTAAACTCTGTGAATCTTTGTGTAATAGTTACCCTTCAATTTTTGCAGATAATTCAAACCAACGTTCTTCTTTATCTTCCATTTTATTAATAATATTTTCTAACTCTTTGGCTTTAGAAGAGATATCAGCATCAGCGACTTTTCCTTCAGAAAATAATTGTTCTATTGCGATTTTTTGAACTTCTAAATCTTTGATTTCTTTCTCTATTTTTTGATATTCTTTTTGCTCATTGAAAGTCAAATTTCCTGTTGGATTATTTTGTTTCCAATCTTTCTTTTCCGCTTTGTTTTCTTCTTTTTGAGCCACATCAGCACTGTCTTCATAAGCACGGAAATCTGAATAATTTCCTGGAAAATTTTCAATTTCTCCTTGACCTCTAAATACAAATAAATGATCTACGATTTTATCCATAAAATAACGGTCGTGAGAAACAACTAGCAAGCAACCAGGGAAATCTAAAAGAAAACTTTCTAACACATTTAAGGTTACAATATCCAAATCATTGGTTGGCTCATCAAGAATCAAAAAATTAGGATTCTGGATTAAAACCGTACACAAATACAAACGTTTTAGTTCGCCTCCACTCAGTTTTTCTACAAAATCGTATTGCTTTTTACTGTCAAAAAGAAAACGTTCTAGTAATTGAGATGCCGAAATAATTTTCCCTTTCATCAACGGGATATATTCACCATATTCCTTAATAACATCTATAACGCGTTGTCCAGGTTTTGGATTGATACCACTTTGAGTGTAATATCCAATTTTAATGGTTTCTCCAACTACTACTTTTCCGCCATCTAAAGGAATTGTACCTGTCAATAAATTTAAAAAAGTCGATTTTCCTGTACCATTTTTTCCAATAATTCCAATTCTGGCACCACGTTGAAAATCGTAACTAAAATTATCTAAAATAACATGATCGTTAAATTTTTTAGAAATCTTGTGAAGCTCAATAATCTTGCTTCCCATACGCTCCATGTTTATTTCGAGCTCTACAACATTGTCTTTTCTTCGACTTTCTGCTTTCTCTTTTATTAAATAAAAATCATCTTGACGGGATTTCGATTTTGTAGTTCTCGCTTTTGGCTGACGACGCATCCAAGCCAATTCTTTTATAAACAAATTTTGAGCTTTGTCTATACTTGAATTTTCTGAGGTAAGTCGTTCTTCTTTTTTCTCTAAATAATAAGAATAATTACCTTTATATTGGTATAATTTCCCGTTGTCGAGTTCAATAATTTCGTTGCAAACACGCTCTAAAAAAAAACGGTCGTGGGTAACCATAAATAAGGTGATATTTTCTTTGGCAAAATAACTTTCGAGCCATTCAATCATCTCTAAATCCAAGTGATTGGTAGGTTCATCCAAAATCAATAAATCGGGACGACTTATAAGAATGATAGCCAGAGAAAGACGTTTTTTTTGTC
>NZ_JAYWDT010000218.1:0-6237 GCF_043779715.1 Flavobacterium sp.
TAGAAGAAAAATTAAATGGATTAAGAGAACAATCTCTAATTGAGAAGATTTCTTTCGAGAAAAATTTACTTCAAATGAATACAGAAAAAGAACAAATTCGTACCGAAAAAGAAGTTGCAAACATTCAACTTGCAAAAAAAGAAGCCGATTTCGATTCTCTTTTAGAAAAAAACAAAGACCAGAAACAAGAAGTCGAGCAATTACAAGAAAAATTCACCAAAGAATTCGAGAATCTTGCCAATAAAATTCTAGAAGAAAAAACAAACAAATTTACCGAGCAAAATAAGGAGAATATGAAAAATATTCTTTCTCCATTACAAGACAAAATTCTTCATTTTGAGAAAAAAGTAGAAGACACACACAAAGAAAGCATCGATTATCATGCGGCTTTACGTCAGCAAATATTAGGATTAAGCGAAATGAATGCTCAAATGAGTAAGGAAACGTTAAACCTTACTAAAGCATTGAAGGGTGATAGCAAAATGCAAGGGAATTGGGGCGAATTAGTCTTGGAACGTGTGTTAGAAAAATCAGGATTAGAAAAAGGTCGCGAATACGAAGTACAGCAAAGTTTTACAACCGCCGAAGGGAATCGTGTTTTTCCAGATGTCGTGATTAATTTACCTGATGGCAAGAAAATGATTGTCGATTCTAAAGTAACTTTAACCGCTTACGAACGTTATATAAATGAAGATAATGACGATTTAAAATCACAACATTTAAAAGATCATGTACTTGCTATAAAACGACACGTAGAACAACTAGGCGACAAAAATTATCATGATTTATATCAGATAGAAAGTCCAGATTTTGTACTTTTATTTATCCCAATGGAACCCGCTTTTGCGTTGGCACTAAACGAAGATACTACTTTGTATAATAAAGCTTTCGAGAAAAATATTGTAATTGTTACACCATCAACATTATTAGCTACATTGCGTACTATTGACAGTATGTGGGCAAACCAAAAACAACAAGAAAATGCATTAGAAATTGCCCGTCAGGCAGGTGCTTTGTATGATAAATTTGAAGGTTTTGTGTCCGATTTAATAAAAATTGGTAAAAAAATTGACGAAAGCAAAATAGAATATTCTGGCGCTATGAATAAACTTGTAGAAGGAAAAGGAAACTTAATTACAAGTGTAGAAAAATTGAAAAAAATGGGCGCAAAAGCAAAAAAAGCTTTACCCGAAAACATTATAAATAGAGCCGAAACAAACGAGAACAATCTTTTAAACTAAACATTATGTTACGAAAAATAATTTTTATCTTACTTACAACCATCATTTTAGGAATTACTAGTTACTTTACTTTTTTATATTACGCAACGTACAGTGAAGGTGTTCGTTCTGGCGAATTAATAAAAATAAGTAGTAAAGGAATGATTTTTAAAACCTATGAAGGCGAATTGAGCCAAGGAATATCAGGAGCTAAAATTTTTACTTTTTCGATATTAGATAAAGATGAAAAAGTAATTGAAGAAATGAAAAACATGCAAGGTCAGTATGTAAAAGTGACTTATGTAGAACGATACAAAACTTTTCCTTGGTGGGGAGATACAAAATATTTTGTAACCGAAGTACAAAAAGAAAAATCACCACATCTTAATAGATAAATATGAATACTGTTTTCAAAACCGTAAAAGCATCAAAAGTTACTATTTCTGAATTGATGTTGCCTTCACATACTAATTTTTCGGGCAAAATACATGGTGGATATATTTTGTCTTTATTAGATCAAATTGCTTTTGCTTGTGCGTCAAAATTCTCAGGAAATTATTGTGTAACTGCTTCGGTAGACACTGTCGATTTCTTAAATCCTATAGAAGTTGGGGAATTAGTAACGATGAAAGCTAGCGTAAATTATGTAGGGAAAAGCTCCATGATTATTGGCATTCGTGTGGAAGCAGAAAATATTAGAACTGGTGTTATAAAACACTGTAATTCTAGCTATTTTACCATGGTTTCTAAAGATACTAATGGCAATAATGCATTGGTTCCAGGACTCATTTTATCAAATAATGATGAAGTTCGTCGTTTTTATAATTGTATAAAAATGATTGCTATTAGAAAAGAAAAACAAGAACATGAGGAAATTTTTGATTTCAAATCTGAAGAAGCAATATCAAACCTAAACAAATATAATGTTCAGGTCACTATTTCTTAAAAAACTCGTGCTAAATTAAAACCAAAAAAGATATCTCCTTTGCTCCAACTACCAGTTGTATTTCCTAAAAATCCAGCTTCGTGCATTCCTTGTGAATTTGTAAAATGCATCTGAAAAACGTGTCCACCAGTTTCAATATCAACACCTACTGAAAGCGGATTATTATATATAGATGTTGGTGTTCTGTTCAAATGAGCTGCATAATCCATATTTAACGAAACACGCTTCGATAATTTGTATCGACCACCAAAACCTAAAGCAAACTGGCTATTATCTTGAAAATCATTAACCACAAAATTTTCATGAAAATAAGTTGGCGCAAATTCTAACGATAACTTATCCGAAAACTTTCTTGAAACCAGCAACTGATTTACATAAACCATTCTGTTACTAAACTTCATTTTGGGATAAATTGATTGTTTTAGTAAATTATTAAATCCTAAACTATTGAAACCAACGATTGTAAACGGAAAACCATCTTGAACCTGCGATTTTAATAAATACTTTGCCGAAAAATCATACGCTTGTTCACTTCTTCCCGCAGCTAAATTAAATTTATCTGAAATACCATAAATAAATTTAATTTGAGTAACGGCATTATCTAATCCAAAAAAACCGTCTATTCCGTCTTTTACAGATGCAAAACGATGGGCAATAACGAAATACAATTCTTTTTTGCCAAGCAATTTAGTCGACTCGAGATTTACAATTTTCATCGCTTTAAACGCTGCTGATACTTTCTGATTTGTTTCTGTCGAATCTATTTGTGAAAGTAAATCGTCCTGAGCAAAAATTATTTGTGAAAAACTAAGGAGTATTAGTAAAAGTAGGTTTTTCATAAACATCTCTTTAGTTTACAATGATTTTTTTCCAAGATTTGTCATTTGCGTTTAATAATTCCAGCAAATAAACACCTGATGACAAACCATTAATAGTAACCTCAACAGCATCTGAATCATTTATCATAATTGTTTTTACGAAAGCGCCAACTTGCGAATACAGATTTATTTTATCTAAACCTGATTTAGTTTTTATCATAAAATCTCCGTTTGATGGGTTTGGGTAAATTTGAGTCGCATTTAAAGAAAAGTCTTCGATGCCTAAAGCCGTTCTGGTTAGCGTTTCAAAACCACGCTCACTTAAGCCTCCATGATAAGCTAAAACAGTAGAAGTGCCTTGATTGTAAATTATATTTATACTTGAACTATCATTCAAAAAAGTAAAATCTCCAGAAGATACTAAAGGTCTGGTGGCAACAACAGTCCTAGTAACTCCTGAAACATTATCTGAAACAATCGTCCAACTTTGTGATGCATCAGCCGAAGGAGTTGATTGGCCTCCTGAAGGAGTATAATCTCTATTTGCGGTTGAATTCCAGATAAACATATCCGTAACCGTTGACATCGTGCTTCCTCCAAAACCAATTCCTAACCATGAGGTATTTGAACCTGTTAGTGTCATTGTTGCTGTTGTAGCGTTTGTATCTATTTGTAAAGTTCTTGTTCCAGTTAAACTAATAACTCCTGTTGTAAACTGTCCAAAAGTGCTAACTCCTACAAATAATAATAAAAAAGTAATTTTTTTCATGTTTTTAGTTTTTAAGTTGGTTTATAATTTCTTGATTTCCTGAAAACACAGCAAACTCGAAAGCAGTTTTACCGTCTTTGTCTTTGTGTGTCTTATCTGCTTTATATTTTAACAATAAACTCATAATGTTAGTATTACCGAACATAGCAGCATAAATAAGTGGAGTCGTTCCATTACTATCAGCAATATTAGGATTCGCATTATTTTCTAATAATAATTTCACCAGTTCTAATTGCCCTTTATAAGTTGCTGCCATAATAGGTGTGCCCATATCACTCGACGTGTCAATAGTTTTACTCTTTTCTATTAAGAATTTTGCAACTGCCACATTTCCTTTGTAGCAAGCTAATATTAGGGGTGTAAAACCATTTTCATTTTTAGTATTTATTACCTCGGAGTCTTGATTTATTAATGCTCTTAAATCTTCAACAGTTCCTGAACGTGCTACATTAAAAACATCATTTTGCGAGAATACATTTGCTGAAAAAGCAAAAAAGACCACTAGTGACAAAACAATTCTAAAAGGAAATTTCATTTTATAAAACAATTTATAACAAATTTAACAATATTAATCCGAAAATTTATTTATTTTTATATAAATTTTAACATTAAATACCAAATTGTTTAACTTAAGTTTTAATTAAATGAATATAAAGCTTTTTGTCATAATAGTCCTGTTAACAACATTGTCATCTTGTAACAACGATAGCACATCTGATCTTACAACACCCACAAATAATACAGTAACAATAAAATACAGTACAGATATTGCATCAATTATAAACAGTAATTGTTTAAATTGTCATGCTTCCCCTCCCATTAATGGTGCGCCAATGCAACTTACTACTTACGATGATGTAAAAAATGCAATACTCACGAGAGGATTAATAGATAGAGTTTCTAGAGCTCAGGGCTCGGGTGGCATGATGCCAGATGCAGGAACAAGATTACCACAAGCAACTATCGACAAAATTATAAAATGGCAAACTGATGGATTTGTAAACTAATGAAAAACACACTTATCACATTCGTCCTAATCTTGATGAGCCATTTTGCAATTGCTCAAGATAAAATTTTAACAAAAACTGGTCAAATTATTTTTGAGGCTTCTGTGCCGTCTTTTGAAGAAGTAAAAGCAACCAATAAACTTTCGGCTTGTGTCCTGAACACAAAAACGGGAGATATCGCTAGTGTGGCTATGATAAAAAGTTTTAAGTTTAAATCATCTTTAATGCAAGAACATTTTAATGAAAACTACATAGAGAGCGACAAATATCCGAAAGCCATTTTCAAAGGGAAAATTGAAAATTTCGATGCATCGAAACTAACCAGTCAAAAACAAGAATTTATTATAAATGGCACAATAGAATTACACGGAAAATCTAAAAACATTTCGGTTGTTGCAAAGATTTCTAAAAACGAGAACACTACTAATATAGTTTCCAATTTCACTTTAAATACTGATGATTTTAATATTGATTTACCATTCCTTATTAGTAGTAAAGTATCAAAAAAAGTACAAGTTAATTTAGATTACAAATTGCTTTAAAATCACATCTCAATTTGTTCGAATGAATTCAATTTATCTATATGAATGACTGTTTTTGTGTTGTCGTTACTATGCTCGAACATTTGTAAAAATTTAGCTCCGTAAACAATTTCTTTAAAAATATAGGATGTCCTAATCGCCACTGTATTGCTAAACATTTCGTCGAAAGCTTTTAAAAATACTAAAATCTCACCTTTTTCATTAACAAAATCTTCTTTAGTATATTCGTACAATGGGCTTTCTTCTGTAATATGATGCACTAATGTCCAGCTTAATGTTAAGAAATTTACAGTGCTATACTCTAAAGCTAAAGGAAAAAATCTATTTACAGGAACTCCATTTTCCTCGACTGTCATGGCTAGCGTTAGTTTTGCTTCGGCATCAGTCAAATTTGTGTTTTTGTAAGAAGCGATACGAATCATTAGTGCTTTTCCGCCTTGAAAAGGGGCAATTATTGCATTTTCTGAGAATTTCAGATGCGCCTCAGGTTTACTAAATCTTCCGTACAACAAACCAGTTGCCAGTGCAAATCCTAAAAGCCCAGTTAGTGCTTCAGTTGCTGCAATTGCGCTTGTTAAAAATCCATTAGGACTTATATGACCATATCCTACTGTTGTAAATGTTTGTGCGCTAAAAAAATAAGCTTGACCAAATTTTTCGATTTCAGAACTAGCAACAATCCCGTTCAGATGTTCAACCCCAATAAAATAATAAATGGAAGCAAAAACAAAATTAATCAAAATAAAAACAGAGAAAATTATCATTTGAAATTTCCATGCTGGCAACCGCAACAGCGTGTGAAACCAACTAATTTGATCAAAAAAAGGCAAACCGCTTCTTTCGATATTAGCGTAACCATCTTTAGCCAAAAATCTTCCCCCATAATTGGCAGCATTGGTTCCAAAACCAGTTTGGTTGTCTGTTTTAAGATTTTT